>NZ_AUTR01000011.1:0-168976 GCF_000497875.1 Pseudoalteromonas sp. S8-8
GTAAACGTTGGTACAATCGGCCACGTTGACCACGGTAAAACTACACTAACTGCAGCAATCACTAACGTACTTGCAAAAGTATACGGCGGTGTTGCTAAAGATTTCGCATCAATCGACAACGCTCCTGAAGAGCGCGAACGTGGTATCACTATTTCAACGTCTCACGTTGAATACGATACTCCTTCACGTCACTACGCACACGTAGATTGTCCTGGTCACGCCGATTATGTTAAAAACATGATCACTGGTGCTGCTCAAATGGACGGCGCGATCTTAGTAGTTGCTGCGACTGATGGCCCTATGCCACAAACGCGTGAGCACATCCTTCTTTCTCGTCAAGTTGGCGTTCCTTACATCATCGTGTTCATGAACAAATGTGACATGGTAGATGACGAAGAGCTACTTGAACTAGTAGAAATGGAAGTTCGTGAACTTCTTTCAGAATACGATTTCCCAGGTGATGACTTACCTCTAATTGCTGGTTCTGCGCTTAAAGCGTTAGAAGGCGAGAAAGAGTGGGAAGATAAGATTGTTGAGCTTGCAAACGCACTTGATACTTACATCCCAGAGCCAGAGCGTGACATTGATAAGCCTTTCATCATGCCTATCGAAGACGTTTTCTCAATCCAGGGTCGTGGTACTGTTGTAACTGGTCGTGTTGAAGCTGGTATCATCCGCATCAATGACGAAGTAGAAATTGTTGGTATCAATGATACAACTCGTTCTACTTGTACTGGTGTTGAAATGTTCCGTAAGCTTCTAGACGAAGGTCGTGCTGGCGAAAACATCGGCGCACTTCTACGTGGTACTAAACGTGAAGATGTTGAACGTGGTCAAGTACTAGCTAAGCCTGGTTCAATCAACCCACATACTACATTCACTTCAGAAGTATACGTACTTTCGAAAGATGAAGGTGGTCGTCATACTCCATTCTTCAAAGGTTACCGTCCACAGTTCTACTTCCGTACAACTGACGTAACAGGTGACGTACAGTTACCAGATGGCGTAGAAATGGTAATGCCTGGTGATAACATCAAGATGACAGTAACTCTAATCGCACCAATCGCGATGGATGAAGGTCTTCGTTTTGCTATCCGTGAAGGTGGTCGTACTGTAGGTGCTGGTGTTGTAGCAACTATCGTAGCGTAATAATTAACTTTAAAGTTAATTGTTAGAAAAAGGTCACTCAGGTGGCCTTTTTTAATGCCTGAAGAAAAGTGATTTGCTCCTAGGTATAGCTTTATTGCCGTAGCTTGGGTTGAGTTTTACGAAACCCGAGGAGAAAGGTTGCTGAAAATAACTGAGCTCTTAGATATAAAAAAAGCACGGCTAGGCCGTGCTTATATTGAGTTAGCTCTTGGGCTTTTAGCCAATTACTAATATATGATAAAAGCTTTAATGCTTTTTCGCATACTCTTCAGCTTGTTTTAAAACTCTTAATAAATTACCGCTAAGAATCTTTTTAATATCTTTGTCGCTGTAATCTCTGTCCATTAAACCTTGAACAAGATTAGGGTAGCTAGATACATCTTTTAAACCGATAGGTAACGAGTCACCAACTCCGTCATAATCAGAGCCAATACCTACATAATCAATACCAATTAGCTCAACTACGTGATCAATATGATCAAGTACTTGCTCAAGGCTTGCAAATGGGTATGGGTTTTTAGCACGGTATGCAGCATCAAAATCTTTGCTTAATTTAGTGCCGTCTTTTTTAACGGACTCTTTTGTGTTTTTTAACTGCTTGCCCCAACTGCCTGCTTTAGCGGTAACAAAGCTTGAGCCAAAGTTAATTTGAATAACGCCGCCATTTTCTTTAAGTGCCAATAGCATATCGTCATTCATATTACGCTCAAAGCCAGGCGTGTATTTACGAAGTGATGAATGTGAGGCAATTACGGGTGTTTTAGATAGATCCATAACCTGATAAAACGCATCATCAGAAATATGCGATACATCGATTAGCATACCAATATTATTCATTTCAGTGACAAGCTCTTTACCAAATGGGCTTAAGCCTTTCCATTTACGGCGTATATCGTAAGACGAATCCGAAATATGGTTGCTTTGCGAGTGCGCTAGCGTAATGTAGCGAATACCACGGTCGTAAAAGTGCTGAAGGTTTTTCATATCCCCTTCAATAGGAGAGCCGTTTTCCATACCCATGGCTATAGAAAGCTTACCTTGTTTAAATTGCTCTTCTATATCAGTGCTTGAGCTAGCAATAGCAAACTTATCGGGTGCGCGCTGGGCTATGGCTTCCATACTATCAATCATTTGATTGGCTAGCTGGTAGCTTTTTCCTTTACCTTCAAATTCCAAATGCGCAGGAATATAAATCGACATAAATGGGGCATTTAAACCGCCTTTTACAGCGCGAGGGTAGTCAAAATCGCCATCAGTTGTCGCTTTAGTTACATCAACCCAGCTTTCGTGAATTCGATAAGGTACGTCGATATGGGTATCAATTAAAATGGTGTCTTTAGCGAGTTTAATTGCCTTGTCAGATGCTGTTATTGTTTGTTCTGCTTGGGCTTGGCTAGTTAAAGCTAGTGATATGGCTACCACTAGAGTGCTGAGTTTTATCATGTTTTGGCTCTTTGGGTAAAAAGCCATTGTGTACGTTCAATTCAAAAGTTACAAGTACTACACCTTAATCAAACGCCTCTGCTTGATGCTCTTCACTTTGCAGCGCTTTAAATTCGCCCTTAGAAATAATAGTAACTGACTCATGTAATTCAGAGAAAAACACCATTGCTTCGCCATTTTTAAGCTGTAGCTTAACTTGGTTAACTTTAGATTCGATGCTTGCTTCTACTTCGCCATAATCGGTGCCTTCGCGCAGTACATAGCTTTCTATTAGGTTGTATAGTGTATCTTTATCGAGTTGTTCAAAAGGGATAATCATAATTGCTCTTTGTTTGCGTTGCCTAAAACATGTTGCCCAAAATAGCATGGCACGGCTTTCTCTAACCAAAATATAGGCTTAAACGGATTTTTACCGCTAATAAAACCAACGTGTCCGCCTTTGTCAGAGATGCGCAGCGTAACATGCTCACTTACGTCTTGCCTACTTGGTACAGCCTTAATTGAGAGCATTGGGTCGTCTTTGGCATGAATAATAAGTGTAGGTATAGCGATATCTTTTAAGTACGGCATTGCACTGGCTTTGCGATAGTAATCGTGTGCGTTTTCAAAACCATGCAGAGGGGCTGTTAACTGATTATCAAACTCTAATAAATCGTCAATTTTCATTAACTGTTTTGGTGTTAGTGAAATTTGCTGCTTAATTTGTGGCAGCTTTCGCTGCATTGATTTTTTCATCCGATCGAGCAGATATTTTTGGTAAATTTTACCTAAGCTTTTACGAATAACATCGCTTGATGACGACAAATCATAAGGAGCAGATACCACCGCTGCAGCACTTAGTGGGCATGCTTGTGATTGTTCACCTAAGTATTTGGCCAGTACGTTACCGCCTAACGAAAAACCTACAGCGACCATAGTGCGCTCAGGAAATTGCAGCTTTAAGTGATTTATAAAAAAGGCTAAATCGGCGGTGTCACCGCTGTGATAAGCGCGAGGTAGGCGATTGACTTCAGTTGAGCAATTTCTAAAGTGCATAAGCACAACTGCATAACCTTGCTTTTTTAACGCCTTCATCATGCCTTTGGCATAAAAGCTATTTATATTGCCTTCAAGGCCATGTAAAACAACGGCAAGTGGAGCGGTTTCGTTATGTGGAAGTGACCATGCGAGCTCAATAAAGTCACCATCAGGTGTATCAAGTTGCTCAAGTTCGTAGCGAGTGTGGTGAAATGGGCGGAAAAAACGCGGCATTATGGTTTGAACGTGACGATTGGTCATCCACCATGCTGGTTTGAACTGAGAGATCATGTTTGTACTACGCACTTTGTATTAAACGAAAAGCTAGTGTACCAAATTTTTCGCTTCAGAAAATAAAAAGCGCCTAACTAGTAAACTAATAAGGCGCTTTAGTGCGTCGTGCTTAATTTTGTTCGGGGATTTCTGCATCATGTATTTTTTTCAAAAAGAAAAAAGCAAAAAATATACACAAAGAAACAACGATGGTTAAAAACCCAAAAGACATAAATAAAACTGGATCTGTAAAAAAGTCTCTAAAGAATACGTTCATGAGTTGTTCCCCTCGTTGTTGATGGGTTAATCATAGGTGGTGTTTGCAGGTCGCAACGTGATCGAGATCAAGTTATTTACATAAGCAGATATAGGGGTGAAGCTAAGTTGATCTCGATCATGCTTTAAGGGCTACTAAGTTATTACCACTGAGAGCTAAGAGAGTTTTTCACTTTACCTAAAAGCGTAGCGCTTTAAACTTTTTTGAGTAAACCACTTAAAGATTTTTTGCACAAAGAGAAAAGAATGAGAAGTAAATGAGGGTAGAGCAACAAACTGCTCAATATTTATATCTAAGTAATTTAGTTTGTTTTCCTCTAAAAGCGAAGCGCCTCTTAACCTCTTTGTGAGTAAATTACTTAAAGGTCTTTGCGCAAAAAGAAGAAAAAGAGAAGAAAATTAGGGCAGGGTAATAAAATGCTGAGCTAAACAACCGCTCAATATTTATATTTTTACCTAAGTAATCTAGTTTGTTTTCCTCTAAAAGCGAAGCGCCTCTTAACCTCTTTGTGAATAAATTATTTAAAGGTTTTTTGCACAAAGAAAAGAGAATGAGCAGTGGAGGAGGGTATAAAAAGTAGCAGCCTAAGTGGCTTTCATATACAGCTCAATATTGTTTGGTTCTGCATGCTCGATTAATTCAAGCTCATTTACTGCTTCAATCAACATATGTTGCTGTTGTTTTTCAAGCTTTAGCTCAGTGCTTAGCAACTCTGCGCGTATTGTGGCGTAATCACTTATTGTATTTTGGTTAGCTTTTAAATAGCTACGGGCAGCGCGCAGAGGTTGTAATGCGTGAGTATCAAACTCACTAATTGCGTTTATTAACTCATTTAACTGTTGGGCATTAACGCTTAAATTTAATGAGTCTAAATAAAGCAGTAATAAGCATAAATTAACGTTTTTTCCTTGCTGGTTTTGTAGTGCCAGCAAGGTTGTTTGTTGCACAGGCTTTGCGTACAAGGTGCACGCAAACTGCCAAAAATGGTCGCTATTGAGCAAGTTCATCGGCGAATGCCTGCTCTTTTTCTTCCATTTCTTCAAGTGCCATAAGTAACTCTTCTTCAACGTCGTTAAGTTTAGGTGTAAGCGTTGCTTGCTTGGCTAATAACTCTTTAAGCTTAGCTTTGTTGTCGTCGTTGTAGAGTTCGTTATCACCTAAGGTCACTTCAACTTCACTTAATTCAGCGGTGAATTTATCGAGTTGCTTTTCAAGCTTTTCAATTTGCTTTTTAAGTGGCTGAGTGGCTTTTCTAAATTCAGCCTCTAAACGCTTTTGCTCCTTACGGTTAACGCCTGGGTTTGCTTTAGGCTCGTCGGTTTGCTGCGCTTTAACCGCTTCTTTATTCGCGTTAAGTAACCATTGGTAATATGCATCTAGGTCGTAGCCAAACTGGGTCACTTTGCCGTCATCTACTAAGTAAAACTCATCGGCAGTATTTTTAAGCATGTGGCGATCGTGCGATACGGTAACCATAGCGCCTTCAAAGCCTTGTAGTGCCATAACAAGTGCATGGCGCATTTCTAAATCAAGGTGGTTAGTTGGCTCATCGAGAAGCAGTAGGTTTGGCTTTTGATATACCAACATGGCAAGCACTAAACGTGCTTTTTCGCCGCCCGAAAATGGGGCTACAGGCTCAAGTGCTTTATCGCCAATGAAGGCAAAGCCGCCTAAAAAGTCACGTAGTGATTGTTCAGTGGCTTTTGGGTCTAGTCGTTGTATGTGCGTTATTGCACTGGCTTTTAAATCAAGAGATTCAAGCTGATGCTGCGCAAAGTAACCAATATTTAATCCGTGATGCTGAATAACTTCGCCCGCTTGCGGCTCTAAATCACCAGAAAGCAGTTTAATTAACGTTGATTTACCCGCGCCATTTCGACCAAGTAAAGCAATTCGGCTACCTGGTACAAGGTTTAGCTCTATATTATTTAAAATAGTGACGTCACCATAACCCGCTTTGGCTTTATCTATTGTCATTAGTGGGTTTGGTAATGCTTTTGGCTCTGCAAACTCAAAGTTAAATGGCGAGTCGGCATGTGCTGGCGCTAGTTTTTCCATGCGTTCTAGTGCTTTTACACGGCTTTGTGCTTGTTTAGCTTTACTGGCTTTTGCTTTAAAGCGCGTTATAAATTGCTCTAAGTGTGCAATTTGATCTTGCTGCTTATCAAACATTGCTTGTTGTTGTAGTAAACGCTCTGCTTTTTGGCGTTCAAACTGCGAGTAGTTACCTTTGTACACATTGATAAGTTGCTTATCTACATGCCAAATTTGGTCAACCACCGCATCTAAAAACTCACGGTCATGCGATATAAGTACAAGGGTGCCGGTATAAGCACGTAAAAAGCGTTCAAGCCAATAAACGGCATCTAAATCAAGGTGATTTGTTGGCTCATCGAGTAATAGTAAATCGGCGTCGCGTATTAATGCTTGGGCAAGGTTTAAACGCATACGCCAACCACCCGAAAACGAGCTGACAGGGTTTTCTATTAGGTTATTGGCAAAGCCTAAGCCGTGTAATAGCTCACCGGCGGTTGATTCAATGCTGTAGCCTTTAATGTTTTCAAGCTGAATATGTACTTTGGCTTGTGTGTCGCCATCGTTGTTTTTCTCGGCCTCACGCAGTGCTATGCGCATTGCGTAGTATTCTGGGTGGCCTTGAAGTACATAATCAATCGCGCTTATTTCAAGTGCAGGTGTCTCTTGCTTAACAGAGGCAATAGACCAATCTTTTGGAATGCTGCAGTTACCGGCATCTAGTTGTAGTTCTGATTTTAGTAAACCAAATAACGTTGATTTCCCACAGCCATTAGCGCCAACAAGGCCTACTTTGTGTTCTGGAAATAATGTAGCTGATGCGTTTTTTAATAAGGCTTTACCGCCACGAAGTAGTTCTATTTCTGAGATTTGGATCATGAATGCGTTACTTTGCTGTGCCCTTGTTAAGTTGGCGCTATCATAACATAGAACTTAATGCTCTTATCAAGCGTATCAACAAGTGAAGTTATACGATAAAATAGCGGCAGTTCAAACCACAGGAAAAATGTTGTGAGACAAAAGAAGCGATTTATTGCTGGTGCATCGTGCCCTGACTGCAAAGCCATGGATACTATGATGCTATACAGAGAACATGATGTTGAAAAAGTAGAGTGTGTTGAGTGTGGTCATAAAATGGCGCAACCCGATAACGCTGTTCAGGCGTCTACTCGCCAATTTGAACAAGTAATTGGTGTATTTAAACCGGGCGACTAACCCGGTTTTTTATTGCCTAATTTTTACCGGTTTTAGTAATGCGGTGGAGGCGGCTCAGGTGCTTCAGACATCATAGACGATGATGACTGCGACTCTTTAATCTTCTCTGCTAGCAGCTCAGTTTGGCGTTTCATTTTTGCTAAAAGTTGCTGGTGCACTTTTATTTCATCATTTAAGACTTCAATCGTCTCATCTTGAAAAGCCACTTTGGCTTCAAGTTCCATTAAGCGATGTTCAATTGTGTTCATTATTCTCTCGTATAATAAATCGCTCTGCGATACCGCTGGAGCTTTCGGTTAACAACGACTTACCGTTATCTGTAAATGTCACATCTAGCACCACCGCCGATTTAGGCTTACTGCCTTCGCGCGGGGTAACCTGCCAAGTTTGAATCTTTTCACCGCTTGGTATTTGCCACAAATCTACGCGCTTATTTGGCGAGCCGGTTGCAAGCAAAGTGCCTTGTTCGTTAAAACGCACAGCAGTAAAAATTTTCTGACGCGCAATATACTTCAGTTTACTCACAAGATCACCTGTAGTCAGCTTCCATACATTTGCTTGTGCCATACTATCGGCCGTAAACGCATAGCGACCTTGTGGATCGAGCGTCACTTGGGTAACACGCGTTGGGTGATTAAAACGATGAATTACTTGCCCTGTACGTGTATCCCAAAAGTAAGCAACATAATCGTTAGAACCACTTAAGGCGTAGCGTCCGTTAGGTGATAGGTCAACGGTGTTAACTTTATCTTGATGACCTAAAAACTCAATACGACGTCCGGTTTCTAGGTTTACAAATACGACAACGCCGTCGCTACGGCCGTATAAAACACTACGGCCTTGATTGCTAATAGCAATATCGCGAATACTGGCTTTTTGTATTTTGTAATAACCTTTATTTTTGCCTGTGGCTATATCCCACACAGCAAACGTGTTTTTTTCGGCGGTAACAGCCACGCTGTTATCAAAAGCAATAGCAACGGCGTATACCAAACTGTCTTGATCTTGCTGCTGAAACCATTGGTATTTTAGTACCTGCTGTTGATTATCCCACAGGGCGACCCCATGGTTGATAGAGGAGATCAAACTGTATTTACCATCGTTTGAAAGTGTTGATGAAAACGCACCTTGTGCAGCATGTTCGTAACTTGCTACAGCGTGTTGTTTTTTATCGGTACAGGCGATGGCTAAAAAACAGCTAAATACGATTAAAAAAGTACGAAATATCGACATATTACAGGTATTTCCCCTTAACTCTTAGTGACTGAGAGGTTAGACTAGGACGCGTTAAATGCCTAGGTTGTTTGTCTAATCACTGGATATGTTTTTAGTTTAGCTAACAATGTGGAATTTAGTCATTAAACAAGCAGCCTATCATGTGGGCCGTTAATCTTTAACTAGTAATAATACATTAAAATGACAACTGCAAAGTGTGTCGGAGATTTAAAATGAAAAAGACGATTAGATTGTCATTGATTGCAGCGTCAGTTTTAGCGCTTACAGCTTGTAATCAAGAAGCAAAAAAAGAACAAGCTGAAGTTAAATTAGACACTGTAGAACAGCAACAAGCATACGGTATTGGTGCATCTGTAGGTAACTTTTTAAATAAAGACTTAGCAGACAAAACAGAAATTGGTATTGAACTAGACCAAGCACTTCTAATCCGTGGTTTTGAAGATGCACTTGCTGGTAATGCAAAAATTGACGAAGAAAAAATTCGCGAAGTATTAACTGAACTAGATACATCAGTACGTACTAAGCAAGAAGAAAAAGCAAAAGTAGAGTCTGAAAAAAGCAAAGAAGCGGGTGTTAAATACCTAGCTGACAACGCTAAAAAAGAAGGCGTTACAGTAACTGAGTCTGGCCTGCAGTATGAAGTACTTAGCGAAGGCGATGGCGAAAAGCCAGTAGCAACTGATGTAGTTAAAGTACACTACAAAGGTACTTTATTAGACGGTACTGAGTTTGATAGCTCATATGCACGTAACGAACCTACAACTTTCCCTCTTAACCGCGTAATTGCTGGTTGGACTGAAGGTTTACAACTTATGTCAGTGGGTTCTAAGTACAAGTTCACTATTCCTTCAGAACTTGCTTACGGCGACCGTGACTTAGGTAAGATTCCAGCTAATTCAACACTTGTATTTGAAGTTGAATTACTTGAAATTCAAAATGAAGAAGCACCAGCACAATAATAAGTTTATTGTGTAAATGCAAAAAGGGACCTTAGGTCCCTTTTTTAATATGCGTAAATAACATATTAGTTTGCGTGATTAGAAAACAAGTTATCAATAAGCTCATCTTCAAGTGCAAAGCGTGCTTCTAATGCCTCACCAATAACAGACAAGTCATCATCAAAACCCTTTAACAAGTCTTCTTTGTCTACTTCAGCGTACTTATCATTAAAATCTAACGCTATGTCGGTTGTACTGGAAATACGCGGGTAAATAGAGTTTGCAAGCTCTTGGCTCTGTAAGCCCTTTTTTTCACATGCTTTTGCTATATCGTCATACACTTCAAAATGGCCCGCAGATAGGTAATCCATTAAAAGTTGGCAAAATGATTCAATTAGTTTTGGCTCTGGCAATGCTTGATCTTGTTTTTCGTACGGCGTAAAACCTGCAATTTTGCAATAAAGTACAATAAGGTCTTGGCGTTCGTTTAGCCATTTATCAATTACTGTGTGGCTACCACCCCATTTTTGTTGAGCTTTTTCTACACGCGTCAGCATAACTGTTCTCCTAGCTGGGTTGGTCTTTCAATTAGAATATAATAAGTTTATGTACATCAAGATATATTTAATTTGCGAGTATATCAACAAGTAAAGTTGAGCTACTTTGAGGGGTGTACCTTTTTATATAATCTAAGGCGAGGGATTTTATTTTAGGCAAGAAAAAACCACCAGTTACGGTGGTCTAATTTCTTTCAGTGACTTGTTATAACAAGCTTTCTTATTTTTATGAGATGATTTTTATTGTTATTATTTTAAAACATTTATTTTTATTGTTTTAAGATTTTTATTATTGTTTTTGTTAACGCGGGACAAACAATAACAAGGTTTTTGTAATGTTGCAAACATATTAATAAAAAGTTTTAAATGTTATTCTTTTTTGCTTGTTTTATAGTCAAAATGGATTAAAGCACGCCATTATATTGATCTGCCTCTAGGGAATATTGTTTTCGTCCCTAAGCAATAGAGGGTCGGAGAATATGGTGGTACAATCTTGCACAATTTATACAAGTCTTAGGATAATTTACGCCATGAGCGAATTAAAAAACGACCGTTATTTACGTGCACTTGCAAAACAACCTGTTGATGTAACTCCGGTATGGATGATGCGCCAAGCAGGACGCTATTTACCAGAGTATCGCGCTACACGTGCACAAGCGGGCGATTTTATGAGCCTGTGCCGTAATGCTGAGCTTGCATGTGAAGTAACACTGCAGCCATTACGTCGCTACCCGTTAGATGCCGCTATATTATTTAGTGATATTTTAACGATTCCAGATGCGATGGGTTTAGGTCTTTACTTTGAAACTGGCGAAGGCCCTAAGTTTGAACGTCCTATTTCATCACTTGCTGATGTTAAAAAAATTCCAAAGTTAGATCCTACAGACGAGCTTGGCTACGTAATGAACGCAGTAAGCACTATTCGTCGTGAACTTAAAGGTGAAGTACCGCTTATTGGTTTTTCTGGTTCACCTTGGACGCTAGCAACTTATATGGTTGAAGGCGGTAGCAGCAAAGTATTTGGTAAAATCAAAAAAATGGCGTTTGCAGAGCCGCAAACACTTCATTTATTACTCGATAAGTTAGCTGACTCAGTTATTGATTATTTAAATGCTCAAATTAAAGCTGGCGCGCAATCGCTAATGGTATTTGACTCATGGGGTGGTGTATTAAGCCCGCGCGATTACAACGAATTTTCACTGCAATATATGCATAAAATTGTAGATGGCTTAATTCGTGAATACGATGGTCGTAAAGTACCGGTTACTTTGTTCACTAAAAATGGTGGTCAATGGATTGAAGCTATTGCAGCAACAGGTTGTGATGCAATTGGTCTTGATTGGACTATTAATATTAGCGACGCTAAACGCCGTGTGGGTGATAAAGTAGCTCTACAAGGTAATATGGACCCATCTATGTTACACGGTACACCAGAGCGTATTCGTCAAGAAGTAGGCACTATTTTAGAAGACTTCGGTACAGGCAATGGCCACGTGTTTAACTTAGGCCACGGTATTACACCAGATGTAGACCCTGAAAATGCTGGTGTATTCATTAATGCAGTACATGAGCTAAGTGCTAAGTACCATAAGTAATAGCTACTTAAATAAACTTTAAAACTGTTTAAAAGTAAAAAACCCGCTAAGTTGCGGGTTTTTTGTTACCTATTTATAAAGGCTTTTAAAACTACTTATTTAAATAAGCGATTTAAACCATTTAATGCCGCAACACGGTAGGCTTCAGCCATGGTCGGGTAGTTAAATGTGGTATTTACAAAGTAGTCGATATTATTGCCACCATTTTTCTGTTCCATAATGGCTTGGCCAATGTGAACAATTTCAGATGCACGCTCGCCAAAACAATGTACGCCAAGTACTTCTTTGGTTTCAGTGTGGAATAATATTTTTAAACTACCTACTTCAGTGCCCGCAATTTGCGCACGTGCCAAATGCTTAAACTGAGCACGGCCAACTTCATATGGTACTTTAGCGGCTGTAAGCTCTTGCTCGGTTTTACCGACTGAGCTCATTTCTGGGATGGTATAAATACCGGCCGGAATATCAACAATCAGTCTGTCATCACAGTTACCACATGCAATTGCATCAGCAGCTATGCGACCTTGGTCAAACGCAGCACTAGCAAGGCTTGGATAGCCAATTACATCACCTACAGCGTAAACGTTATCAACTTCTGTTTGGTATGTTTCGTTAACTTTTAATTGGCCACGGCTATCGGCTTTTAAACCAATGGCTTCAAGGTTTAATGTATCAGTGTTACCAGTACGGCCATTAGCAAATAAAATACAGTCAGCTTTTACGCGTTTGCCTGATTTTAAATGCATAATAACGCAGTCGTCACGGGTCTCTATTCGGTCAAACTCTTCGTTGTGACGTATCACAATACCGCTGTTCCAAAAGTGATAGCTAAGCGCGTCAGATATTTCAGCATCCATAAAAGCAAGTAGTCGGTCGCGTGTATTAACTAAATCAACTTTAGCGCCTAAACCTTTAAATATAGAAGCGTACTCACAACCAATTACACCAGCGCCGTATATAAGTACGCGGTGAGGGTCGTGTTTAAGACCTAAAATAGTGTCGCTCTCATAAATACGAGAATGCGTAAAATCTACCTCTGGTGGGCGATAAGGGCGTGAGCCGGTTGCTATAACAATCGTTTTAGCAGTCAGTCGCTCAGTTGAACCATCATTTCGTTTTACTTCAATTGTGTGCTTATCTACAAAGCTCGCATCACCTTGAAACATATGAATGCGGTTACGATCGTAAAAGCTACTACGTAAATTAGATTGCTTAGAAATAACAGAACTTGCGTGACGTAAAATATCAGGAAATGTCAGGCGGCTAGGGCGCTCACCAACATTAAATAACGGATTTGCTTTGTATTCAATATAGCGGCTAACAGAGTGGCGAAGCGCTTTTGAAGGAATTGTTCCCCAATGTACACAACCGCCACCAACTGATTCTTGGCGTTCAATAACCGCTACTTTTTTGTCGTTTTTTGAAAGGTTCATGGCGGTACCTTCACCGCCAGGACCCGTGCCAATAATTATTGCATCATATTGGTATGTCACGGGTACTTTTTTTTGTTCTGGTTGTTTGGCCACAGCCACTCCTAAATTAATTAAAAGAGGCTTTTAATAACCTCGCATTAAGTGCTAGCCATGCCTGTTTTTGATTTTCCCAGGCGGCTTCCAACTCATGGTATTGTGCCATTAATGCTGAGCGTTCACACTGCTTTGCCATGTTATTTTTTTTAACTTCTAACACTTGTTTTTGTAGTGAACAATAATTTTGCAGTTTTTTCAGCAGTAAATCGTACTCTTGTTGTAATAATGTAATCTTATCTTGTGCTAAAGGCAATTTTGCAAGACGCGTTTGCGTTTTGCTCATTAGCGTTTCGGCCTTTGCTTTTTCGATACGTTCAACAGGTGTACGCTTCAATTTATTAGCTAAACCAACAGCTGCTAAAGAGCGGATCATCCATTTTGTTGGATCGTAATGAAACCATTTAATACCGTTACGGTAGTCGCTTGCAAAAATATGGTGGAAGTTGTGATACCCCTCACCGTATGTAAATAACGCTAAAAAGCCGTTATCGCGTGCCGTATTTTTTTCGGTGTATGGGCGAGAGCCCCAAATATGTGCAACTGAGTTTATAAAAAAGGTAAAGTGTTGGCTTAGTACTAAGCGTAGTAAACCTGCAAGAATTAACATACCCCACACATCACCAACTAATAAACCAAGTGCAAGAGGCAAACCTACGTTCATAGCAATAGCTAGTTTTAAGTAGTGCTTATGTTGCCACATAACGACTTTATTTCGTTGTAAATCACGACAATTACTATAGTCGTTGTAGCTATCGCCTTGGTAGTCACGTAACATCCAGCCGATATGGCTATACCAAAAACCATTGGTAGCCGCGTAAGGGTCTTTTATTGGGTCGTCAACTTGACCGTGATGTATACGGTGATCGCTACTCCAATGCAGAGCACTGTTTTGTAGTGCAAAAGCACCGCCTAGCGCAAAAATAAATTCAACTGCAGGGTGTGCGTTATAGGTTTTATGTGCCCATAATCGATGGTAGCCGGCAGTAATTGATAAGCCTGCGTAAAACATGCAGCCAACAAAAGCAATCCAATGCGCGCTGGTAAATCCGTAGCTAATGGCGTACCAAGGTACAAGTGTGGCAGCCGCCAAAAAGGTTAGGCTAAAAAATAGGACGTTTGTCCAAATAATCGGTGGTTTATTCATAATTCTCAATCTCAGCGTACAACTGTAAGCTAAAATAGTATTTCAAACTCTCGTCGTCAAGTATTAGACTGTACAATTGAGCTAATATCACTAAATATTCATATAAAATAATTCAGGGAGCTGTTGATGTCGGGTGTTAGAGCGCAACAGAAACAAAAAACACGACAGGCGTTAATTCAAGCGGCATTTAATCAGCTGAGTGCTGATCATAGTTTTTCGAATTTAAGTTTACGCGAAGTGGCACGAGAAGCTGGTATTGCCCCAACTTCTTTTTATCGTCATTTTAAAGACATGGATGAGCTAGGTTTAACCATGGTAGACGAAGCGGGCTTAACTCTTCGCCAACTAATGCGTCAAGCACGCAGACGAATAGCAAACGATGGCGGCAGTGTTATAAATACCTCAGTGGTTACTTTTATGGAGTTTATTGATAACTCAAGTAACCAATTTAGGTTGTTGCTGCGAGAACGATCTGGGACTTCTAAAGCATTTAGAGCCGCTGTAGCCCGCGAGGTAAAGCATTTTATTTTAGAGTTGGCTCACTATCTAGAAAGCGAAACTAAGTGCAACGCTATGCATGCCTATATTCAGGCGGAATCTATGGTAACGCTCGTATTTAATGCGGGTGCAGAAGCGCTCGATATAGAAGGATTGCAACGCGACGAATTGATTGAGCGCGTTATTTGGCAGCTGCGTTATATTACTCGTGGAGCCGGACATTACGTAAGAGAAAACACTGAACAAAGTTAGCAAATTTAAAAATTCATTGTAGATTTTTTGTGCCTATTTCTTTATATTAACGCACTATAATAACGGCATACCTTTTAGCCGTAACTAAATAATAAATAAGTCTCTTATTAAGAGAAAGCGAGGATGCAAATGCTCACCAAGGATCCGGTGAACTTAAATTACCCCCCACTATTTGAACAACCACATAATGAGCCTGAAAATTCAGAGCCTGTGGTTACATTCTCTTATTTAAGTCGTGCTCAGCTTTGCAAACTTCCTAAAGTGTTGCAAAGGCAACTGCAAGACAACCTGTTTGGTGCGCTAGATAAACACCAAGCTGCGCGATTACGCGACGACACTCGGTGCCAATATTGGGCTAAAGACAAAGAGTGGAAAAAGGTACCATATTCTCTGTTTAAGCAAGCTAGTACACGCCTAGCTGTTTACCCAAAACAAACTCAAGCACCAACAAAGTACTCGGGCGCGGTTAATAATGGTTCAATTACATCATCGCAAACAGCGTTGCAAAACAATACTTTTATAAATAACACAGTAATGACGCCAAGCACTTCTGCATTTATAAACAGCCAATCAGCTGCGCAAAATAGTCCGCAATTTATAAATCAGCAAAGTTATAACCAAAAACCTAAAAAAGCAGCGCAACCTATACAACAGCATGCGCCCGCTGTACGTATTTATAAGCCAGAGCTAAACAGCACAATGCTACTAAAAGCGTCTCACACTGTTAGGCAAAATTTTACAACCCATGTACTTAGCGCCGCCGAAACCGTAGAGCAACTCGCACAGCAATATACCGGCTATAAAAATGCCAATTTAATTTACGATTACAACTTAGGCTATAGCGAGCGAAAACCTGCTAAAGCAGGCACAAGCTTAACAGTACCCAGTGGTTGGAAACTCAATATAGAAGGCTCATGCAGTAACAGTCGCAGTGTAGTTATTCAGTGGCAAGGGCCAACAAGTGGTCAAATAACACTACAACTAGAAAAAAAACGCCCAGACGAAGTCTCGTTTTGGCAGCACTACGCTGAGGTAAAACCGGGTCTTTATAATGTTACGGTAACGGCCAGTGGCGCAACCGACACCACCACATTTACTGTTGAACAACCCACTTTAGCCTACGAAATAGAACTACTCGACGAAGCTGGCGAACCACAAGCTAATATGGGCTACAAAATACGCCTACGCAACGGCCACATTATTACCGGGCAACTTGATCAAAACGGTTATGCCAACGTATCAGGCCCCGACTTTGAAAACGCTAAAGTCAGCTTTTTTGAACTCGACAGCGAAGATTGGTCTGTAGGCAAAGTTTAAGGATACACAATGACCCAACAACACACTGTAGCTCAAGGTGAAACGCTATTGCGCATAGCAAAGCAATACGGCTACCAAACATCTAAAGCGCTTTACAACCACCCAAGCAATGCAGAGTTTAAAGCCCTACGCCCAGACCCAAACTTAATTTACCCGGGCGATAAAATTACGATTCCGCCTAAAAAAGAAAAGTTTATACCGCTGCGCACCAACAGTATTAACAGCTTTGTTGTACAAAACGAAAAAGAGTACTTTCGTCTGCAAGTATCGTACGACGACGGCGATGACGTAGTCGGTAAACGCGTAGTACTTAATATTGGTAACCAAACAATAGATACCGTATTGCAAAGTGATGGGCTTATCGAAGTAGAGCTTAATAGTAACGACGCCCTAACCGGCACAGTCGATTTATACCTAAATGAAGGCGATACCACACCAACTAAAAGCTTTAACGTGCAAATAGGCAATCTAGATCCAATAGACACGCTTTCAGGTGTGCAAGGCCGGTGCAATATGCTTGGGTTTGATTGTGGTACGGTTGATGGTGTTATGGGTAAAAAAACTCGCATTGGTGTAAAGGAATTTCAGTACGAGCACGATCTCGACATAGACGGCATACCAGGCCCTAAAACCAAAGCAAAACTACAACAAGTATTTGGGAGTTAGTATGAGTGCCTCGCACAGTATGGCAATGGTAGTAAATAACATAAACCCGTTAACTCTGGTTAAGCCTGCTTTTGTATTTATGTATCAGGTTGATCCAAATACGCCAAAGTACGATAAAGAGCAGCTTATACTTATAAATAAACAACATAGCTGGCAACAGGTACAGTCTATAGCCAGTGTAAGGCTCGATTCTACCTGGGTAAAAATAAAATTTACTGATATCCCTCAAAGTGGCAATTTTGATTTAATGCAAGACCCAAATGATGGTCAGCCAGCTTATTATATTTTCGACAATGTCCCATTCAGTGAGCTTCACGACCAAACGCCAGAAACCGTTTTAATGGCAGAAATAGTAGAAGAGTAAGTGCAAGCACTTTATTTTAATAACACAAGTTTTAATGAATGCACTTATTTATATTACCTCGTAAATAAGTGCATGTAGTAAAAGGATAGTTTTAATGACATTTTTAAAAAATCACAGCATGCTTTGCGCTCTCAGCGTTTGTTTTAGCTTACTGCTAAGCGGTTGCTCAGAGCCCTCATCGCAAAGTTCACCACAAGCAGAGGTTGATGTTGCTAAATACCCATGGGCTAAAGAGCACAAAAACCACCCAGAGTGGCCACTCGAAATACGCGAAGAGGTGTACGGAGATGCAGATACATTTTCAACCCCGCGGTTAATGTTTTGGAATAAATATAAAGGCAGTGAAGTGCGCACACTGTGGTCATCACGGTTAGATGGTTCAGACAGGCGCCGTATTATTCCAGAAGAGGTATTTCAAAAGCTTGAATCTATTAGTATACATGCACCAGCACGCTCACCAGATAACCGTTATATCGCTATTTCGGGCTATATAAATGACCGAGCGACTCGCCAGTTATACGATACTAAAGAGAAAAAGCTAATCACCATGTCAAGCGGTGGCGGCTACCCGTGGTTTAATTGGACCTCAGACAGTGAAAACGTCATTTTTTACTCAGATGGCAAAAACTTTAATTACCATGTACCTACAGGGGAACTCACCTCTCGACCGCAAATTCACCACAGTGGCGCTGCTTTTTTACTGCCTGGTGATAAAGAGTTTTTAGCGGTAAAGCACGATGGCTTTTGGATACATAAGTTTAATGGTGAAGTAGTGCGTAAAGTGAACTTTGGTTTTCCGAGAGCATGGGAAATGAAAAACCACCGTATTTCACCAGACGGCAAGTATTTAGCGTTTATGACGTATGGTAGAGAAGATTTTCACTTCCACTGGGTGAATATTGCAAACCCTGAAATAGAGCACTCAGAAAAAGGGGAGGGTGGTGGAGTGATATTTTCATTGGACGAAAATGTCACGCTTAAATTTGGTTTTAACCCGATGGGCGAGGTTGATGAGCTTGGTAGACCTGTTACTTATAGCATTATCACTAGAGCCAATATTTTAACGAGAGAGAAACGTATTACGCGTACTAAAGAAATGAATATTTGGGGCCTTAACGTTTTAGCACCTATCGCTATTACCAACCAAAAAGCACAGAGTAACTAATTATGCATGATATTAGCAAAGGATCTGCAAGCCCATTGGTTTATTTACTAACTGGATATGTTAAACATAATAAACCGATTGGCAAATTAACGCCGGTAGCAAACCGAATTGTTATTGCTGAACAGCCAAAGTCAGCCACTTATAATACAAAAAAGCCTATTGTGTTAAAAACGAATAAAGCCGGTATTTTATCGACAATAAATAGTGACTCATTAGAAGTACGTCAGCCGTTTCATGCCTACATGGCTAATAATCAACGGCCTATTATTATTCCGCCAATGGAGTCCATTGGCCTCATTGCCAATAATAACCCTAGAGGATGGGCTAAAGAATTTGTTGATAATTTAAAAAATTACAGTAGCTCAAATACACCGTTATTAGAGTTACAAACAATCCCTATTACCAATTTAAAACAGCCTACAGAAAATAGCGAAGACGACACTTACAATAAGTGGTATGAAAGGGAAATAATTCAAAAAAACGTAAAGAGTATTCAAGCGTATGTGTTGGCAAAAACGAGGGCTGTTGTATTAAGTATTAACCCAAACATCCCGCTTCTTTCTCCGGGTGAAAATATTGTTTTGTCGTCGCCTATAGGTAGAGATATACCAGCTACTTTCGTCACTGAAACTAACTTAGCGGTGATAACCGGTACTAACAAGATACTACCCAAAGGGTTGTATAGAGTAAAAATAAGGCTTCAGCGGAATACCTATGAGGCCAATATTGCAAGCTGGTGTACTAAATCTATTAAATTTGACGGCACACATTATTACTATGAACTTGCCGAAATGATCCACTTTGATATAAAAAATGAGGCAGGTGAGTTTGATGTAATTAACTGCGATCCGCTTTCGGTTGAAGAGGCAATAATAAAGCAATTTCCTCGCTTTTATAGCCACTTAATAAGTTATGCAAAAGATTTAAAAACCGAGCATGCTACCTATGACCCTAAAAATATTAGTATTAAAGATGAAAACGGTAAAGAGGTTGGTCGCGCAAAAGTTAGTGATGAACCAATAAAAATAGCCAGCGGCTTTGAGAGCTTTTGCCATGGATGGGCGGTGGCTAAAGGCCGTGCACAATTAGCCGCAGGGTTAATAAATACCGATATAACAGCCAGTGCCAGTAACGGTAATTTTACCACTAATGGTAAGTTTGTTTTAGGGAGTAAAATTGCTAAAGCAATACATACTCATTTAAACGAAACAGAAGATAAAACTATTCAAGCAACGCTAGATTCCGTGTTTGCTATGCAAGATGGGCAGGATGCTTGGAAAAAGCTACGTGAAGCTCGCGCAGCCTTTACAACCGATGCTTGGCGGCAAGCACTTGCAGAAAATTTGTGGCGCTTACCAGCTAACACTCCAGCAGCAATGGAAAGCTATAATAAAAGTTTAGGTAAAAAGCTCGGCATTCCTAAGGTGGCAATGGATGCAGCAGGTAATGCACTCAATATAGCTGACTTAACCACAAATATTGCAGCACTTGGGCAAACTACGTTGCAGCAATTTGGTACAAATATCCCTAATTTAGCGCAAGCTAAACGGCACTATAAAACGGTTGCTAACGATTACTTTGAGCATTTAAGTGCCAAAGAAATTGTAAAAGATGTCGTAATTGAAGGAACGTTTTCGCTTAATAGCGAGCAAGTAACCGATGATTACCGCAATACTATTTTGCAGCAAAGCGAGGCCGTTATAAAAGCGCTTAAGCAAAATGAGAACCTTAAAGTAACCGTGGCAGGCCACACCTGCGATATAGGTAATTACGATTATAATATTGCGTTATCTGAGCGACGAGCAGAGGCTGTTAAGCACATTTTAGTGACCCAAGCAGGCATTGATGAAGCGCGTATTGAAGTGCTTGGGCTGGGTTATGCTCAACCACTTATAAATAATAAAGATGAGGCAAGCCGAGCACAAAACCGCCGTGTACATATTGCGGCGTATGCTATTAGCCAAATAAATGTTTGCCCATCTCGTGAAGGTATGGACAGTTTAGAGCGCTTTCGTAATTTAACCGTAGCCAATGATATAAAAGTAGATGAAACAGGCGACGATATGGCGTGGCAAATGATTAACATTGCTCTGGGTGTTATGGCATTTATCCCAATAACAGCTCCCATTGCCGCGGCAGTAGCGGTAATAAAAGCGGGTGGCGCTATTGCTACGTCGGCTGCGAATTTAATGGATGAAGCACTCCTCGATAACGCCTGTAAACAATTCTACGCAGAAATTCAGCGAGATAAACGCCTAGGCCAGGAGTGTGCAGCTAATCAAGGTATGATGCATGAGCTATTAAGTGAATATAATAAAGACGGAAAAACGCAGCAAAGTACACAATGGGCAGCTCAATTTAGGCTGCGCTCAGAGGCAATATCGGGCCTTATGGGATTGCTACTAAGGGCTCAGCGTGAAGGTGATAAAAGCCAATATTATTCAAATTTAGAACGCTATAAAGTAAAACAATACATAGAAAACTTTTTATTAGGTGATAGCTGGGCACTGCCTAATTTGCCCGGTGCATCAATTAGGATGGATACATTTTGGGTATTTTTAATTGATAGCATTACCAATCAAAAGCAAAGTAAAAATGGTGATAAAAAAGCACTTTACGGCTTTAGTGATAACTACAGCTTGCTAGATAAAGCGACACGTAAAGCCGTAGTTACAGATCCTGAAAACACGCTTTATTTGCAATCGCAATCTAACCCGTATGGTTTTTATATGATGACGGTGCCGACAGTAGCGCGTGAGCATAATTATATTACGGCTGAATTTCAAAATTACTTCCCCATTCACACATTTGCTACGCAAGAAAAAGAAGGCAATAAATACCTCGAAAGCTTTGCAAACACATTTGAACCAGTATTTTCTGACTATGGTGAGGCGAGCTATCATCACAGCGCTATATATTATCAAGACCAGACTTCAAAAAAATGGTTGCCAATTATTGCCAATAAACTAAAGCGGCTAACGCCATTCACCCCGATTCGTGTTCTCGTTGTGTTTAACGATACGATGACCGGTATTGCCCCTATTACCTTGAAAGTAACGCGCTGTGATGGCGTAAATAACGAGCTTGCTTATAAAGAGCTAGTAAGGCCGCTTGTAGAGTCTGAGCTATTAAATAATGAAAAGCACTTTGCCGGAAAGTTTGGTTGTGTATTTACACCATTTTTTCAGTTGGGGCCAAAAACGTATTTAGGTACCAAGCCTATGGTGCACGAAGAAGCTTTTTACTCGATTATAAACGACTCTGCAGTTGAATATTATCAAGATGACAATTTCTCTGATATGCGTTATTTCATTGGTGCGCAAGTTGGCAGTAGCCGTGAAGTTGTATTGCCACTAATGGGGGAGCGTAAAGATAATAGTGATGAGATGATTTTTGAGTCTGACACTGCTGAGGTCCTCTATGCCTTAGGCATAAAAAATAAGTTTGTGGCGAATGAGTTTTATGTTGATTTAAATACAAAGCGTAACGGTGGTAATGAAGAGTCACTATTAATAAAAGATTTTTTAACGAGTAGTAGCTCAAGCTTTGTATATCCAGAGCTTTTTGCTGGGGAAAAAAGCATTAGAATTTTGGTGCGCTTTGGTGGTGAGGGTAAACCTTATTTAATAACCAGTAAAATACAAAGGCAAGGGCAATTTATTCGTTTATTTGAGAGTGAATTTGCTGCCGCACAAAGTTTAGGGTTTAAAGTACGCCAGTTTGGCGATGACATAATATTTGATGACTTTGATTGGAATACCCAAGTCGATATTATGGTTGTAGCCACCTGTACAGAGCTAGAGTCTGATAATTATACAAAAAAACTCATTGGTTTAGATTGGCGTAGTGTGCCATGTGATTTAATACTGCAGCAAACTATTGGTATTAATGATCAAGGCCCGAAGTATAAGTCAAAACTTTGCTATTTAGGCAAAGCTACACGTAATGCAAATAAAGGTTATAAAACAGAGCGTATTTTAAATAAAATGGTGGATACGTGGCATGACGATGACTATCAATTTGAGGATAAGTGGTATGACAACCAGTGCCAAATTGATGAGCAGGTAGGCCCAGAGTATGAAGAGTTAATTGAATTATTGAATAACGCAGGCCCTTATAACGAAAAAGGTAAACAGGCTCGAGCGCTGCTTAATTGGCATAATAAAGACGCTGAAGCATTTGCCGGTGAAGAGCAGGTTTTTGTTTTTGCGGCAAATTTTAGTTTGAAATATGAGTCGCCAAAGCGTGTTGAAGTAAACGGCTTAAGGCCTTTTGGAGACATATTTACAAGCCAATTTAGTGATATGTTTACTGACAAAGAGGACAGGCAATATACGATGGAGCTAGGTATTGCTAGCTTTAACTCGGCGGGAAATTCGGGCTTTAATTTTAATGATATCGGTTCGATGACTGATAAAATTAGCAACCATGGCTTGCAGTTAAAGTTACCACTACCGAACCCTACAAATAGCAATTTACCTTGGGGTAAAACATTACCAGAAGCTGATTTAAAAGAATTAGCCGCTGAGCTAAATAGCGATCATTCAACCCCATCACAAAAAGACCTATATAAGCGCTTGTCAGAGGAAGGGTTGACTGAAGATGAAGTGAAACAGTGGTTTGTTGAAGATGCTACAAAGAAGAAAGTAAGGCCGCTAGGAGCTTTTAAAAGCGAATAAATTTATTCGTAATTTAAGTAGTCACCACTAACATAACTGAGCGCAACAGCGCAATTATAGCAAGAATAAAAAGCTCATGAATATGAGCTTTTTATTTATTAGGGTATGGGCATAGTGTGCAGATTGGCTCAGTACTTTAACTGCTTAAAAGGATTTTAATAATGACGTTTTTAAAAAATCACAGCGTGCTTTGCGTCCTCTGCGTTTGTTTTAGCTTATTGCTAAGCGGTTGCTCAGAGCCATCATCGCAAAGTACAAAAAACACAACAGCCGTTGACGTTTCTAAATACCCATGGGTTAAAGAGCACAAAAACCATCCAGAGTGGCCACTTGAAATACGCGAAGAGGTGTATGGTGATGCAGATACATTTTCAACCCCGCGGTTAATGTTTTGGAATAAATATAAATACAGTGCAGTGCGCACGCTGTGGTCATCACGGTTAGATGGCTCAGACAGGCGCCGTATTATTCCAGAAGAGGTATTTCAAAAGCTTGAATCTATTAGTATTCATGCACCAGCACGCTCACCAGATAACCGTTATATTGCTATTTCGGGCTATATAAATGACCGAGCGACTCGCCAGTTATACGATACCAAAGAGAAAAAACTCATTACCATGTCAAGCGGGGGCGGCTACCCTTGGTTTAACTGGACCTCAGACAGTGAAAACGTCATTTTTTACTCAGATGGTAAAAATTTTAACTACAATGTACCAACAGGGGAACTAACCTCTCGGCCGCAAATTCACCACAGTGGCGCTGCTTTTTTACTCCCAGGTGATAAAGAGTTTTTAGCTGTAAAGCACGATGGCTTTTGGATACATAAGTTTAATGGTGAAGTAGTGCGTAAAGTGAACTTTGGTTTTCCGAGGAAATGGGAGATGCTGGACCACCGTATCTCACCGGATGGAAAATACTTAGCGTTTATGACTCATATTAGACCAAAAGCGCATTTTCATTGGGTGAATATTGCCAATCCTGAAATAGAGCATTCAGAGAAAGGTATGGGCAGCAATGTAATTTTTTCACTTGATAAAGACGTTACCCTCAAATTTGGCTATAACGATTTTAAAAGGCCAACTAGTCGGGATGAAGTGCCTGACATATACAGTATTATGACTAAAACGAATATTTTAACAGGTGAAAAAAAAATCACACGCGTAAAGGAAATGGGTATTTGGGGTCTTGATACTTTAGGTCCAATAGCGATTACAAATGTAGCAGCGCAGGGGTTGTAACCATACATGCCTTTCTCTAAATAAAAGCCAAAAAGGATTTTGATAATGACGTTTATAAAAAATCACAGCGTGCTTTGCGCCCTCTGCGTTTGTTTTAGCTTATTGCTAAGCGGTTGCTCAGAGCCCTCATCGCAAAGTTCACCACAAGTAGAAGTTGATGTTGCTAAATACCCATGGGCTAAAGAGCATAAAAACCATCCAGAGTGGCCACTAGAAATACGTGAAGAGGTGTATGGCGATGCAGATACATTTTCAACCCCGCGGCTAATGTTTTGGAATAAATATAAATACAGTGAAGTACGCACGCTGTGGTCATCACGGTTAGATGGCTCAGACAGGCGCCGTATTATTCCAGAAGAAATTTTTACCCAACTGGAGCCTGCGGGATTGCATCCACCAGCACGCTCACCAGATAACCGTTATATTGCTATTTCGGGTTATATAAATGACCGAGCGACTCGCCAGTTATACGACACCAAAGAGAAAAAGCTAATTACTATGTCAGGCGGGGGTGGCTACCCTTGGTTTAACTGGACTTCAGACAGTGAAAACGTCATTTTTTACTCAGATGGCAAACACTTTAATTACCATGTACCAACAGGGGAACTCATCTCTCGACCGCAAATTCATCATAGCGGCGCTGCTTTTTTACTGCCTGGTGATAAAGAGTTTTTAGCGATAAAGCACGATGGCTTTTGGATACATAAGTTTAATGGTGAAATAGTACGCAAAGTTAATTTTGGTTTTCCGAAAGCGTGGGAGATGAAAAACCACCGTATTTCACCTGATGGGAAGTATTTAGCATTTATGACTCATTCAAGGCCAAAAGCACATTTTCATTGGGTGAATATTGCTAACCCGGAAATAAAGAACTCAGAAATAGGAGAAGGTAATGGCGTTATTTTCTCTGATAAAGAAGATTATCAGCTGGAATATACCAATCGCAATTTGCCTGAGCGTAATGAGAAAGGGTGGTTCCTTTCCGAGCGTATTATAAGAATAATAAACATAGTGACAGGCGAACAATCAGAAGCATTAGAAAAAGAGAATAATATTTGGGGTATGGGCTCAATATACCCTATAGCAATTACTAATTCGGCAATGCAAGGAAGTTAATATGCATGAACTAAGCAAAGGATCTGCAAGCCCAATAGTTTACTTATTAACAGAATACTTTGAACAGAATGAATCGATTCTATTGATATGCAAGTAGGCTCAATATAGCTCAAATCACTTTGACTATTTTGTCGATAAAGTGAGTAATGGCACTTTTTAATTATTAAACATGGGATTACTTTATAAGCCCAGATAAAAATAATAAAACTTATCTAATCGGAGATCACTTTAAAGCCGATTTGATTATGGTGGCAAGAAGCGTGTTTGGTATTTTTAATCTTGTTATTTAAGGTTTATTGGTTTTTATTTTCTTTATGATTATGTTTTAAAGGTGTTTTGTGGAATTTTTATGCTTGCTTCCATGGCTTTGTAATGTTAAAAATAGGCTTCACTGAACACACACATAAGAAAACAAGATGCATATTATTCGTTTAATTACACTAAAACTTAACCTCTTACTGCTATGGCAAGTAAGCGGGGATTAGTGTGTTTGCATCGAGTTGAACACTAAAAAACCCCGCAATTGCGGGGTTTTTTTTATCTCGCGGCTGGGATTAATTGAAATTTGGGTAACATAGGAATGAGGGGCAGTTATGCAAGAGCAAGATAAAGTATGGATTTTTGATACCACCTTACGTGATGGCGAACAGGCACTTAAAGCAAGCCTTACTGAAGATGATAAAATTCAATTAGCACATACAATTAGCCGCTTGAATGTGGATGTGATGGAAGTAGGCTTTCCGGTTTCGAGCCCTGCTGATTTTCGCTCGGTGCAACGTATTGCAACCGAAGTAAAAGGTCCTATTATTTGTGGTTTAGCACGCTCAGTTGCTAAAGACATTGAAGCCTGTGGCGAAGCTCTTCGCACAGCTCAGCAAAGCCGTATTCATACTTTTATTGCTACAAGCCCTTTGCACCTTGAACATAAATTACGTATGAGCCTAGACGATGCAACGGCCATGGCTGTTAAATCAATTAAATTGGCACGTAACTATACTGATGATGTTGAGTTTTCGTGTGAAGATGCCGGTCGTACGCCGCACTGGGATTTATGTAAAATTGTTGAGCAGGCAATTAATGCCGGAGCTTCAACTATTAACTTGCCAGACACCGTTGGTTTTGTAACGCCAGACGAATACGCCGCGATGATCCGCCATTTAATGAATAACGTGCCAAATATTGATAAAGCGCGCTTAAGCGTGCATTGCCACAATGATTTAGGTTTAGCAGTAGCAAACTCGGTAGCCGCAGTGCAAGCCGGTGCGCGCCAAATTGAGTGTACTATTAATGGCATTGGTGAGCGTGCTGGTAACTGCTCGCTTGAAGAAGTGGCGATGATCATGAAAATGCGCCACGACCACTTAAAAGTATACACCGATATTAAAAGTGAAGAAATTTACCGCGCATCTCGTCAAGTGGCTAAAATTTGTAATATGCCAGTACAACCAAATAAAGCGATTGTTGGCGAAAACGCCTTTGCGCATAGTTCTGGCATTCACCAAGACGGTGTATTAAAAGCGCAAAATACGTATGAGATTATGTCGCCAGAAAGCGTTGGTGTGCCAAGTAACCAATTAAATATGACTTCGCGTTCGGGTCGTCATGTTATTGAGCATCGCCTAGAAGAGTTAGGCTATCAAAAATCTGATTACGATATGGATGGCTTATACAAAAGCTTTATTGAGTTGGCTGACCAAAAAGGCACCGTATACGATTACGACCTTGAGGCGATGATTTACTTTAATCAAATTAACGACAAAGACGAAAAATACCAATTAGAATTTGTTAACTCAGCCTCTAACTCACAATCAGTAGCAAGCTCTACCATTGGAATGCGTATTGATGGCGAAGCTAAACAAGAAGCGGCGACAGGTAATGGTCCAGTTGAAGCCTCGTTTGCAGCTATTGAGCGTTTAACCGGTATGAGCGTTGAAATGATTGAATATAACTTAGAAGCAACAGGCCAAGGTGCAAGCTCATTAGGCCAAGTAAATATTATAGCTAAATACGATGGCCGACCTTACCACGGTGCGGGCATTGCAGCGGATGTGGTTGAAGCGTCGGTACGCGCCATGATCCGTGTTTATAACTTAATTTATCGTGCACAAAAAGTGTCTGATTTAAAACAACAAAGGAAAGCAGGATGAGTAAAACAAACTACAGCGTTGCAGTATTAGCTGGCGACGGTATTGGTCCAGAAGTAATGGCAGCAGCAGAGCAAGTACTTGATGCTGTGAGCAATAAGTTTGGTTTTACCCTAAACCGTCAGCATCATGCTATTGGTGGCGCAGCCATTGATGAATTTGGTGAAGCATTACCAGAGAGCACGCTTACTGCATGTGAAAACTCAGACGCTATTTTATTTGGTTCGGTAGGCGGTCCTAAATGGGAAAACTTACCACCAAACGAGCAGCCTGAGCGCGCATCGTTATTGCCGCTTCGTAAGCACTTTGGTTTGTTTTGTAATTTACGCCCTGCACAGTTATTACCTGCATTAAGTGCAGCGTCGCCACTTCGCGCTGATATTAGTGAAAAAGGTTTTGATATTTTGTGCGTGCGCGAACTAACTGGCGGCATTTATTTTGGTGAAAAAGGTCGCAGTGGTGAAGGCGCAGAAGAGTTTGCATTTGATACGCAAACATACTCACGAAAAGAAATCGAACGTATTGCACGCTTTGCTTTTGAAGCGGCAAAACTACGTAGTAACCACGTTACCTCTGTTGATAAAGCCAATGTATTAGCATCAAGCGTATTATGGCGCGAAGTAGTAACTGAAGTTAGTAAAGACTACCCAGAAGTAAGCTTAGATTACATTTACGTAGATAACGCGGCTATGCAGTTAGTTAAACAGCCTAGCCAGTTTGACGTACTACTTTGCGATAACTTATTTGGTGATATTTTGTCAGATGAGTGCGCTATGATCACAGGCTCAATGGGCTTATTACCATCGGCAAGCTTGAATCAATCGGGTTTTGGATTGTACGAGCCAGCAGGCGGCTCAGCGCCAGACATTGCAGGTAAAGGCGTTGCAAATCCAATAGCACAAATTTTAAGTGCCGCATTAATGTTACGTTACTCGCTAGGGCAAGACGAAGCGGCTCGCACGATTGAAAAAGCAGTAGCAGAAGCCGTAGAAGCAGGCGTTGGCACTCCAGATATATATCCAAATGCAGGTTACAGCACAAGCGATGTAGCAGCAGCCATCGTTTCACGCATTTAATAACATAGTAAAGTTGCAGCACCGTTATGCTGCAACTCAAACAGATTAGGGAATTAGCAAGTGGCCCAAACGTTATACGAAAAAATTTGGCAAGCACACACCGTTGCCAGCATAAACGAGCAAACCGACTTACTTTATATTGACCGCCATTTAGTGCACGAGGTGACTTCTCCGCAGGCTTTTGCAGGTCTACGTGAAAAAAACCGTACTGTACGTTGCCCAGAAAAAACCTTTGCAACGATGGATCATAACGTATCGACTAAAAGCCGATCACTTGATGCCGCAAGCGAAGTATCTAAAAACCAATTAATGGCGCTTGATAAAAACTGTAAAGAGTTTGGTATTGTACTTTACGATTTAAACTCAATTAACCAAGGCATTGTCCATGTAATGGGCCCAGAGCAAGGCATTACTTTGCCAGGCACAACCATTGTATGTGGCGATAGCCATACTTCTACACATGGTGCGTTTGGCGCATTAGCGCATGGTATTGGTACGTCTGAGGTTGAGCACGTATTAGCAACGCAAACGCTACAGCAAAAAAAGGCGAAATCGTTAAAAATTCAAATTAACGGTGTATTGCGTCCAACGGTTACGGCTAAAGATTTAATTATGGCGGTAATTGGCAAGTTAGGTACCGCTGGTGGCACAGGTTATGTAGCAGAGTTTTGTGGTGCAGGCATTGAAGCGCTTTCAATGGAAGCCCGTATGACGCTATGTAATATGAGCATAGAAATGGGTGCAAAAGCGGGTTTAATTGCATCTGACCAAATTACTTATGATTACTTAAAAGGTCGTCCGTTTGCACCAAAAGGCGCAGATTTTGATGCAGCCGTTGAATATTGGGAAACATTAAAAACAGATGAAGGCGCACACTTTGATTTAGTTGTTGAGCTAAATGCTGACGACATTCAACCGCAAATTACCTGGGGCACAAGCCCAGAGCAAGTAATTGGTGTTGATGAGTGCATACCCGATCCAGATAAAGAGCCAGATTTAATTAAAGCCGATGCTATTCGCAGCGCACTTAAATACATGGACTTAAAAGCGGGCGATAAATTATCAAGCGCGAAAGTAGACACGGTATTTATTGGCTCATGTACAAATAGCCGCATTGAAGACTTGCGCGCTGCTGCAAAAATTGTAGAAGGCAAACAGGTTGTAGCCGGCATAGAGGCGTTAATTGTACCGGGCTCTGGCTTAGTTAAAAAACAAGCCGAAGACGAAGGCTTAGCTGATATTTTTAAAGCCGCTGGCTTTGAATGGCGCGAACCGGGTTGTTCTATGTGTTTAGCGATGAACGATGACCGCCTAGGAGCAGGCAAGCGTTGTGCATCTACTTCTAACCGTAACTTTGAGGGTCGCCAAGGTCGTGGTGGGCGTACCCATTTAGTTAGTCCCGCAATGGCGGCAGCCGCTGCAATACATGGTCACTTTGTTGATATTAGAGGAGAAGCCTAATGAGCGTATTTTTTAGTGGCTTAATGGCCCCACTTGATAAAAACAATGTAGATACTGACCAAATTATCCCTAAGCAGTTTTTAACATCAACTAGCCGCGAAGGCTTTGATGCGGCATTGTTTTATGATTGGCGTTACCTAGATAACGACGAGCCAAACCCTGACTTTATTTTAAACCGCCCATGCTACCAAGGCGCGCAAATATTATTAACGCGCGACAACTTTGGTTGTGGCTCATCTCGTGAGCACGCGCCATGGGCGCTGAAGCAATATGGCTTTGAAGTTATTTTAGCTGAAAGCTTTGCAGATATTTTCTTTAATAACTGTGGTAACAACCAAATGTTAGCCATAGCGTTACCTGCCGACACGCTTGAGCAACTGTTTGTACTTAGCGAGCAGCACGACGATATTAACATTGAAATCGACCTTGAAAATCAAACACTAACAAGCAGTAAGTTTGCACCAATTAGTTTTGATATTAGTAAAGAGGTAAAAGAACGTTTGTTAAGTGGTTTAGACTTTATTGGTGTAACCGAAACGCTAAACCCACAAATTGATGCGTTTGAAAAACAACTAGCGACTGAGCGTTCTTGGCAGTAATTGCTTAACCGTGTGTATTAAAAATCACGTATTAAAAAGCACGGCAATTGCCGTGCTTTTTTGTGGGTAAATATGAGATGTAATAGCTAAAGGTTAATGCCTAAAGTCAGCCATTAACGCAGGTATACCGGGTAACATGCCTACAATTGCCATTACAGTGGTAAGTAACACAAACATAATAAGTGGAATCACCCAGCGGCTCATTTTAGTTAGCTCAGCGCTGCGCTCTTTACAGCCAATCAGCCCTAAGTTATCAAGTAACATAGTAAGTGACCAACCAAAAGCAGGATTAACCAAGGTCGAAGCAAACACCACAATAGCGGCGGATTGCGTCGTTTTACCTTCGCGCGTCATTTCCATGCCAGCTTCAAGTAGCGGGATAAACACCCCAACAATAAGCGCTACACACAATACAGGCTGCCAAATTGCTAAATCCATAGGGTAACCCCATAAACCAGCAATAATACAAAATAATGCAGTTAAAATAGCGCCAGCAGGGATAGGGCGTTTAGCAATAGCGGCAGGCACAATATAAGTACCCCAAGAGGACGCAAAGTTAGCACCACCGGCAAGTGAGCCAAATGTTTGTCTAACCGATGCGCTCAGCATGGTGTCGTCGATATTCATTTGTACTTTTTCAGTACGTTGCGGATAGCTTATTTTTTGAAATACTTGATGACCTAAAAAATCTGGCGACCACATGGCAACGGCAAGCACTGCAAACGGGAGTACAACAACAAAGCTTTCAAGTGTTGGTAAACCTAGCATCCAGCCCGTGTTTTCACCCCACCAGTAAGCTGGGTTCATATTTGGTAAACCCGGTGCAGTATGAAACTCAAACGGTGCACCTAAGGCAAAGGCAACCACACCACCAATAAGGCAGCTTAACGGCACTGCTAACCAACGTTTTTTAAAGTGCTCTAATAGCGCATACAATAAAATGGTGGCTAAAATAACAATAAATGCAATGTGTGCCATATCAATGGCTTCCGCCCAAGCAAACAGCTTTTTAACTTGCGAAATAGTACCAATAAAGCCTAAATAAATGAGCAGCCCGCCACATACACCTTTACTGGTTAGGCGCGCGAGCATACTTCCTCCCTTGGTTATGGCTAAAATAAAACCAAAGGCACCAATGAGTAAGCCAAACGCCATAGGGTGACCGCCAGCAGTAACAACAATAGGAATTAACGGAATAAGCGGGCCGTGAGTACCAGCCAAGTTGGCTGTTGGTAAAATAAAGCCTGAGAATAAGATGATAAAAATAGAAACAATGAGTAATTCGTAACGTACATTTTCTAAAACAAATGCATCGCTTAAACCAAGAGGCGCCGCAAAGGTTGCTGCAATAGCCCCCACCATAACGACTTTACCAATAGTGCCCGCCATTGCTGGAATGGTGTCTTCAAATTCAAATCGGTAATCTCTAAACGGTAAATTAGGACGCCAGCGCTTAGGCTGCATAATTTGTAATTCATGTTCGAGATACTCGTCGCGAGTATTAAACTCTGAACTCGGCTTGTGAAGTTGCTCGTAGCTTTGAGCATCCTTGTGCGTGTTTGATGGTGCATCACCGGGTGGTGTAGTTTGCATGCGTTCTCCTGCAACATTGTTGCTTAATCAAATAAATACGGCTTTTGTTAAAGCAAATGAATATTGAACATGCAGGGTAAATCAGCTCTTAGGCTGGGATGTATAGGCAAAAGGTCGTGCATGGTTGTTTTTAATACAGTTAATCTGACAATCAGCTTTACGTTAAAAATTATAAAACTACACAAAATGATTTAAAGTTATTACAAATCAATAGCTTGGTTTTTATTTCAAGGAGTTTGATCACTGTTTATAGCGGGAAATAGTGTTAATGGCAGGTTATTATCCTTTAGTCTTAGTGGCTGTAAAAGCCGCTTTGTTTGAAAAGCTTATTGGTAGCAGCCGTTAATTTCGTTTTATTTGTGGTGAAATAATACTTCTGTTACTTTCGGATTGTTAATAACAACAATAAAGAATAGAGATGCAACTCAACTCCCCTAAATCAATTGGTATTTTACTTGGTACGCTTTACGGCATATTTATGCGGCTGTTTGTAGAGCTAGTCAATGCTTACAATTTAGGTAGCTTAGTCTCTATATCATTTATGTTTTTAGTGCCCGTTGCAATTGGTTATATTCGTGTTCATTTTGAATTTAAAAGCACAGAAACATTAACTAAAAGGCAAATGATCACGATTGCTTGGCAGCCTATTTTTGTTTTTTTATTTGTAAGTGTAATTACTTTGCTTGAAGGGAGCATTTGTGTGGCAATGGCTTTGCCTGCTTTTATGTTTTTTGCCAGCATTGGTGGGTTACTTGCGGGCTTTGTTAGAAAACGTAAAATAAAAAAAGCGAATAGTTCTTTATTATCAATCGCGTTATTACCTATATTGCTCTCACCTATTGAAGTTAACTTTTTACATTTATCAAAAACATACGAAGTAACAAATTCAATAGCTATTAACGCGCCCATCAATGTTGTGTGGCAGCAGTTAGCTAATGTGAGTGACATAAAACCACAGGAAGTGCCTTTTTCACTCACTCAATTAATTGGTGTACCAAAGCCATTAAAGGCAAGTATGAATGCTAGCGGTATAGGCGCTGTTCGCACAAGTACTTGGCAAAAAGGCGTTGTGTTTAAAGAAGTAATAACCGACTGGCAACCAAATAAACAGATGCATTATAGATTTGATATAGACCCAGATGCTATCCCCGATGACGCACTCGATAAACACGTAAAACTAGGCGGTGAATACTTTTCACCTCTTTACGGTGGATATGAGTTAAGTGAAGATAAAAGCGGCAATACGATTTTAACGTTAAAAACGACCGTGCAAGATAATACAAATTTTGGTGTTTATTCGCGAATATGGGGTGAGGTGATATTTCAAGATTTTCATCATTCACTTTTAACGTTGATGAAAAACAGAGCTGAAAAATCACTTATCGTAACTGTTTATTATAATTAGCTTAAACCATCATATTTTTAAAAAATATTACACGCTAAAAGGTAAAGCCTTTGCATTTGCAAAGGCTTTTGTTTTAACTGCTAACTTTTACCAAATCATTTCTACAAATTCAGGGTGGTCGATATACGGGTTACGATTACCTTGAGATTCAAACGCTGCTTGGTTACGGTCAAGTTCCATTTGGCTTACAGGATCGCTGTTATGCCAGTTAAGCAGCATGGCTACAACCCAGTTCTCGAATACTTGGTTGCTTGAACCATTAAGTACAGCATTACTTGAGGTCGTTTTGGTTTGCCAAGTGCCTATTACATTTTCGTAGCGCGTTGCCATGTAAAAATAAGCGCGAGCAAAGTCACCTTTAAATTCGTCAATTGGCTCAAATACAGTACCTGAGTAATTTAATGAATTTGCGGCAGAACCTAATTTACTTCCGTTAGTTGATGTAAATGAAGCGCTTGCTACTTCACCAAATGGGAAGTTACTACGTTTTGAGTTTACATAACCGTCGGTTGCGTAAATATGATGCACATCTGAGTTCATTGGCTCAATAGTGCCGCCAAACCAGCTTTTAGGAAATGAATGCTCACGGTTGTAACAGCCGCCTTCTCCACTATAGTTACCACATTGATCGCTCACCGCAGCATAATTGTAGCTATCTGAGCCGTTTGGTTTTTCGCTATACATATCTAAAATGCTGTTATCGTTTTCAAAGTATGTATCACGTGCAGATGAATCGTAAAAATTCCAAATAGCCGAGTAACCCTGTGCATTATGATCTTTAATAATATTATAAAGCTCAGTTTTTAGTGAATAGCCCGATAGCCCTTGAGCTGTACCATAGTAGCCAGTGGGTGTTGGGTTGGTCCCGCCGCCATCACCAGAGCTACTACTTAAAGTAAATGCCGTGCTGTCTGTATTATTAAAACTTGCACCGCTAGCAAGTGTGGTAGAGCCTTGCTTAAGCGCATAACTGCCATTACCTGTTGAACAACACATGCCATCGCCGTAGCTGTCGTTAATAACAAGTGTGTAAGTTCCATCAGTTAGGCATATTTGCTCATCATACTGAGTGTTTGATGCGTAACCACTGCCGTTAGCAACAGCGCTACCTTGATTGTTATTAACGGCCCAGCTAGTTTCGCTACCGTAATTATCGGTATTAAGCGTTAAGGTAAGGCTATTGTCGGTACAGCTTGTTGATGCGCTGCCATCAGCGTTTGGTAAAAAGTTATCTACGTATACGGTTTCGCTGCCATCAAATCCACTTACATCATAAAACCTAAGCCCTACGCTAATTGTTTTATCACTACTTGCTGTATAGCTATGGCTAACTGTTTGCCATTGGTTAGTTTGTGCTTGATTTGAATAGCCTTGATAACCATCTACATACAAGCGAGCTTTAATTTTACCTTCGGTGTGGTAAACATCAGCCGAAAAGTTATAGGTTTTACCTGCTTCTACAGCAACTTGTTGTAGTAAATCAGTGTTACTTTGCGACCCTGTAGTTACATTTACAGCAGCAGAGCTACTGCCACTTTTAACTGTGCTGGTTGAGCGAGATAAAGCAATTCCGCTATCTATCGTAGTCCATGCATCAGGTGTATTACCTGACCATTGTTCAAATCCGCCATTAGCTACATTGGCCATTACAGGTAATGAGCCAAGTAACAATGCGGTACTAAGTAGTTTATTTTTATATTTCCCGTGTAACATAGTTGTTCCTATTTTTATTTTGAATGAGGAATATACCCTACATTAGTTAGGTTACAAAATTGTTAATTTAAAGTGCTGTAAAAGGCAATAATTGCCCTTTAATCTGTTTTTGAAGGTATTTTTATAAATTAATAACTAAATGGAATATCAAAGCAGATTCTATTCTTTTTTTATCTATGCAGAGCCCGTTATCCTACATACTTAGAAAACCTCAACAGATACGCTCTGGATGAGGTAAAACTCATTTTTAACAATACACAAAGTGTGTTGTGTTTAATTTTCAGGGTTATGGGGAATCGATTCATGTTGTTAGGTCAACTAAATGCTGCGGCAAGCCCGCTATCGCAAGATCAAGTACAAAAGCTGCAAGGTTTAGTGGCTGAACTTAATCCAATTCAACAAGCATGGGTAAGTGGTTACTTAGCTGCAAATGCTAATTCGGCTGCGTTAGGTGCCCCTACGGCAGGCGTACCGGCTGCGGGTGATGCAGCAGCGCTAACTATTTTATATGGTTCGCAAACAGGTAACGCAAAAGGTGTAGCTACCAAAATGAAAGAGCAGGCTGAGTCGCGAGGCTTAGCAGTTAAGCTTGTTAGCATGTCAGATTACAAACCAACAGCCCTGAAAAAAGAAAAGTTTTTAACTATCGTTGTATCTACTTACGGCGAAGGTGAGCCACCTGAAGACGCAGAAACACTTCACGAATTTTTAGCCACTAAAAAAGCGCCAAAACTAGACGATGTAAAAATAGCGGTTATTGGCTTAGGTGATTCTAGCTATGAGTTTTTCTGCCAAACAGCAAAAGATTTTGAAGAACGTTTAAATAAACTCGGTGCACAAACCATATATCAACGTGCTGATTTAGATGTAGATTACGAAGATGAAGCTGCAACATGGATTGCCGGTGCAGTTGATGCATTTGAACCTGATTTAAAAGCGCAGCAAGAAGCCGCTGGTGGTCAAGTTGTATCAATGCCATTTGGAGCACCAACGACCGCTTCAAGCCAATACACAAAGCAAAATCCATTTGAAGCAGAGCTATTAACAGTTCAAAAAATTACCGGTCGCGACTCAACTAAAGATGTACGCCACGTTGAAATTTCGCTTGAAGGTTCAGACATTACTTACACACCTGGTGATTCATTAGGTGTGTACTTTTTAAATGATGATGTATTAGTTGATGAAGTACTTACACTTACTCAAATAGATGCAACAAGCATTGTAAAAGTAGGTGATGAAGAGCTAAGCGTACGCGGCGCACTTATTGAAAAACTAGAGCTGACTCAGTCATACCCTGGTTTTGTAGAAAAATACGCAATAGCAACTGGTACGCCTGAATTATTAAAGCTTGTAGAAGATAAAGCCGCAATGCGTGCGTATATTGAACCTCGCCAAATATTTGATGTAATTCGCCAAAACCCTGCAAAAATTGATGCGCAAACATTAGTAGACTGCCTACGTAAACTACAAGCTCGTTTGTACTCAATTGCATCTAGCCAAGCTGAGGTTGAAGACGAAGTACATTTAACACTAGGTCTAGTGCAATTTGATGCATTTGATAGCGAGCATTTAGGTGGTTGTACTGGTTACTTAACTCGTCGTGCAGAAGAAGGTTGTAAAGTTAAAGTATTTAGCGAACACAACGACAATTTCCGCCTACCCACTAACGATGATACACCTGTGATTATGGTTGGTCCTGGTACGGGTATTGCGCCGTTTCGTGCATTTTTACAAGAACGTGATTCGCGTGAAGCGCAAGGCAAAAACTGGTTGTTTTTTGGTAACCCACATTTCACTCAAGACTTTTTATACCAAGTAGAAATACAGGGTTATTTAAAATCGGGTTTACTTAACAAAGTAGATGTTGCATTTAGCCGTGACCAAGCAGAAAAAGTATATGTGCAAGATAAGTTACGCAGTAACAGTAAAGACGTGTTTGAATGGTTAGAAGCTGGCGCTCACTTTTATATTTGTGGCGATGCAAATCGCATGGCAAAAGATGTACACAACGCCTTGCTTGATATTGTTAAAGAAAACACAGGCAAGAGCAATGAAGACGCAGAGCAATATTTAAAAGATTTGCGTAGCGCAAACCGCTATCAGAAAGACGTGTATTAATCACGTTTCTTATTTTATTTAACAGCTAGCAGCCGTCACTGTAACAAATTTAGGATTTAAAATGAGCGAACAAGATAAAAACGTAAAACTTTCTGATAACGAACGTTTGAAAAGAGAAAGTAACTTTTTACGTGGCACCATAGAAAAAGATTTAACAGACGAAATTACCGGTGGCTTTACAGCCGATAACTTTCAGCTAATTCGTTTTCATGGCATGTATCAGCAAGATGACCGCGATATACGTGGTGAGCGCGCTAAGCAAAAGCTAGAGCCGCTACATAATGTAATGTTACGTGCACGTATGCCTGGCGGTATTATTAAGCCAGAGCAGTGGTTAGCAATCGACAAGTTTGCAGATGACAAAACAAGCTACGGCAGTATTCGTTTAACTACGCGTCAAACATTTCAGTTTCATGGAGTGTTAAAGCCAAATATTAAAGGCATGCACCAAATGCTTGATAGCGTAGGTATAGACTCTATTGCTACAGCAGGTGACGTTAACCGTAATGTACTTTGTACTACTAACCCCGTTGAGTCTGAGTTACATCAAGAAGCTTACGATTGGGCTGCAAAAATTTCTGAACACTTATTACCAAAAACGAAAGCGTATGCCGAAATTTGGTTAAATGGCGAAAAAGCAGAAACCACAGAAGAGCCAATTTTAGGATCTAACTACTTACCGCGTAAGTTTAAAACCACGGTGACTATTCCACCTAACAACGAAGTTGATGTGCACGCTAACGATTTAAACTTTGTGGCAATTGCTGATAACGGCAAGCTAGTTGGTTTTAACGTATTAGTGGGCGGTGGCCTTGCCATGACGCACGGCGATACAGCAACGTATCCGCGTAAGGCTGATGACTTTGGCTTTATCGCGCTAGAAGATACCTTAAAAATTGCAGAGCATGTTGTATCTGTGCAGCGCGATTGGGGTAATCGTTCAAACCGTAAAAATGCAAAAACTAAATACACATTAGACCGTGTAGGTGTTGATGTATTTAAAGCAGAAGTAGAAAAACGCTCAGGCGTTACGTTTGCACCAAGCCGTCCGTTTGAGTTTACTCATCGTGGCGACCGCATTGGTTGGGTTGAAGGCATTGATGGTAAGCACCACTTAACGCTATTTATTCAAAGTGGTCGTATTTTAGACTATCCAGGCAAGCCGCTTAAAACAGGTTGTCGTAAAATCGCAGAAGTTCACCAAGGTGACATGCGTATGACGGCAAACCAAAACTTAATTATTGCTGGCGTACCTGCAGATCAAAAAGCCGTGATTGAAGAGATTGCACGTAGCCATGGCCTGATTGATGACACAGATTCGCAGCAGCGTAAAAATTCTATGGCGTGTGTTTCACTGCCAACGTGCCCACTTGCAATGGCCGAAGCAGAGCGTTACTTACCAAGCCTAGTAGAAAAAACTGAAGCATTACTTGCTAAGCACGGTATACCCGATGACAGCATTATTATGCGCGTTGTAGGTTGCCCGAACGGCTGTGGCCGCGCAATGCTTGCAGAAGCTGGTTTAGTGGGTAAAGGCCCAGGTAAATACAACGTTTACTTAGGTGGTAATTTAGAAGGTACACGTATTCCTAAATTGTACCTTGAGAACGTAGGCGAAGACGTTTACCTAGAAGCATTCGATAAGCTCATTGGCCAATGGGCAAGCGAGCGCAATGACGGTGAGTGTTTTGGTGACTTTGTTATACGCAAAGGCATTGTTGCTGAAGTAAAAGTATCGGTAACCGATTTTCACGCTTAATTAAATACCAGCGCTTTGGCGCTAGTGAGGTTTGGAATTTACCATGAGTGAATTTAAAAACATTTTACAGCTAGATAAACAAAGCCAGGCGGCTATGTTAGCTGATGCTAATGGTTTACTAGCGAATATGAGCGCAGAACAGCGTGTTGCATGGGCGCTTGATAACTTGCCTAATACGGCTTTTTTATCATCTAGCTTTGGTATTCAAGCGGCAGTAATGCTGCATTTAATGACCTCACAACGTCCAGATATTCCCGTTGTATTAACCGATACAGGCTATTTGTTTCCTGAAACGTATCAGTTTATTGAGCAAATGAGTGAGCGTTTATCACTTAACTTAAAGGTGTATAGAGCGCCGCTTAGCCCAGCATGGCAAGAGGCTAAATTCGGTAAACTATGGGAGAAAGGCGAAGACGGCATTAAGCAATATAATCAGCTTAATAAAGTAGAGCCGATGACCCGCGCGTTAAAAGAAATAGAAGCGGGCACGTGGTTTAGTGGTCTGCGCCGCGATCAATCATCTACACGTGCTGATAAGCAATTTGTAGAAATTAGCCGTGGTACCGTCAAAGTGTACCCGATTATTGAATGGTCTAACCGCGACGTGTATCAGTATCTTACTAAGCACGATTTACCTTACCACCCATTATGGGAGCAAGGTTATGTGTCTATGGGAGACGTACATACAACACGTAAGTTAGAACCAGGAATGACTGAGGAAGAAACTCGCTTTTTTGGTTTAAACCGAGAATGTGGACTACACATGGATGGTGACGGTATTTAACGCGACTACGGTGTAGTTAAATTGCAAATAAAAACGCAGCTTCTGCTGTAATGCCGATCATTTAAGAATTAGTTAATAGCACTTGAACGATCTTCTAGGTATGTAAGAATCCGAATTCTTTTGTAGAATTCGGATTTTTTTATGCAACTTTCTAATGCTCTCGATATTATTAACAACATCAAACCTAATGACGTTGAAACACTCGCAGATTTACTCCCTTTATCTCTTATCGAAGAAGCCTATGCACTGACCGAAACCGTTACACTACGAAAAAGAAAACTAACCCTAGAATCGATGGCTTGGTTGTTGATCGGGATGGTTATTTATAATGACAAATCGATGGCCGATGTCGTTAATATGCTCGACATTGTTGACCGCGATGGTAAGCCATTTGTTGCGCCAAGTGCTTTAACTCAGCGTCGTAAAAACCTAGGTGAAGCCGCCATGAAAGCCTTATTTGAATGCACCCAAAGGCATTGGAATAATGGCGCTAATCATCCTCATTGGAATGGGCTTACCTTGCTTGGTGTCGATGGTGTTGTTTGGCGTACGGATGACTCACCCCAAAACAATGAAGCCTTTACAAAACCGACCAATACACAATACCCACAGGTCAGAATGGTGTGTCAAATGGAGCTAAGCAGCCACCTAATCACGGGGAGTGCTTTTGATGATTACAAGGTCAATGAAATGGTGCTGGCTGAAAAGCTTATAGAAACCACACCCGATAACAGTCTCACTTTATTCGGCAAAGGTTTCTATTCTTTAGGGCTTTTACATAAATGGCAAACAACTGGCAGTGAACGCCATTGGCTAATCCCCCTGAAAAAAAATGTGCAATATGAAGTTATTCAAACATTAGGGCGTAATGATAAATTAGTCCAACTTAGCAGCAACCCAAGAGCAAGAAAGATGTGGCCAACGCTGCCTAACACCTTAATCGCGAGGTTAGTGACTCGAAAAATAAAGGGGAAGTCATATAGTGTGATGACATCTATGACAGATCCGATGCGATATCTGTCAGCCGATATAGGCGATTTGTACAGTCACCGCTGGGAGATAGAGCTTGGTTATCGGGAACAAAAGCAATATATGCTGGGCAATCGATTAACATTAAGAAGTCGCTTACCAGCGCTTGTAAAGCAAGAGCTGTGGGGAGTGTTGCTTACTTATAATATGGTGCGATATCAGATGGTAAAAATGTGCCACACATTAAAAGGTGATTATTTACCGTACCAACTGAGTTTCAATGGTAGTTTAGCTCAAATAATGAGGTTGCTTGTTGGATTACCTTATTCAACACCTGGAGCCATACCACGTCAATTAAAATACTTTTATGCGATGGCAGAAAGCCTAATTCTAGAGCCTCGAAGGGAACGGGGTTTTCCTCGTGCAGTCAAGCCAAGACCACAGCGGTACGCTAGAAATAAAAAAGCCGCTCACCTTAAGTGAACGGCATTACAGCTTCTGCTGCGTTTTTATTTTTTTATTAGGGTACAAAAAATTGCCTAATTAAGTATTTTTTATTAGACTCAGGGCAATAAAGGATTAATTAAAGCAGGAACGCTATGAAATACTTTACCTACTTAGCTATATCAATCATGGCTATTGCAGTTATCTCTTTGTTTTATTTAAAAAAGCCCGATGGTCAAACATGGCTTTCTGCATCATCAATTAGCAGTGAATCTCAACAAATTAAAGAAAAAATGGTTGCGCTATCTAGCAATACTTTGGACCAAGCAGTGCAGGGCTTTAAGCAAGCAGGCGATAAAATTGCGAGCAGTATTTCTGATGAACCAATCCCTGAAAGTACTACCTCAAGTAGCAAAATTTTTAAGTGGCAAGATGAAACAGGCCAATGGCACTTTTCTGATACACCTAACCCGCATGCAAAAAGTATTGAAGTAAAACTCGACCCTAAAGATATTACTGTTATTGCTGCAGAAGACACGTCTATTTTAAATACCACTCCAAGTAAAAATACAATGTCGGCTGCACCAGAGGGGATCAGTATTTTGAACCCAGACTCGGTTAAAAAGTTATTTAATGACGCCGAAAATGTAAAAGACAAACTAGAAAAACGTAATAAAGAAATTAATAATTTAAGTGCACTCTAATTATTTAGAGTGAGTGCTTTTATGGTTTTTTAAATAACGTTTTTCGGCTTCCATCAATAATACGGTTAAATATATTTTAGTGGGAAGCGACAGCAGTACACCTACAGCAATGCATGCCGCCGCTATAATTATTCCTTTAATACCATGCTCGACAGTAAAGTAACTCGACACAATTAAAGTGTGGCCAGTCACGATAAGGCACAACCCAAGCACTATTGATGTTTTAAGCAGCCTAATTATCATTGTTTGCGACATAGTTACCTCACTAAGAGTAGCCCTAGGGCCTGTTTATCTTTCGAGGTTAAATTTGCAGCAGTGTGTTTGGTATTTAGGCAAGGCAGAGCCTATGTAGTGTGGTTATTCCCCATGAATAGGCGATAACGTGGAATAAATGCCAAACATGCGCTGCCCGAAGGGTTCTGCCTAGGGGCTATTTACTCTTTGTTGCTCGGTTTTTACTTAGCCCACTAGGTTACAAACCTCACGCCGCGATTAAATAGCCCCTAGGTTGAACAAATTTTAATCCTGAAAGGTCAACAGGCCCTAGTGTAGGCACGCTTTAAATGCTTAGCATTGATTTAAGACAACAAACAGCACATATAAAAAAGCCCAGCTTATTACTAAACTGGGCTTTTAAATGTATTAACTACTGTCTTTGTTAGTCGAGCATATTACGCAGTACATATTGTAAAATACCGCCGTGTTTGTAGTAATCCCACTCTTTAGGGGTATCAATACGTACGTCAGCACTCAAGGTTACTTTTTTACCTTCGGCATTTGTAGCAATAACGGTTACTTCATCGGTTTTATCGTACAGGCCATCAATATCAAATTGTTCTTGCCCTGTTAACCCATGAGACTCGTAGCTTTCACCTTCTTTAAATTGCAGCGGTAATACACCCATACCAATTAAGTTAGAGCGATGAATTCGCTCATAGCTTTGTGCTACAACCGCTTTAACGCCTAGTAAAAGTGAGCCTTTGGCCGCCCAGTCACGAGATGAACCCGTACCGTACTCTTTACCCGCTAAAATAATGAGTGGCGTATTATTTTTTTGATACTCCATTGCTGCATCATAAATACTCTCTAGCGTATCGCCAGGCTGAGTACGTGTTACGCCGCCTTCAGTACCTGGTGCTAGTAAGTTTTTAAGACGAACATTAGCAAACGTGCCACGCATCATTACTTCGTGATTACCACGGCGTGAACCGTACGAGTTAAACTGCGCTTTATCTACGCCATTTTCTTGCAAGTATAAACCTGCTGGTGCATCTGCTTTAATAGCGCCCGCAGGAGAAATATGGTCAGTGGTTACTGAATCCCCAAGCTTAGCTAAACAACGTGCACCTTCGATAGTAGGAATACCCGGTGGTTCTACTTTCATACCATCAAAAAATGGTGCTTTTTTAATGTAGGTAGATGCGTCATCCCAATCGTAAAGTTTGCCATCTGGTATTTTAATTTGCTGCCAACGGCTATCGCCTTCGTAAACGTTAGCGTAGCTTTTTTCGAACATTTCTTTAGTTACTGTTTCTTTAACTAGGTCACTTACTTCTTTAACGCTCGGCCAAATATTTTTAAGGTAAATATCGTTACCGTTAGCATCTTGAGCCAGGGGTTCGTTGTATACGTCAATATCGGTTCTGCCCGCAATGGCGTAAGCAACAACAAGCGGAGGGGATGCTAAAAAGTTCATTTTAACATCTTGGTGAATACGACCTTCAAAGTTACGGTTACCCGATAAAATAGAGCTAACCACTAATTTATGCTTTTGAATCGCATCTGATATTTCAGTCGCTAGTGGGCCTGAGTTACCAATACAGGTAGTACAACCATAGCCAACTAAGTTAAAGCCTAAGCTTTCTAAGTCGTCCATTAAGCCGGCTTTTTCTAGGTAGTCGGTAACTACTTTAGAACCTGGAGCAAGTGATGTTTTAACCCAAGGTTTTACATTAATTCCTAACTGTTTTGCTTTTTTAGCAACCAAACCAGCAGCTAAAATTACACTTGGGTTAGAAGTATTAGTACAGCTGGTAATCGCGGCAATAACGCAAGCACCATCGTTTAGCTCAAACTCTTGTCCTTTAAATTTAACTTTAGCGGCGCCCATAAACTGCGCTTCATTAACTGGTTCATCTGGGTTTGTTGTTGGACCTTCGCCTTCGATACGAGCTTGTTCTTCATCGCTATTATCACGACGAGCCATACGTTCATCTTGAAAGTTTTTTAAATGCTGGCTAATCACTTCACCAGCCTTGTTTAGGGAAATTCTATCCTGTGGTCGTTTAGGGCCTGCAAGGCTTGGTACAACATCACCCAATTTAAGCTCGAGTGTATCGGTATAGCTAGCTTCGTCGCCATCGTTACGCCATAAACCTTGGTGTTTTGCGTAATCCTCAATGAGTTTTAGCTGCTTTTCGTCGCGGTTTGTTAAGCGAAGGTAGTTAATGGTTTCATCATCAATCGGGAAAATACCACACGTAGCGCCGTATTCTGGTGCCATATTCGCTATGGTTGCTCTATCGGCAAGTGGTAAGTCGGCAAGGCCGTCACCATAAAACTCTACAAATTTACCCACTACGCCATGGTTACGCAGTATCTCTGTTACTGTTAATACTAAATCGGTTGCGGTCGTGCCTTCAGGTAAGCGGCCGCTTAGCTTCATACCCACTACTTGTGGGATCAGTAAACTAATTGGTTGACCCAACATAGCTGCTTCGGCTTCAATGCCGCCTACACCCCAACCAAGTACACCTAAGCCATTTATCATGGTTGTGTGAGAGTCGGTACCTACGAGAGTGTCTGGGTAAGCGAATTTTTTGCCATCGCGCTCTTCATTAAAAACAACGCGTGCTAAGTATTCTAAATTCACTTGGTGAACAATACCGGTTGCTGGTGGCACTACTTTTAAATTATCAAAAGCGGTTTGTCCCCAGCGTAAAAATTCGTAACGTTCTTTATTTCGGTCGTATTCTAGTTTTGCATTTAAATCAAAAGCACCATCGTTACCATAACCATCTACTTGTACCGAGTGATCAATGACAAGCTCAGCAGGTGATAACGGGTTTATTTTTGCGGGATCTCCACCTAGTTTTTCCATTGCGTCACGCATCGCGGCTAAATCAACAATAGCGGGTACGCCGGTAAAATCTTGCATAACAACACGGGCGGGAGTAAAGGCAACTTCAGATGCAGGCTTTGCTTGAGGGTCCCAATTAAGGAGAGCTTGAATATCTTGTTCTTTTATATTTGCGCCATCTTCGTTACGAAGAAGGTTTTCAAGTAATACTTTTAAGGAAAAGGGCAATCGTTTCGCTTTGTCGCCAAGTCCTTTTAGAGAATGAATATGATATTGCTCACCATTTATTGTGAGCTGATGTTGGGTATCGAAACTATTATTCATTATTTGCCCCTTTATGAATTAGAAAAATATTTTGAAGAGTGACCTCTGTAGTGTTCGAGTTGCAAAGTACATACCAGTGTAAAAAATCGTGTTTAGAGAATGAATTTTGTACAGTTAATATAGTAGAGATGATGCTGAAAAGTTTAATTTCAAGAGATGATTTGAAAGAGGTAGGGTCAAAAGTTATTTCGACCCTTATTAATTATTGTAACCAACCTTGTTGCTTACCTTTAATACTCAAACAAAGTAAAGCAATGGCAATAATGATTACAAAAATAGGCATAAATACAGCACTTGCGCCAAGTAGCTCAATACTGTTTATGACCACAAAATTATAATATTGCTGAATTAAAATAGCGCCGAGCGATAGCGCAAAAGTAGGTGTTGCCAGCGCGTTTTTAGCAAGTAAAAACAGACAACCAAAAGTGCTTCCAAATACAGCTATAGCAAATGCAATGGTTGACCAAATAGGAATGTTAGAGTAGGCAGTTTGTTGATCTAGTGGAAGTTTACCTATCATTTCGGGTGTCATCATCATGTGCATAGCAAATGCAATAACGCCAAGTAAGTTCCATATTAGTGCCGCCCATACAACTGGCTTAAACCAATTTTTAGGTGTTTTAACAGACATTTTATAACCTTGTTTTTATTATTATTAACTAGGTTATTAAAGAGTAAAAAGGCCAACTATACAAGTTGACCTTTTTATATAAAAAGAGGGCTTTTAAATGCTTAACCAAATGAAATAGGACGACGACCTGTTTTATCATCTACTTTTGGTTTTTTAGTTCGCTTGCGCTTACTTTTAGCTGGCTGATTTGTTGGTTGTGGTGCAGCTTGCTTTGACTCTGCCTGAGTTTGTACCGCAGGTTTTTCTGCAGGGGTTGCATCTTCACTTAGCGCAAGTTTAAAAAATTCGCCATCAAATTCTAATACATCGCCACTGTATAATTTTTTCCGCTTTATTGTACAAATTTCATGGTTAACACCCACATAGCCTTCGGTAATTAGGTTTTTAGCTTGGCCGCCACCTTCAACTAAGTTTAGTACTTTTAATAATTTACAAAGCTCAATCGGCTCTTCTTCTAATTCTATTTCTATGTATTCTTCGTTCATATTTGCTCTCGGTGGGGTAACGCACAAGCTGTAGTATAAAGGCTTGCAGCTACTTTTGCACCAAAGCAAGTGACTTTCGTTAATTGTAATACGTAAATAGTTATGAAATTTTTTATGTATTTTATCTGTCTTTAAAAAAACTGAAGCAATTGAAGAGTAACCTTTGCAGCAGTTAATTTTACGTATGGCCTGCTAATTGCTAAAACTTTGGCGGATTAAATAGTTTTCATTAAATGGAGTAGGAAATGGGCGTAAGATTAGCAATGAAAAAAGAGCTAATGGGATTAGACAATTCAGGTATGTTAACTGCTGACGATGTTAGAGAGCACCTTGCTAATTCTGTAAAAAAGCAAGCTGATCAAGATGAACGCGGTTTTTCTGTAATTTCAAAGTTCAATGATACCCATAGCCGTTTAGTTAGTGGTGATGCCACGAGAAAAACAAAACTCGAGTTTGAACGACATCGTTTATTTAAAGAAGTTTTATATACTCGAAAAAGTGTTGATGCTTGGTTAGATAGCCAAACAAATTAAATTGCTATAAATAGTTACCTTTAATAGACTACAAGCGTAATCAAAAGGGGTAACTATGAAAAATGGAATTTTAATGTGTGTGTTGGCATTACCATTAGCTGCGTGCCAACAACCTACCGTGTATGTATTTAGTGAAAACTTGCAAGATGAACAGAGCAATCAGCTCGATGCTGCGCTAAAAGCACAATCGCTCCCTTATGAATATGTACCGCTGGCAATCCCATCAGAGTTTGGTGAGGCTACATTACTCTTATCAAGTGACAAAATTTACCCAAAAGAGACTGAGCAGTTAGCTACTATTATGCAGGGGCTAGGTTACGAGCCACAAGTTAACTATACAACGCGTTCAAATCATTTTTATGGTGATGGCAATATAGGCTTTTATCTAAAAAATGCAGTGGCGGGTACAACCTTTGTTATGCCTAAAAAGTTACGAACAACTCAATGCAGCGAAGACAAGTACAATGATTTACTCGTCACATTTACAGATAAATATGCTGACTTTACCTTACCCAGTGGCGCTGTTGTAAGGTTAGGTTGGGAGTTTTTATACGGTTACGTTGTCATTTATTACAAAAATTATTCGCAAACATACAGTCACTCACAACCACTTATAAATACGCCCTTTGGCGCCAAACCATCTGATACTTACAGGTTTACAGCTCACGTTAATAACCCCAGCTGGCTTGATTGCTCACTACAAATTATTTATATGGACTGAACTAACCGTGAGTTTCTATATGCTCGCTTAGTTTGGCAATGCGCAGACTCATACCTTCTATAATTCGGTCTTTAATTTTTTCGCGGATAACATTAGGTAAGCGGGTGAGTGCTTCAGGGGTAATAGCGAGGACTATACTGTCGGTTTTAGCGCGAGCACTAGTACTACGCTCTCGGTTATTTATAAAGGCACCTTCACCTATAAATTCACCGGGCTCTATAGTGCCAAGTTCTAGCAAATGATTATGTTTAAATACTAATAACGCGCCGCTAAGTACAATGTACAAACGTTTGTCGTTATCGTATTGCTTAAATAAAAATTGATGCTGGCTTACTAAATACAACAGGCCGAACGACTCTAATAAGACTTGGCGCTCGCTGAGCGTAAATTCTTTAAAAAAGTGCAGCCTGTTTATAATTTCCATTTGTTTAAACAAAGGAATATGTTCGATTAGCTTCATCAATAACCAAATGTGTTAAAAGCGTTTAATCAGCTAATATTGCGCTCTTTTAATTTTCGGGTCAACGTGTTGCGTCCCCAACCAATTTTTATAGCAGCATCTTGCTTATGACCAGAACAATTAGCCAGTGCGGTTTTAATTAAGCGAGTTTCTAGCTGGGCTTGAATGTCAGGCCAAATATTTTCTTTGCCTTGTTTAAGCTCTTGATTAAGCCATTGCTGAAACGCATCTAGCCAATCACCTTCTTCCTGGGTTGGCGAAGCATCCAGAATCTCTGGAGGTAAGTCTTGCTCGCTTACAAGCTCACCCGGTGCCATTACAGTAAGCCAGCGACAGGTGTTTTCTAATTGGCGTACATTGCCTGGCCAATTAAATAAGCGTAATTGCTCAGTTGCCTTAGGGCTCAGCACTTTGCTTTCTACTTGTAGCTCTTTAGCGCTTTTATGTAAAAAGTGTTGCGATAAGCTTTCTATATCTTCAGTACGCTCTCGAAGAGCAGGTAAACGTAGGCGCACAACATTAAGACGATGGAATAAATCATCCCTAAACTTGCCCTGTTTAACTAAATCTTCAAGGTTTTGGTGCGTAGCCGCAATAATACGCACATCTACTTTTATACTTTGATGGCCACCAACGCGATAAAACTCACCATCGGCAAGAACGCGTAATAAACGTGTTTGTACATCAAGTGGCATATCACCAATTTCATCTAAAAATAGTGTGCCGCCATTGGCTTGCTCAAAGCGGCCTTTACGCACGCTGTCGGCGCCCGTAAATGCGCCTTTTTCGTGGCCAAATAACTCTGACTCAACAAGCTCTTTTGGAATGGCTGCCATGTTAAGTGCAATAAATTGATTTTCTTTACGTGGGCTATGATTGTGCAGCGCACTGGCGACAAGTTCTTTACCTGTTCCAGATTCGCCATTTATTAATACGCTCATGCTAGAGGCCGATAGTTTACCTATCGCTCTAAACACTTCTTGCATTGCGGGCGCTTCACCAATTATGTGGGCACTTTTTGGTGGAGCTTGCTTGCGTTTAGTTTTTTTAGTGGAGTTTGCTCTGCATGCGCTTTCGACTAGCGCCACTGCTTCGTTTAAATCAAACGGCTTAGCGAGGTATTCAAAAGCACCTTTTTGGAATGCATTTACAGCTGAGTCTAAATCTGAGTGCGCAGTCATTATAATAACCGGCAGCCCAGGGTTTTGCTCTGCAATAAGTTCAAGCAACGCCATACCATCCATACCAGGCATTCGTACGTCAGAAACTAAAACAGTAGGTTGGCTAAACTTTAGGGCGCTTAGTACATCTTGCGCATTAGCAAAGCTCTCTGTGTTAAACCCTGCACGGGTTAGTGCTTTTTCAAGTACAAATCGAATAGAAGCATCATCATCTACAAGCCAAACTGTTTTCATGCAAACTCCAAACATTAATCTGCAAAGGGCAGATAGATATTAAATTCAGTATGTCCAGGCCAGCTATCACATTCTATATAGCCATCATGTTGATCTATCAGTGTTTGCGCTATTGAGAGTCCTAACCCAGAGCCACCTTCTTTATTGGTGATCATAGGGTAGAACAGTGTTTCGCGTACACTGGGATCAATACCTGGTCCGTTATCAGATATTTGGATCAACAAGGCTTTTTTAGGTGCTTTACCTGGGCGACGATGCTGATGATTAATGCGGGTTTTTATTGTTATTTCACCGCCATCTACAAGCGCCTGTTGGGCATTTCGAACAATGTTTAATACCACTTGCTGAATTTTGCCTTGATCAATGTATACATCAGGAATACTTGGGTCGTAATCTTTAACTAAGCTAATGTTAGAACAATTATCTAACGTACTTAGCCTTGCAACTGATTCAAGTGATTGATGTATATTGCCATACGATTTTTGCGGAAGTTGATTGGGTCCCAAAAGCCTATCTACTAGTTCGCGTAATCGGTCGGCTTGCTCAATGATGAGCTCAGCACATTGATCTCTTTCTTGTTGATCAACCTCATACTGCAATAACTGCGCCGCTCCGCGAATTCCACCTAAAGGATTTTTAATTTCGTGAGCTAAGCCTCTAATTAGGTTTCGGGCAGCTTGATATTGATGCATTTGATTAGACGCTTGGTCGTGCTTAATTTCGTCATCGGTTTGGCGCCACTCAAATAAAATATAAAGCGAGCCATTAAACTTAATTTGTCGTGTACTTACGGCTACTTTTGCATGACGAGAATCGCTAAAAACCACGTCAGCTCTATGCTGCTGGCAATCTACGCCTTCAACTAATGAGTATTGTTCTATACGCTGTAAATCGATTGAATGGTAGTTAAAAAGGCTATCAAACGGTTGTTCTAACAAGCGCTTATTACCAAGGCCAAGCAGCTCGCTGGTACTGGTGTTGGCATATACAACGGTGAAGTTTTTATCAAGTAGCATGATAGCGGTTGTTTGATTTTGCCAAATGGCATCGAGTAGCTCAGGGCTAAAGTTTTTATTATTAATCATAGCTGCACCATTTTAGTGCGTGGATGTTTGCAAGCAAGTTATATGGTTAAATACACTGCTGCACGTTTAGTAATGCCCCAATTTAGTTACCTAGGTTTAGCCCTTTTCGGTGCATAAAAAATATGCAGGGTTCGCTTGTAGCAATAACTTGGTTTTTACTATTAAAAAGCTTTAATTGTAGTGTGTGCTGACCACGTTCTACATCTCTAATTGCAAAGGTTGAGCTGTCACTGGCTGGGCCGTGTGCTTTACCATCAATAAAAAGTTGTATAGTAAAACCCGTTTCAAAGCGTGGTTTTATTCGGCTAGTTACATAAACAGTGCCGGTATTTTCACGAATAGTCTGGTTATGATCAGGTGAGGAAATAGCAATACTAAAGGCCGCTTGTTGAGGCTGAGGTTGCTCGTCAAAAATGTCAGTATTTGTTGCAGGCATATTAAGATCTTGGCTGGTGAGTTTTACCTCTTGGGCCCCTTTATGAGGGGTGTCTGAGAACACTAATACGCCATTTTTATCTTTCCAAGCGTATATTTTTGTTTCACCGGCATAACCATAATTACTTAATCCTAAAGTAATTAATAGTAATAAAATCTTGTTATTCACTCTGCAGCCCTGCATTTTTATCGGTAACTTAACTTTAGTGGAGATTGACTAATTTTACCATTAAAAAAGCCCGCAAAGCGGGCTTGAGAACACACATATTTTTTACAGCTTAATTAACAGCTGTAGTACATTTCAAACTCAACTGGATGAGTTGTCATGTTAAGCTTTTCAACTTCTTTAGACTTAAGTTCGATGTAAGCATCGATTAAGTCATCAGTGAATACGCCACCTTGAGTTAAGAATTCACGGTCTGCGCTAAGTGCAGATAGTGCTTCGTCAAGTGATGCTGCAACAGTTGGAATTTCTGCTGCTTCTTCAGCTGGTAAGTCGTATAAATCTTTATCCATAGCATCGCCAGGATGGATCTTGTTTTTGATACCATCAAGGCCAGCCATAAGCATTGCTGAGAAAGCAAGGTATGGGTTAGCAGTTGGATCCGGGAAGCGTACTTCAATACGACGACCTTTTTCAGATGGAACCACTGGGATACGGATTGATGCAGAACGGTTACGTGCAGAGTATGCAAGCATAACTGGTGCTTCAAAACCTGGTACTAAACGTTTGTACGAGTTAGTAGACGCATTTGCAAAAGCGTTAATTGCTTTAGCATGCTTGATGATGCCGCCAATGTAGTAAAGTGCATCTTCAGAAAGACCGCCGTACTTATCACCAGCAAAAAGGTTTACACCATCTTTAGCAAGTGACTGGTGACAATGCATACCAGAACCGTTATCACCAACAACTGGCTTAGGCATAAACGTTGCTGTTTTACCGTATAAGTGAGCCATGTTATGGATAACATATTTCATTTCTTGAATTTCATCCGCTTTTAATACCATTGTATTAAAGCGAGTAGCGATTTCGTTTTGACCTGCTGTTGCTACTTCGTGGTGATGTGCTTCTACTACTTGGCCCATTTCTTCTAGAACTAGACACGTAGCTGAACGCCAATCTTGGAAGTCATCAACTGGAGCAACTGGGAAGTAACCGCCTTTAACACCTGGACGATGACCAGTGTTGCCATCTGCATATTCTTTATCTGAGTTCCAAGCAGCTTGCTTAGAATCAATTTTGTACATAGATCCAGACATATCTGATTTGTATTTAACATCGTCAAATACGAAAAATTCTGGCTCAGGGCCAAATAAAACAGTGTCTGCAATGCCTGTAGATTTCATGTAATCTTCAGCGCGCTTAGCAACAGAACGCGGGTCGCGCTCATAGCCTTGTAGTGTAGAAGGCTCTACTACGTCACAACGTAAAATTAATGTCGCTTCTTCAGTGAAAGGGTCTAGTTTGATTGACTCAGGAACTGGCATTAATACCATGTCTGATTCGTTTATGCCTTTCCAGCCTGCAATTGAAGAACCGTCGAACATTTTACCGTCTTCGAAAAAATCTTCATCAACTTGGTGATGAGGGATCGATACATGTTGTTCTTTACCCTTAGTGTCAGTAAAGCGTAAATCAATGAACTTGACGTCATTTTCTTTAATAAAATCTAAAACCGATTGTGACATGTGTCCTCCAACTATTGGGTTTTGTTATTGCTGCATAATTGCTTTGGTATTTACTAAGCTGATTTTGTGCCATTATTGTAACTGGCTGTTTATAAATTAAAAAAATATCATTGCATCAAAATGGAATATACAAACGCACCATATTGGTGCGTAAATATTCCATTTTAGTGCAAAATTTACAGAGCGTAATTTGTTGTTAATTTAATCAGCTGAAATTAGCATAACCTAAATGCAAAAGAGTAACAAAAAGATCGGAAAAATAGTCAAAAAGACTGTTTTTCAAAAAAATATTGAAATTTAATTCATATAATTGTCATATATAAAACAGATACTTAGTAAAAGTATTGAGAAAGTTTTAAAATATGTATTGGATAAACTTTCATCCATGTCATTAATGAGGGATAATATGCGCCCTTTTAAATCCTATGCTGGGACATCTCGCGAAAGCGTGGATGAGTGCGTAGATCTTGCAGGATCATTGAGAATTTAATTTCTCTGAGTAAATATATGAGCATCGAAAAGTTAAGAAATATAGCGATTATCGCGCACGTTGACCACGGTAAAACAACTCTGGTTGACAAACTACTTGAGCAATCAGGTACATTAGAAACACGCGGCGGTAACGAAGAGCGCGTGATGGACTCAAACGACATTGAGAAAGAACGTGGTATTACCATTTTGGCTAAAAACACAGCCATCTCTTGGAACGACTACCATATCAATATCGTAGATACTCCGGGACACGCCGATTTCGGTGGTGAAGTTGAACGCGTACTTTCGATGGCTGACTCAGTATTATTACTTGTTGATGCTCAAGAAGGTCCAATGCCACAAACGCGTTTCGTTACGCAAAAGGCATTCGCGCAAGGCTTAAAGCCAATCGTAGTTATCAATAAAATTGATAAGCCAGGTTCACGTCCTGATTGGGTTATGGATCAAATCTTTGATTTATTTGACAACCTTGGCGCAACTGACGAACAGTTAGATTTTAAAGTAATCTACGCTTCAGCTATCAACGGCTGGGCAACACTAGATTTAGACGAGCCATCAGACAACATGGAACCTATGTTCAAGATGATCGTTGACGAAGTATCACCACCGGATGCAGATCCTGAAGGTGACTTCCAAATGCAAATTTCTCAACTAGATTACAACTCTTATGTTGGTGTAGTTGGTATTGGTCGTATTAAACGTGGTTCTGTTGCTCCTAACCAACAAGTTACTATTATCAGTGCTGATGGCACTACACGTAATGGTAAAATTGGCGCAGTACAAAGCTACCTAGGTCTTGAACGTATCGAAACTGATAGAGCTTACGCTGGTAACATCGTAACTGTAACAGGTATTGGTGAGCTTAAGATTTCTGATACAGTTTGTTTCCCAGGAAACGTTGAAGCATTACCACCACTAAGTGTTGATGAGCCAACTGTAACAATGACATTCTCTGTAAATAACTCACCTTTCTGTGGTAAAGAAGGTAAGTTTGTAACGTCACGTAATATCCGTGAACGTTTAGACAAAGAATTAGTACACAACGTAGCACTTCGCGTTGAAGATACTGGTAGCCCAGATAGCTTCCGTGTTTCTGGTCGTGGTGAATTACACCTAGGTATCTTAATCGAGAACATGCGTCGTGAAGGTTACGAGCTTTCAGTTTCTCGTCCGGAAGTTATCTTACGTACTGTAGATGGCGTTCTAGAAGAACCGTTTGAAACAGTTACTATTGACTGTCAAGACGAGCATCAGGGTTCTGTTATGGAACAAGTTGGCCTACGTAAAGGTGAGCTTACTAACATGACTCCAGATGGCAAAGGCCGTATGCGTTTAGATTTCATGATCCCTAGCCGTGGTTTAATTGGTTTCCAAACTGATTTCATGACGCTTACTTCGGGTTCTGGTCTTATGTACCATACGTTCGATCATTACGGTCCTCACAAAGGTGGCGACATCGGTGTTCGTAAGAACGGCGTAATGATTGCAAATGCAACTGGTAAAGCACTTACTAACGCATTATTCAACTTACAAGAACGCGGCCGTTTATTCATCGGTCACGGTGTTGAAGTATACGAAGGTATGGTTATCGGTATTCATAACCGTGATAACGACCTTACAGTTAACGCCCTTAAAGGCAAGCAGTTAACTAACGTACGTGCATCTGGTACTGATGAAGCGCAAACGCTTTCTCCACACCTTAACTACTCACTTGAGCAAGCGCTTGAGTTCATCGATGATGACGAGCTAGTTGAAGTAACTCCACTAAACATTCGTATTCGTAAGCGTTACCTTACAGAAAACGAACGTAAACGTGCAGGTCGTGGACCTAAAGCATAATCTATTAATTTAGAATTATGATTTTAAAAGCCGCTGTATTGAAAAATACAGCGGCTTTTTTGTGTTTTGAAAACAAGAGCTGTAGGCTATAAGTCGTCAGCTGACAGTATTTAGCTCAAAATTACATAGCTACTGTTTTGTGATGAAATTTCCATAATATATTTACCTCTAAAAGCGCAGCGCCTCTTAACCTCTTTGTGAATAATTTACTTAAAGATCTTTTGCACAAGGAGAAGGGAATGAGAAGAGAAAGAGAGAGCTGAAACAGCCATAATGCAAAGTATCAGTGTTTGTTGGTGGGATTTTTTTGCGTTGGGTTTCGCTTCGCTCAACCCAACATACGTGTTCAATTATTTTATTGGTAGTTACTTACTTTTTAGGGAGTAGGGTGATTTTGCCAAATACGTCGGCATCTATAAATCCACGGTTTCTGTCGCCATTTACTGGCTGTACTTCGTGTGAGCCCATAAAGTGCTCGCGCACGTCACTGCCATCGTTATCGCAATACGCTAACATAAAGCCAATTACTTGTTTTTCGCTAAGTGTAATTGGGGTGTTTTTAGCACCTTCTTTATAATCATTAGGGTAGAGCTTTATTGCTACTTCCCAGGTAATGTTAAAAGGCGCAGTGGTGTTGCGCTTCCAGTTACTGACTAGGTGGTCGGTATACAAATGGGCTTTTTTATCAGGTCCGTAATCGGCGGCTTGGTTATCAAGGCCAATATGGTATGCCAAAGCGGTGTGATTAAATTGATGATTTCCGCCTGATGCATCGCTATCAATAAATACTTCAAGCGCATCGTCATCCCAATATTTATACGTTGGATCGGCGTGTGTATCTATTAAAACGTCATCCACAATATCGGCTTGTAGGTATAAATAGTTTTGATCCCACAGTAAGCGATAACGCCCTTTAAAGTCGGCATCGTTTGATGGCAGTGTGCCATCCATTAAATAAGGCATATCGTGCCAAGCGGCTTTATCCCACGCACTTTCTGATAGGCCATCAATAGTAATTGGAGTTGATGTATGTTCAACATCAATGGCCATTGCAGGCGTGCTTAATAAAAAGCTTAAGGCGAGTGCTAATTTTTTCATTAATTTCTCAATTTTATTGTGGATTTGTCTTAATGTAATAACAATCTTAAAACAGCTAAGTAAATAGTTATAGTGAAATACTTTCGCCTTCGTTTAAAATATACAGCGGTACTTTTGAATCCATTTTATTGTACATATGCAATAAGCGCAGCAAGGCAGAGTGGCTAGTATGGTCGCCCATTTTCCAACTTGAGTTACCGTATCCCCACGGTATCATTACTTTGCAGTTAAGTTCTTGTGCTGCGTTGAGCGCATCCTCTGGTGTAGTGTGAACGTAGCGGTAAAATTTGCCACTTTCTTTACTGTAGTAAGATGCGATTGGTATTAAGCACACATCTATATCGCCATATTTTTGCTGTATATCTTTAAAGTGTTTTGAGTAGCCCGTATCGCCTGCAAAAAATAAGGTACTGCCGTTTTGTTCAAGCAGCCAGCCATTCCACGCGTCTTTATTATTATCTTCGTAAATAAAGGGCACCAATACGCGAGCGCTAAAATGATGAGCTGGCACGGCATTAATAACTAAGTCGTCAATGTTGGTTGTTGAGTACCACGGCATTTCGCTAATATTAAAACCGCCGGTGGGGAAGTTGTCGGCCATACCGAGTGGTGTTAAATAGCGAGGTTTATTGCCAATGCTTTGTATGTCGGCTTTATTAAAGTGATCGTAATGAATATGCGAATACATTACAGCATCAATATTTTCCAGTTCTTGTTCACTAGGCCAAGCGCCTGCTTTACGATAAATACCACCGCCGAGTTTAAAGCCAAGTGCAACTGGAGAATCAAACTGATTTTTTACTGGATCAAACAGCACACTTTGACCATTTGGGGTGTTAATTACAAAACTAGCGTGACCAAGCCAGCGTACGGTATAGCCGGTGCTAAGCTGTGGTTTAGTTTGCTGGCCTTGGTACTGGCAGTTTTCGCTGCCGGTTTTGCATAGTAAGTCTGGGTGGGCTGGGTAGCAGTTTTCAGTACAGGTAGTGGGATATGTTTTTTCACCTGTGTATAAATTTTTATAACGACCGCTCTTATCATTAATAACAACAACTGAGTCAGAGCTGGTAATACGATTAATATTATTAGGTGCACCGCAGGCCGTTAATATACATAAGAGCATTGTTGCGATTAAAAAGCGTTTCATTGTAAATCCCTTTTAGCATTCCCTTTAACATAAAAAAGCCTGCAATTAAGCAGGCTTGTTAAAGTAACAAATGATTAGCCAGCGCTATTCATTTGTTCAATAAATTTGTTTGAATCGGCAATCGATTTGTTCATGTCGTTCATCAACAATTGAATATCGCGCTTAAGGTTAGTGAATTCACCTTTAATAGCCGATACCGCTTGTGCATTTAAGTTATGCTTTAGGTATAAAACGTTATCATGAAGCGAGGTTAATACTGGCTCCATTTTACTCTCTGCGCTGCGCATTGAGCGTAATAGCTGATCAAATTGACGCTTAGTCGCAGTTAGCTTTTTGCTGCTTTCACGCTTAAGTGATGCACTTTTGTACTGCTCTAACTCATCGGCCCACTCATCAAATAGCGCTTCTGCCACGTCTTCTACTTTATTGATGTTAGTTGATACTTCGTTAGCGGCATTTAAGCTCGACTCGTAATCATCGTTTAGTTGATTGTAAGTGTCTTGTAGTTCGCCACCATTAAAATCGATTAGAGTAGTTAAGCGCTCTAGTGCCGATTTAAATTCTTCTTGTGACTCTTGCTGCGAGTCTTTGGTTTCTTCTACGCGGTCAATAAGAATATCGCGTTTGTGAACACCCACTTTTTCCATCGCAGAATAATAAGCTGATTGGCAGCCAGTTAAAGTAAGTGTTACTACAAGCATTGAAACACTGAGTAATGTTTGTTTTTTCATTTGAATTCCTGTTTACGAGCGTTAGTGCTGTAAATTATGGCGCTGATTGTTATTATAATCAAAACTATATAAGCACAAGTCAATTGTATGAATGATAAGCTCTCACATTACAAACAGCAAGTTAAGTCCTTTATACGCCAGCAACCTGGTTGGTGGATGCAGTATTTTAATCGGTGTATAGACGATCAAATAACGGTTAATGCAGGTTACCTTGCTTACGTAACCCTTCTTTCTTTAGTGCCATTAATTGCGGTGGGTGTTGCTATATTTTCAGCTTTTCCGGGCTTTGAATCTACTCGCATGGAAATTGAGAGCTTTTTGTTTACTAATTTTGTACCTACCTCTACCGATGTTATTAGAGAGCATATTAGCTCCTTTGCCGGTAACGCTAATCAAATGACGGCAGTAGGTATTGGCTTTTTAGCTGCAATAGCCTTGCTGTTAATACGTAATGTAGATGCCACATTGAACCGAATTTGGCGCATAAAGAAAAAGCGCCCAATGATGATCTCATTTGCTGTGTACTGGATGGTTTTGAGCTTAGGGCCTATGTTGCTCGGTGCCAGTATTGGTGTTACCTCTTATATTGTATCTTTGGTGTCTTTTGCTGATCAGGGGATTCCTGGGTTTAGCGGGTTTTTGTTAAAGTTATTGCCGTATGGAATTTCGATGGTGGGCTTTATTATGCTCTACACCTTAGTGCCTAATACGCGGGTGTCGTTTAGGGCGGCAATACCTGGCGCTTTTTTTGCGGCACTTTTATTTGAGCTGACTAAAAAAGGGTTTGCACTTTATATTAGCCATTTTCCGTCATACGAAGTTATTTACGGCGCAGTAGCAACCATTCCTATTTTGTTTGTATGGGTGTATTTGTCGTGGGTAGTTGTTTTGCTTGGCGCTGAATTTACTGCGTGTATTAGTCCAAATGATGTACCAGAAACACCAGAGCTTGAACTAGAAGATGATGAACCAGCAATAAAGGACACAGTTTAAATGCAAGGTTTAATACAACGTGTAAAGCATGCCAAAGTAGAAATTAACAACCAAGTAGTAGGTGAAATTAGCCAAGGTATATTATTGTTGCTGGGCGTTGAAAAACACGATGACAAACAAACGGCCGATAAGCTTTTACACAAGGTAAGTAATTATCGTATTTTTACTGACGAAAACGACAAAATGAACTTAAGCCTTAAAGATATTAAAGGTGAGTTACTTGTTGTTTCGCAATTTACGCTAGCGGCTGATACTAAAAAGGGTATGCGCCCTAGTTTTTCATCTGCGGCAACGCCAAGCCAAGCTAACGAGCTTTACGAATACTTTGTAGCTCAAGCTAAAGAGTTGGGGCTTACAATAGCCACAGGTGAGTTTGGTGCCGATATGCAAGTAAGCTTGTGTAACGATGGGCCCGTTACGTTTAACTTATCTGTTTAAGTTTTTGGTTACCACGACAATATGATTTACATAGCCCGTAATTTTTTGCGGGCTGACGTTACAACCAAATACATCGAGTAATAGCTGCTGAAGTTGTTTTAATTGCGACTCATGCTGCGATAAAAAGTTAATAAATAGCACGCCGTCGTTATTTAAAGCTGAGTAGATTTTTTTATAAAATGCCTCTTCAAATAAAAATCGAGGCGCATCTATCTGGCTAAACAAATCTAAAATAATCCAATCAATATTTTGCACACTTTTTAAAACCTGTTGCGCATCGGCGCACAGCAGTTGCTCATTTTTATTTGACGAAAAAAACTGGGTATAGCAATCAATAATATCGGCGTTTTTTTCAACCGATGTTATTTGTGCTTTAGGGTATTTGTGTTGTAAATAATTACGAATTGCACCGCCGCCAAGGCCGAGTTCTAACACTTTTTGTGGCGGCTTAAGAGTCTGCCAGTGCTTATCTAGGTACAATAAGTGTGGAAAAAGTAATGAATCCGGGCTATTTGAATCAATAACAGATTGAAGAGTGTCGTTAATAAGTAACCAGCGTAACTGCTCGTGCTCACGTACTTGAATGTGATCGCCACTGCATTTATGCCAATAGATTAACTGACCAATGCTGTGGCTATTTTCAATAAATTGATCGCTCAGCAAACCCGTCAGTGAATTTATATAATTGATTTTTTCAGTCATATCCTCAGCATAAACTAGCAACGTTAAAGCGCAATGGCCTTTGCCATTATTTTTTTACGTTATTTTACAGCCATCACCAAAGTCGTATTTGCAGTTTTTTTAAGATGGAGTATGGTATTTGCCATAATAATGCCAATCAATTTAATTATTTTATTTTTTTAGCTTGGTAGATAACCAATACTATTAGTATAGCGCCGTAGCCTTCTTTTGACTTTTATTTACGGCTTATATAACAACAGGAGTATGTATGTTTCAGGTAAGCACCCCACAAAGTAGCGAAGATTGGCAAGCGTATTACCAATTGCGTTGGCAGGTATTACGCGCGCCTTGGGGCGAGCCTCGAGGCTCTGAACAAGACGATATGGAACAAGACTCTGAGCACCGCTTTATAAAAAATAAAGAAGGCGAAGTGCTAGGTGTAGCACGTTTGCACTTTAACAGTCATGAGCAAGCACAAGTGCGCTACATGGCAGTTGCAGAGGGGAACCGTAATCAGCATATTGGTAGTCGTTTGCTTCATGAGCTTGAAAAAATAGCATGGACACAAAATGCCGATGAACTGGTTTTGTTTGCACGCGAACGTGCGCTTGAGTTTTATAAACGCCACGGTTACGAATTAAAAGAAAAAGCGCACTTAGCGTATGGCGATGTACAACACTTTAAAATGGTAAAGCAAAAACCGTGTGAGCCAGGCTGGTTCCGTCATCCAAATTGGACGCAAGTACTACAAAATACGTGGCGTGAGTCTATTCCAATTAGTGACGCGATGGGTATTAAGGTAGAAAGCTATACCGATTGGCAATTTACAACCAGCGCCGACCTAGACGCTAACTTAAACCTACATAACACCATGTTTGCAGGCTCTATTTATAGCTTGGCCACGCTAACAGGTTGGGGCGCTACGTACTTAGCACTTAAAGAAGCTGGGCTTGAGGGTAATATTGTATTAGCCGATGCTAACATTAAGTACTTAAAGCCGCTTACTACCGACCCACGTGGTTGTGTTGATATACAAACCTGTAAGGGCAAGTTAAGCGATTTAGAAACCGATGGTAAAGCAAGTTACGTAGTGCCTGTAACTATTTACGATGGTGATAACGTGGTTGCAGAATTTGAAGGGCAGTTTGTAGTAAAAAAATAACTGTTTAGCTGTTCAAAACACAAAAAAGCCAAGCGATGCTTGGCTTTTTTGTGCGTAAAACTTAGGGAAGTATTACAGCAGATCGGTTAATAATATACCTACACCAATACGTTCTACATCCGCATTGTAATCAATTAAGCTTTCGCCATAACCGTTAAAGTATTGTGCATAACCACGAACGCGGCCCCATAAAGGAAACGACCAGTCGAGTTGAATTGCACCACGATTATCTGAATTTAAGTTGTTACGTGTCATAAAGCTAAATTCATGGTCATGAAAACGATACGCGCCGCTAAACTCAAAGTAACCCATGTATTTATATATGTCTGGGTTGTCGTCGCCATTGGCTTCTAAAATATCTTCTTTTTCGTCCTCAGCTATTCGGTACCAAGGTTTAAAGCTAAAAACAAAGCCTCTGTTTTCCCAGATAAAGTCTGCATAAATACGGTTCCACGAACGTGAGTTTGGTTGGCTTCGACCATTTGATTGATGCGAAATACCTAATGCGATTGCCATTTCGTCGCCCCATAATACGTTTTCTGGGTCGAGGTAATTTATCCAAAATATCTCTGGTTCGTAGTTGGTTTCACGAAATGGAGAAGAAATTTCTGAGTTATAAATCTGCCAATATGATTGCAGTGTAAAGCCAAAAAATATGGCTTGGTCTTTATCCGAAAAATCATCGTAAAGAGGCACTTTTATCGATAGCTGGTATTTTGCTTCTAAGTTGTCGAGCGGTTCACCGTCGTTATCGTCGGTTAGTGCATCAAAGCCATCAAATGGGCGATCGTTTGGGTGTGATACGTACGAAAGAGGTAAAATATAGTTACGCTTATGTGGAGTAATTACATTTCTATTTTTTTTACCAACTTCTTCACGAGCTTGGCGTTTATCAAGCGCGGTAAGTTGTTTGTTTTCTTCAAGAGCTGAACACTTTTTACGAAGATCGTCTAATGTTTGTTTACCATCTCCGCCAATTACCTCATTTAAAATACACTGCTTTACAAGTTCGATGTCGTTGTCTTGCTCATTTGTAGCAACTTCTTCTTGTGCGAAGGTAGCTGTACTTATTAAGGCAGAAAGTGTGATCCAGTGGCGCCAGCTCATTGTAATTCCTTGTGAGTTTGGGTTGTTGTATGCGTTAATTTAATTATAACGTCTTTTTACATATGTAACGGTGAACTTTTACTGAATTTGTATTTATAACAAGTTCACTACGTATACAAAGTAAATATAGATCAGAAAAAAAGCGGCCTAAGCCGCTTTTTTAATGCACATTAACTATTTTGGTTAATGCGCTCTCACGCAATGAGAAGGGTGAGCTAAAGCTCAAATACGTTAGTAAAAAACTTATAAAGCTCGGTGCCTTGGTTAACACTCGCTGAGGCAAAGTGCAAAATGGCAATTGCATCGCAATCGAGAGTAAGTGTTTGCAGTGGTTGCTCGCTTAAGTAGCGCTCCATTCGCAAAATATTGGCAATAGGCTCACCGGCTTTAATGTGTCCGCCAAGCGGGGCTATGTATTCAACCATGCCGCCAATAGGGGCGTAATAAGCAAAGTAGTCATTTAAATTACATGCATAGCGAGTGATATTAGCTGGCGTATGCGGCGCGTTTTGCAGTACGCCTTTGTGATTTAAGTAACTTAAAATGCTGTTAGCATCGTTTAGTGCTTCTTTTAAGTCTATTTTTTCTTGGCTGCCTAGCTCTACAGTAAATGCTTCTACAGGTATTGATAATTCGCGACCTTGCCCACTAAGTGCATCACTTAAATGCCACCATGGGCAAAAGTTAGCTTCATCCATTGCACCGTCAAAATCACTAGGAATAAGCAGTACATGTTCAATATTAAAGTAACGTGCGCTGTCGGTTGCATAGGTTGGGCAGTACAAATGTTTGCTTGAAATAGGACCTGTGTGTAAATCGAGTACTATATCAGCTTGATGAGCAAGCTTTTGTAGGTTAAGCGCAATGCGTTTACCCGTATTAAGTAAATAAGCAGGGCCGTTAAGTTTGTTGTCTACTTCTTCAATAAGCGCCTGTTTGAAGTTACTTTTTAATGTGGCGTCATCATACTGAGTATGATTTTGTGCAAACTGTGCCACTAAATTTTTATTGTAGTGATACATGCGATTCCAATTAGTGCCCGTAATCGGATCGAACCTGCCAAGGGTAAACTCGCCAGATTTTTGATTACAACCAATTGGGTTAGCATAAGGTACTAATGTAATATCGCCATTAAGGTTTAGGTGTTTTAATTGCTCAAGTAGCTGAAAAATAACTGCGTTACCTTGCACTTCAGCGCCATGCATATTGGCCTGAACATAAACACTAGGCCCTGTGCCATCGCCTTTTAAACGATACACCGGAATTGTAAGCGGTAAGCCGTTTGCAACTTCCCCTACTACAATGTTCTCTTGGCTGATGTGTGTTGTATTACTCATGCTTATTACCTTAAGTAGTGGCTGGCATTTTCGGCTTGGCGAACACAGGTAAGTTCACCGTTTTGCAATGTGTACTCAGCGGCGAGCTCGTGGCATAAAAAATACGGCATACTTTCGGTAAAGCCGTAAGCACCGCATTGGCTAAACACTAGCCAGTCGCGCTCATTTAAATCGCTTGGCAGGTTATGTTCACCCAAGCAATCAAGCGCTGTACAAAGTGGGCCGTATAAAGTGACCGCTTGAGTTTTAGCACTGGATTCACGCAGTAATGCAGCAGGAAAGTCTTGGCTGGTAACAGCAGGGCGTAATAAGTGATTTATACCGCCGCTTAAAATGACTTGCTGTTGATTATAGTTTTGTTTGCGCTCTATTACTGGGTTTGCGTAATGACCGCATTCGCCAACGGCATAGCGGCCAAGTTCCATCCATAGCTCTTCTACACCCGCATCATTTTTAATTTTAGCGAGCGCAGCAATTAAGTCATCCCAATCAAGTGTTGCTTCATTTTGTGTATAAGGAATACCTAAACCGCCACCTAAATCGAGAATTTTAAGGCTAATATTTAAATCGCCGGCAAGTTGACTAAGTGGTGCAATCATTTGTGACCACAATTCGCTTAGCTTTTGTGTGCTAAGCATGTTTCCCCACTGAAAAATATGTAAGCCGTCAAACTTAAGTGCAGGGTAGTCGGTTACATTGAGTGCTTGCCACTCATCACAACCCAAACCAAACGGCGTAAGGCTGTCGCCGCCCAGTGGGTTTTTTTCACCCTCAGGCCAGCGTAATTGCACTCGCAGTAATACTTGTAACTGCGTATTTTGCAGCTGCGCTTGTTGGTTTAACCAACGTACTTGATTGAGGCTTTCGGCTACGAATATACGTACTCCGCGCTCAATAAAGTGTTTAATTTGTTTAGGGCTTTTTGCAGGCCCTGTGTTGAGCACGCGCTGTGAGCTAATACCTTGTGCTAGCACTTGCTCAAGCTCACCTTTACTTGCTACGTCAAAATTAAAGCCAGCGCTGTCTAAGCTTTGAATAATTTTAGACAGTGGATTTGCTTTTACCGCGTACCACAGTTTTACATCGGTTTGCGCAACTAAACGTGCAAGATGCGCGTTTAGTTGATCTAGGTCGTAAACAAAAAAAGGTGTATCAAGTTGTTGTGTAATCGTATTTACAGCGGTTTTGATAGGCGTGCTCAAAAAGCTCATTATCGTAAAACCTCTTCAAGCAATAACGATGCATCACTTTTTTCGTCGCGGTATTTAACAATTAACGCACACGACATGCTTAGGCCTTGCTCGCGCGCCCACTCGTTTGACGCAGGGCGAGAGCCTGGTATTACAATCGCGTATTCTGGGATTGGCTCGCCTTTATCTAGTTGGCGCTCGTTTACGCAGTCGTATACCGGAATAGTTGCTGATAAACGCACGCCTGGGGCAAGTACTGCACCTTTTTTAATAACTACGCCTTCAACAATAATACAGCCAGCGCCAATAAAGGCGTCGTCTTCTACAACTACTGGGCTTGCACCGATTGGCTCAAGTACACCACCAAGCTGAACTGCAGCACTTAAATGTACGTTTTTACCTACTTGTGCACACGAGCCAACTAATGCGTGGCTATCTACCATTGTGCCTTCGTCGATATATGCACCGATGTTTACATACGCTGGTGGCATAATAATCGTGCCTTTAGCCACATAAGCACCACGGCGAACACTAGAGCCACCTGGTACCATACGAACGCCATCGTCAGTACTAAATTCTTGCGGAGCTAAGTTATGTTTATCAACAAAACCACCTGCAAACTCAGTATTAGTGCCATTTTTGAAGGCATCCAAAATGCCTTGTTTTACTTCTACATTAGCTTGCCATTGGCCGCTTTCGTTTTGTGATGCTGCGCGTACTGCGCCCGATTCTAAATTATTTAATAGTTCTAACCAGCTCATTATAAAAACCTGTATTTAATGCCAAGATAAAATGGTGTTGTTTGCAGTTGTGATGCAATCGGTTTGAGTTAACTCAAGGTGTGTTAAAGGTGGACGAAGTTGCGGGCTGCTTAAGCGACCTTGCAAATGCATCAATACCTTTACGGGAATAGGGTTTGCAACAGCAAATAGGCTATTAATAGCGCTTGACCACTGGGCAAATAAATTAGGGTGTTGACCACTTAAGCTGCGTTTAACAAACTCGTGAGTTTGTGCGGGCCATGCATTTGCAGCTACCGACACCAAACCTTTTGCGCCAGCTTGAGCAAAATAAGGCATTAGCGCATCGTCGCCACTAAAAATAGCTAAATTAGGTGCAGCTTGGCGATAAGCTTCAAACTGAGCAATGCTGCCGCTCGCTTCTTTTAACGCCCATAAATTTTTATTATTTTGTAAGTTTTGAATTGTTGCCGTTGGAATGCTAACAGCACTTCGACCCGGTACGTTATAAAGCATACACGGGTGAACACTTGCATTAAGTAGGCTTTCAAACCAATGAGTTTGACCTATAGCGCCAGGCTTTGCATAAAGCGGTGAGCCAAGTAAAAAGCTATGAATTGGGAGTGTATTACAGTAGTTAACCCACTCAATTTGTTGCTTTAAGTTACTACCGCCCACAGCAACCATGAGTGGTACTGCTGGTTTTAGCTGGCATACGTGTTCAACAATGGCTTGTTGCTCTTTTAGCGTTAGTGCTAAACCTTCGCCCGTGCTGCCAAGTAGTAAAATACCGTTATGCGCTGCTTCTTGATTGCTAACCAGTTTAGTTAACGTGTTGTAGTCAACATCGCCGTGTTGATCAAATGGCGTTACGAGCGCGGTCCACAATGAGTAGTCGTTTAAATTGAAGTTGTTGATCATCTCTCACGAACTTATAATTTGTACCAACTTTATTAAAAACGTGATCATTTTAGCGATAACTAATTTAATGCAATTGGTATTATTCGAAGAGTTAAAAAGCTTTATGGAAGGAGCCGCATTAACGTCGTTCGAACTAATAATTCGAAGAGCGAATGGGCTTAAAATAATAGGGCGCACGGCCTTAATATTTAAGACCAGAAGCTCTCCACCAAACTAATAAGCTGCTTTTATAAGCAGCTATTGGTGACAGTCGCTAGGGTTCAACCTAGTCGCCCGAAATAAACACCTCGCAAAAGTGGTTACTTCTCGGCGTTAATTCCCCTCACGTATGCTCACTGGAGTTTGCGCTCCTAACATACGCTACCTGAATAACGCACCTCTTCTAGCCCTTTACACCTGTTTGTAGAGTAAAAACTTACAAACCTGTGCAATTTAAATAGGGTAATTACGGCGATTAAAGCATTTTAGCCGTCTAGGTGTCAAGCGACTAAATGCATATTCATTCATCCATAATGGGAGTGGTTACGTATTGGGTGCTTTTCTCGTACACTAGCAATATAAGTAGTGAGGTATTTAATTAGTATGGAAAAATTTAGCGATATTTATAAGCGAGCGGTAGAGCGAAAAGGCTCCGAAAAAATGCTTAAGTTATTACTTGCAAAACCGCTATCTAAAAAACAACTAAGCACGTTAAGTGACGACGATTGGCTTGAGGAATTTACTCGAAAAGTATTTCAAAGCGGCTTTTATTGGTCAGTCATTAATAATAAGTGGCCAGGCTTTAGAGAGGTTTTTTGGGATTTTAGCGTTGATAAGTTATTAATGATGCCACCTGATATGCTGGAACAAAAAGCAACGGATGAGCGAATCGTTCGTAACTATAAAAAAGTAAAAACAATTACCGAAAATGCTTACATGATCCACGAAATAGCAGGGGAACATGGCAGTTTTAGCCAGTTTGTCGCTAATTGGCCAGCAGACGATATTATTGGTTTATGGGCGTATTTAAAAAAACATGGTTCGCGTTTAGGCGGAAATACAGGACCTTATGCGCTACGAGCACTTGGTAAAGATACTTTTTTACTATCACGCGATGTAGAGAATTACTTACGTGCTCATAAAATTATAGACGGCGGCTTACAAACTAAAAAATCACTGAGTGCTGCCCAAGCTTTTTTTAATGAAATGCAAAAGCAAAGCGGCTTAAGTATGCAAGAGTTAAGTTTAATTGTTGCTTATGGCGTTGGTGACAACCGTGTTGGTATAAGTCAGCAATAATAGGAATTACCATGAAATTAGTGCCAAGATACACAGACATTACGGAAAACTTTGCGATAGAAGATTTCCCTGCAAGTGTTGCCTTTCCTCAGTTATTACTGTGGAACGAGAGCTTAGCAAAAGAGTTTAATATTAACGTTGCAGCTGATTTGCGTGCTAGCACTTTTAGCGGTAACGAAAAACAGGCGATTCCTGCAGTAGCACTTGGTTACTCTGGGCACCAATTTGGACATTTTTCACCACGTTTAGGCGATGGGCGAGCGCATTTACTGGGCGCTATTAATGATGATAAAAACCAGTTGTGGGATATTCAATTAAAAGGCTCTGGTGCTACTCCTTACTCAAGAGGGGGAGATGGGCGTTGTGCTCTTGGTCCTGCTATTCGTGAATACGTAATGAGCGAGGCAATGCATGCACTAGGCATTAAAACCACACGCTGCTTAGCGGTTGTTGGTAGTGGTGAAACGGTTTATCGTAATCCGCCACAAGCAGGCGCCATAGTGACTCGTTTAGCAACGAGNGAGCCATATTCGTGTTGGCTCGTTTCAATATTTAGCGACGCAAGGCGATGTTGAAGGACTTAAAAATTTAGCCGATTTAGCTATAGAGCGACACTACCCAGAAATAACGGATACAGGATCGCAGCGCTATTTAGCATTTTTAGGCGCTGTGATTAAAAACCAAGTTAAGCTAGTTGTGAGCTGGATGCGTGTTGGCTTTATTCACGGAGTAATGAATACCGATAATACGCTAGTAAGCGGAGAAACCATTGATTACGGCCCGTGTGCCATGATGAATAGCTTTGATTTTGATACTGTATTTAGCTCTATCGACAAACAAGGTCGGTATGCATTTGGTAATCAACCTAATATAGCTAACTGGAACTGCGCACGCTTAGCTGAGAGTTTAATACCGCTTATTAGCGATGATGACGAGCAAGCGGTTTCATTAATGACGCCATTTATTAATAGTTTTGCTGAGCAGTTTAATACTGAGTTTACGGCTATGTGGGCACAAAAACTGGGTTTAAATGAATCTAGCGATAGTAGTGGCGAGTTAATAGCAGAGTTGTTAACGCTATTAAAAGATAATCAGCTCGATTACACCAATACCTTTGATGCGCTTACTGAATCCTTAAAAGGAGAAAAAAGCGTACCTGAGTCATTAATTGAATGGAGAGCTAAGTGGGTAAGTTTAACTGACGATAATAGTTATGAAGTAATGAGAGCGGCAAATCCTCGTGTTATACCGCGTAATCATGTGATCGAAGAAATAATTGCACAATATAACGCTACTGGGTCTAGTGAGTTGCTACAGCGCTTTATAAAAATAGCCAGTAACCCGTATTCTGACAGTGAAAAATTATCAGAATTTCAGGCTGCACCGATAAATGATAATGATTACCAAACTTTTTGTGGTACTTAATACTTAACTTTGAGTATAACTACATGATTAAAAAGAGCCATTTTTTAATCAAATATGTGCATATACCTAGGGTAATGTTAATTCTGGTGGTATTATGCGCCGAATTAAAGCCAAGCAATATTTCTTTGCATTTATAAGTGCATTTAATTTAATTGCTCTTACATTCCTTGCTAAGTACTAATTTACAACAAACTACTATATTTATTTTTCAATAAAGTTTTAATTTCGCCTATAGTAAGTGGATGTGTGTTGTGACGAGGCATAGAAAAAAGTTATAAACTTTATTTTTCGTTAAGTATTGATTAACAAAGGCTCAGTTAGTCTATATAAAACTGATTGAGCTAGTATCGATTAGCTACAATTTAAAATTGTTCAAATGGGAAGAAAACAATGAAATTAAAATCACTTACAATTGCAATCGCGTTGGCTGCAACTAGCGCATCTACATTCGCTGCTGATAAAGAAGAAGGTTTCTACATTGGCGCATTTGGCGACTATTATGACGCATCTTGGAAAAACATGCGTGCTCAAGCTGGTCTTGATGTAAATGAATCAACTGGCTGGGGTGTTGAAGCCGGTTACCGTTTCAGTGATTACTGGAGCGCACGTCTTGAATATGCAGATATGGATTTTAATGCTTTTGATAAAGTTGCTGGCAACCGCAACGGTATTGATGGCGAGCGTTACGGTATTGATGCTCTTTACCATTTAAATGGCGGTCCTTTCTACGGTCTTTTCGGTATTAAAGAAATAGACGTAGTAGATGACAATACATTCTTAAATGCAGGTGTTGGTTACCAACATTTCATTACAGATGGCTTATTTGTAAATGCTGAAACAGCTGTATACCAAGGTCTTGACCGTGGTTACACAGATGTAGGCGCTAAAATTGGTATTAACTACTTATTTGGCCAAAATTCAGCTCCTGTAGAGCCAGTTAAACCAGCTCCAGAGCCTAAGGTAATTGAAGTAGCTGTAGCTCCTACAGATAGCGACAACGACAACATTTCTGATGCAGATGATAAGTGTGCTAACACACCTATGACTGATGCAGTTGATGGCACTGGTTGTACTTTATATGAAGATAAAGAAGTGACTGTAAGCTTATTAGTGACTTTCCCTAACAATGCTTCAGCAGTATCTACTCAGTACTTAAACGATATTGAAAAAGTATCTGCATTCTTAAAAGATTACCCAGATACAACAGTACTTTTAGAAGGTCACACTTCTTCTGTAGGTAAAGCAACTTACAACAAATGGTTATCGAAAAAACGTGCTGATGCAGTAGCTAAGCAATTAGTTTCTGATGGCATTGCTAAAGACCGTATTACTACAGTTGGTTTAGGTGAAGAGCGTCTTAAAAATGATGCAAACACTAAAGCTGCAAACGCAGAAAACCGTCGTGTAGAAGCGCATATCAAAACTATCAAAAACGTTAAAGTTTTACGTTAATTAAATAGTTTGTAATAAAAACCCAGCCAAGTGCTGGGTTTTTTTATGGCTGTAATAAATTAATATTGTTTAATGGTAATGATTCTTACTTAACAAGTATTCATGAAAATAGTTTTTACTACAACCACTATTCATAGTATTTATAATCGGTATAATCAGTTGCGTAACTGGATGGATTTTCATCTATCCATAAAAGCTTTATAATTACGCGTTAGAATACTATAAGTATTGGGTAACTTATTTGCGCTTGAAGCGCTACCGGATACTTTCACGTCACCAAGAGGGCAATATTGTGCTACAAGAATATCGTAAACACGTAGAAGAACGTGCCGCGTTAGGTATCGTACCAGCGCCATTAGATGCTCAGCAAACAGCTGATCTTATTGAATTAATTAAAACTCCACCGGCTGGTGAAGAAGAGTTCATTTTAGATTTATTAGTTCACCGCATTCCTGCAGGCGTGGATGATGCTGCTTATATTAAAGCAGGATTTTTAGCGGCAGTTGCTAAAGGTGAAGCAAATTCTCCACTTATTTCTAAAGAAAAAGCAGCAGAACTGTTAGGTACAATGTTAGGTGGTTACAATATCGCACCTATGATTGACCTACTTGATGATGAAACGCTTGCGCCGATCGTAGTAAAAGGCCTTTCAAACACATTACTTATGTTTGATGCGTTCTACGATGTAGAAGAAAAAGCAAAAGCAGGTAACACATTTGCTAAGCAAATTATTGAGTCTTGGGCAAGTGCAGAATGGTTTACTAATAAACCAGCTGTTGCTGAAAAGATCTCAGTAACTGTATTTAAAGTAACTGGCGAAACCAATACTGATGACTTGTCTCCTGCACCAGATGCATGGTCTCGTCCAGATATCCCACTGCATGCTTTAGCAATGCTAAAAATTGAACGTGACGGTATCACACCTGATAAAGCGGGCGAAGTAGGTCCAATTACTCAGCTTGAAGAATTAAAAACCAAAGGTTTACCACTTGCATACGTAGGTGACGTTGTTGGTACGGGTTCTTCTCGTAAATCTGCAACTAACTCTGTACTTTGGTTTATGGGCGATGATATCCCGTTCGTACCAAACAAGCGTGTTGGCGGTGTATGTTTAGGTAATAAAATTGCTCCAATCTTCTTCAACACAATGGAAGATTCAGGCGCATTACCAATCGAATTAAATGTTGATGAACTCAACATGGGCGAACAAATCGACATCTACCCATATGAAGGTGTTGTTAAGCAACATGGTACTGATAAAGTGATTTCTACTTTTGAGCTTAAATCTGATGTGATTTTAGATGAAGTTCGTGCTGGTGGTCGTATTCCACTAATCATCGGTCGTGGTTTAACTGATAAAGCGCGTACATCTCTTGGCTTAGGCGCAACTGATACATTTAAAGTACCAACAGCAACAGAAGTTTCTGATAAAGGCTTCACACTAGCGCAAAAAATGGTTGGTAAAGCATGTAACGTTGCAGGTATTCGCCCAGGTCAGTACTGTGAGCCTAAAATGACAACTGTTGGTTCGCAAGATACAACAGGTCCTATGACACGTGATGAACTTAAAGATCTAGCATGTTTAGGTTTCTCTGCAGATTTAACAATGCAGTCATTCTGTCATACATCAGCTTATCCTAAGCCTATCGATGTAAGCACTCACCATACGCTTCCTGATTTCATCATGAACCGTGGCGGTGTTTCACTTCGTCCAGGTGATGGTATTATTCACTCATGGTTAAACCGTATGTTATTACCAGATACCGTAGGTACTGGTGGTGATTCACATACACGTTTCCCATTAGGTATTTCATTCCCAGCAGGTTCGGGTGCAGTAGCATTCGCAGCAGCAACTGGTGTTATGCCACTTGATATGCCTGAATCTATTTTGGTTCGTTTTAAAGGCGAAATGCAACCAGGCATCACTTTACGTGACCTTGTTCATGCAATCCCTTACTACGGTATCAAACAAGGTTTATTAACAGTTGAGAAAAAAGGTAAAATTAACGAATTCTCTGGTCGCGTACTAGAAATTGAAGGCGTTGAGCACCTAACTGTTGAGCAAGCGTTTGAATTATCAGATGCATCTGCAGAGCGTTCGGCAGCAGGTTGTACTGTTAAGTTATCTAAAGAGTCTATCTCTGAATACCTAGAATCAAACATTGTTATGCTTAAGTGGATGATTTCTGAAGGTTACGGCGATGTACGTACGATTGAACGTCGTATTACTGCAATGCAAGATTGGTTAGCTAACCCAGAACTAATGGAAGCTGACGCTGATGCAGAGTACAAGCATATCGTTGAAATTGATTTAGCTGAGATTAAAGAGCCAGTTCTTTGTGCTCCAAATGACCCAGATGATGCGCGTCTTCTTTCTGATGTTGCTGGCGAGAAAATTGATGAAGTATTCATCGGTTCTTGTATGACTAACATTGGTCACTTCCGTGCTGCTGGTAAGTTGCTTGATGGCTTTAAAGGTCAACTTCCGACTCAGCTTTGGGTTGCTCCACCTACTAAGATGGACAAAGACCAACTTACAGAAGAAGGTTACTATGGTATTTTTGGTCGTGTTGGCGCACGTATCGAAACTCCAGGTTGTTCACTATGTATGGGTAACCAAGCACGTGTTGCAGATAAAGCAACGGTTGTGTCTACCTCTACACGTAACTTCCCTAACCGTTTAGGTAATGGCGCAAACGTATTCTTAGCATCATCTGAGCTTGCTGCAATTGCTGCAATCATTGGTAAATTACCAACAGTTGCTGAGTATCAAGAATATGCTGCGAAGATCAATGCAACGGCGTCAGATACATACCGTTACTTGAACTTCCACCGTATGCCTGCTTACACTAAAAAAGCAGACAACGTGATTATTCAACAAGCTGTATAATTTTTAGAGTTTGTTTAAAAACCCGCTTAGGCGGGTTTTTTATTGGCTAAAATAAATATTAGATAGTTCATGCTTCTTTTTTTATATTATTGTATTAAATCTAGTCTTAAGTTGCTTTTAAAGTAAGTAATCGCGCAAAAATTCCTATCAAAATGCATTAAAATCCTCATCAATATTCTCATTATTTTAGGCGAGATTTTATGACAGCATTAAACAACCAGAATTTACTGCAACTACGTTTTGTTAACCAAGCAAATATTGATTTGGTTAAGCCTTCTTTTGATAACCTGCCTGCAAATCCTTATGCAGATGGCGCCTTTCGTAAACGTCGTTACTCAGTAGTTAAAATGCAAAATGGTGAAATAAAGTTACAACAAACCAAAGCATTTGTTCAAGACGATTCAATTAATACTTTTCAAGGTAATGTAGAGCGTACTTACGAAAACCTAGAGCAAAGTTTACTTGAGTCAGAAGGCATGAAAAGCATTGTAAATGAGTTTCGCCAACTTACCGGTATTGATGAACAGCGTGATATTGAAATTCATCAGTTCCGTATGCTTGCAATTAACAGCGATACGCCGGCAGCGCCAGAAGGCGTGCATCAAGATGGTTTTGACCATGTATGTATATGCGGCGTTTCTCATGAAAACTTAGAAGGCGGCGAGCTACTTGTATACGAAAACAAGCAAGCTGAGCCTTGTTTTAAAATGGAAATAAAAGACGGCATGTTTGCATTAATAAACGACCGTGAAGTGTGGCACAACGCAACACCTATGAACAAAATTGATGCTAGCAAACCAGGTTACCTGGATTGTTTTGTATTAACGTCTTAAGGAAGTTAGGCATGAACATAACGCAATTACGTGAGCAGTTTCCTGCATTAATGCAAAACGTTGATGGTAAATCGCCAATATTTTTAGACGGACCGGGTGGCTCGCAGGTACCAACATCGGTGCTTAATGCGATGACAGCTTATTTAGGTCATTATAATTCAAACTTAGGTGGCGCGTTTTTTTCAAGTGATAAAACCGTTGAATTGATGGCGAATGCGCGTCAAGCAGCCGCTGATTTACTTAATGCACCTAGCTCACAACAAATTGTGTTTGGTCCAAACATGACCAGCCTAACATTTAGCTTTAGCCGTGCTATTTCACGCGACTGGCAGGCTGGTGATGAAATAATTGTAACCAATGCCGATCATTTCTCAAATGTATCGTCGTGGCAACAAGCCGCAGAAGATAAAGGCGTAAAGGTAAATACAGCGCTTATTAACGAAGCAGATTGCAGCTTAGATATGGCGCAGTTTGAAAGCTTATTAAACAGCAACACTAAGCTTGTAGCGGTAACGTATGCGTCAAATACCACAGGTTCAATTAATAATATTAAACGTATTGTTGAGCTTGCTCACGCTGTAGGCGCACTTGTTTATGTTGATGCCGTACATTACGCACCGCACGAACTTGTAGACGTACAAGCACTTGATTGCGACTTTTTAGCCTGCTCTGCATATAAGTTTTTTGGCCCGCATTTAGGTATGGTTTACGGTAAAAAAGAACATTTAGACGGGTTTACGCCTTATAAAGTTGAGCCAGCTAAAGACGTAGCACCAGGTCGTTGGGAAACCGGCACACAAAGCTTTGAAGCCATGGCGGGTTTTATCGCGGCTGTTGATTACATTGCAGCAATTAGCGAACTTGACGATAGCCATTCACGCCGCGAAAAGTTAAGTGTGGCTTTTGCTAAAACTAAACAACACGAAATGGCGCTTAGTGAGCACTTTTTAACGCGCTTGGTAAACTACCCACGCATTAAGTTGTTTGGTATTGATGACTTTGATCGCTTAAATGAGCGTACACCTACTTTTGCTTTAATTTTTGAAGGGCTTGAGCCACGCGCCGTTTCAGAATTTTTAGGTAAGCAGCATATTTGTGTGTGGGATGGTAATTTTTACGCGCAAGGTTTGTGCAAGCAATTAGATGTGCTTGATAAAGGCGGTGTAGTGCGCATTGGTTGTATGCACTACAACACCATTGAAGAGCTAGATCAGTTGTTTAATTTATTTGATGAACTGCTCGGTTAAATAATACTGATTTTGGTGCGCTAACTCTTTGGCGCACCATATATTTGTTCTGCACGATTAAACAACACCCACGATGTTAAAATATACTTATCGTTTGATACTGGCTTATTGCCTCTATGAGTATGTGTAAAGTAGCCTGGGGCTATTACCATAGTGCCTTTTTTAGGGGCGATTTTACGGTTTTGATAGTAAAACTCCGTTTCACCGCCTTCATCAACATCGTTTAAATAAAACATAAATAACAACACGCGATGCAGTGCTTCATTATGCTGTAGCTGCGGGTAAACTTCACTATGCCAGTAAGGGTAGCCACCTTTATTTACTTCGTATTTTTGCGCTTGAATATTACCAAGTCTAAAAATTTGCTGAACTAGCAAAGGTAATTGCGGTTTACCCACTTCTTCAAAATTCTCTTGGGTTAAATCGACAACGTCACCTGTTTTTGGGTGATAGACCTTTAAGCCAAACGCCCCAATCATCATAAAAATATGTTCTTCAACATACTTAAAAACATGCTGTGCAGTCGTTTGTTGTATATGTTTTAATTGTTGTGCATATTCGGGGTGATTATTTAAGTGTAGGTCGTGACTGTCTTTTTTCTTTAAGTCGACACCGCCCGATGTTACCCCTTGTTTTACATGCGGGCTTTGCGCGAATGTGGTAATAAATTCATCGCAAAACTCATCGCTTAATGCGTTATCAACAACGCGTATAAAGTCCGTCATGGTTTACCTTTATATAATTATTATTGGATTTTTATGTTTATTGAAAAAGTGATGCCGCGCTTTAGCGAAACAGATGCACTCGGACACATTAACAATACCGTACTACCTGTATGGTTTGAAGTCGCACGTGGACCTATTTTTAAGTTTTTTACACCGGACTTAAATCCACATGATTGGAAATTGATTATCGCCAAAGTTGAAGTGTCGTTTGTGGGCGAATTATTTTATGGCCACGAAGTGACCGTAAAAACCTCTGTAGAGCATATAGGCACTAGCTCTTTTACGCTGAGACAGGAAGCATGGCAACACGATAAATGCTGCGCAATAGGTAAGGCCGTTATGGTGAGGTATGATTTTATTGCTAAATCAAAACAAGCGCTTAGCATTGACGAAAAAGCAGCGCTTAACGAGCACATTTACCAAAGCAGTTAACCTTACGAGGCTTATGTTTTACATAAGCCCATACTGAGCTGAATTATTGTAAATATATGATGGCAGCTGTAAATATTTGTCGAGAAATTTCAACGTATTTAGATTGAGTTACAGGCTTCAATTATATACTATTTATATTATATATTGTTGCGCCGTTATAACAGGAAATGTTAATTCGGTAATTTGATTGGAGAATGCGTGTGACATCTATTGCCAATAACCAACCTTTACAAGTTATTCAGCTCAGTGATGGTCAAAATTTAACAGCTGAAATTTTGCCATTTGGCGCAATAATAAAAAGCATTAAATTTAAAAAACAAGAAATGACGCTTAGCGTCGATGATCCTCAATACTATCTTGAAAACCCATTTTATCTTGGCGCTACAGTAGGTCGATACGCTAATCGCATTGCAAAGGGGCGTTTTAACTTATCTGGTACGCAGTATCAACTAGAAGCAAATAACGGCCCTAATAGCCTGCACGGCGGCGTTAAAGGCTTTAATAAAGTACTGTGGCAAGTAACCAAACAAACTGAAAGTGAAGTTGAGCTTTATTATTGCTCGCCCGACGGCGAACAAGGTTTCCCCGGTGAGTTGCAGGTTTGGCAAACGATTAGCGCTAAAAACGGCGAGCTTACTCTGCACTTTAAAGCGCTAACCAATAAAGAAACGCTCGTTAACTTTACTAACCATTGCTATTTTAATCTTGATGGCAGTGAATCAATTAATGAGCATCTTGTTCAAATTAATACCGATCGTTACCTTCCTATTGATACAACTAGTATTCCACTTAATGAAGCCGCTTTAGTTTGCGGTACCTGCTTTGACTTTACTAAGCCAGCTCAAGTTGGTGAGGCCTTAAGCGCCGTTCATCCTCAACTAGAAGCTGGAAATGGCTTTGATCACTGCTATATTTTTAATGATGACAGCAGTTTAAAGACGATGGCTACATTAACCTCGCCACACACGAAGGTTAATTTAACGCTCAAAAGCACTCAGCCAGGTATGCAGTTATACACCGCTAACTTTGTAGGTGCGCCTTTTAAAGCACGACAAGCTTTGTGTTTTGAAGCGCAAAATTGGCCAGATGCGCCAAATCGTGAAAATTTTCCAAAAGCTAATTTATTACCGGGAGAGGATTACGAACAGGTTATTATTTACGCATTTTCTGAGTGAATACAGCATTCTAATGTTAATTTAAAGAAAATTAAAAGCAAAAATACAGTGATTAAATGCTATCCATAATTCAGGAAAAGGTTGCACTTTTTGCTGGTTTAAAGTATTTATAATATAAATAGTATTTGAAACTATATGCACTACCACAACGACACAACGACTACACACAATCAGGAGTTTTTAAAAAATGATAATTAACAATAAGTTATCGTTCAACAAGAAAACCGCGATCAGTATTGCTATCACTGGCATATTGGCAAGCGGAAACGTTGCAGCTCAAGGCGCTGAAGGCAATACGCCTACAGTAGTAAATGAAGATGTTGAAGTTATCGCAGTAACGGGTATCCGCAGCAGCTTACGTTCATCAATGTTAGATAAAAAAGCATCTAATGTTGTTACAGACGGGATTAAAGCAGAAGATCTTGGTAAATTTCCTGATTTAAACGTAGCAGAATCTCTGCAACGTATTACAGGTGTAGCAATTGACCGTAGTGGTGGTGAAGGCCAAGCGGTAACTATTCGTGGTTTTGGTCCACAATTTAATACTGTACTTGTTAATGGTCGTCAAATTGCGACAGACAGCGCAGGTCGTGAATTTAACTTTGATGTATTGGCCGCGGATCAAATCACCGGTGCTGATATTTATAAAAGTAATACAGCAACTCTTCAAGAAGGCGGCATTGGTGGTACGGTTAACGTAACTACAGCACGCCCTTTTGATTTTGGTGGTTTACATATTTTAGGTTCAGTTAAAGGTATGTACGAAAGCCTTTCTGAAGAAGTATCTCCATCAACATCATTCTTAATAAGTAATACGTTTAACGATGACAAGCTAGGTGTGCTTTTTGCCATCACTAATCAACAACGTAAACTTCAAAATAACCAAATTTTAACGGCAGGTTGGCGCGGCGGTCAAACAATCTCTAACCCAACGGATGGTGTATTGTTTGATAATGCTTACATTCCACGTAACTGGGACCAAGTAGTTGATGAGCAAGACCGTGAACGTACAAATGCAAGTTTAGTACTACAATATGCACCGTCTGACGATGTTACGATTACTGTTGATGGCATGATTTCAAAATTCGAAGTTGACTCAACAGTACGCGATTTAGCATCGTGGTTTGAACCAGACCGCGTAGGCAGTGCAACGATTGATCCTGAAACAGGCACGCTTTTAACTTTCTCTCAAGAAGTTGGCTTAGGCGTGCCAAGTGGCGACCCTGCAAGCGACTTTGTATCACATACACGTAACTCACGTGATGTAACTAATAAAGCATTTGGTATTAACGTTGACTGGCAAGTAAACGAGTCATTAAAAGCTAAATTTGATGTATCTCGCTCAACAGCCGAAAACGACCGTGCGGGTAGAGATCGCTTTAACGTTGTAGGTGTTATCAATAGCTATACTTTTGACGGTACAGGCAGCATTCCTACTGTACAGCATGATGGTTTTGAAAATGGTTCGTTGCCAGATCCAAGCCTAGCGCGACTTCATTACAACGAAATTGGTAATCAATTTACAGATGAAGATGAAATTACTGAAGTAAAAGCCGATTTTGAATATGTGCCAGATAAAGGCCCCGTTGATCGCATTAACTTTGGTGCTTATCGCCAAGAACGTGAAAAATCAAGCTTTCAAATCTTTGGTAGTCAATGTCAGTTCTGTGGTTATGGTACACAAGCACCACTTGATGCAATTGATTTTGAAGCTTATACAGCGAGTAACTACTTCCCTGGTTTAATCGATACATTTTATAGCTACGATGGCGATAAAATGCTTGATTACTTAGCCGATCAAGGTTTCCCAGTAGAGCCAACACTACAAAATAACCGTTACACAATTAACGAAGACATCACTAGCTTATACATGGACTTTACGCTTGGTTTTGACCTTTCAGATATGCCTGTAACAGTTAACTTTGGCGCGCGTTACTCAGAAACTGATATTGAAGTGGCTGCAATACAAAGCTTTATTAGCGATGTAATACCAACGTCAGATGCGACATTGTTTGCTAACGTATTTGGCCCGGCTACAAGCATTGAACAAGGTACTAGCTACTCAAACTTACTCCCTTCTTTAAATGTTAAGTTAGAGCTGCAAGATAACATGATTTTACGCTTTGCAGCGTACGACAGTATCACTCGCCCAACGATGTCTCAGTTATCTCCTGCGACAAACTTTAACGAGCCACGTCGTCAAAATTTAACGGCAAGTGGTGGTAACCCAGCACTTAAACCATTCCAGTCTGAAAACTGGGATATTTCTTACGAGTGGTACTACAACGATGCTAACTTATTTAGCTTTGCAGTATTTAGTAAAGAAGTAGATGACTTTATTGTTACCCTAACAGGTGCAGAAACATACGAAATGTCTGACCGTTCAGGTCCTGATTTTGCGTGTACTACATGTACAGACCAAGCAGATGACGAACTTATTGGTAGCTCAGAAGTTTACACAGTGACTCGCCCTCAAAATGGCGAATCAGCTAAAGTAACGGGTTACGAAGTTGGTGTAACTCATATGTTTGAAAATGGCTTTGGTTTTATTGCCAATGCAACAGTAGTAAACAGCGACATTAGCGTGGGCGCAGACACTACACAAACATTTGCACTTGAAGGTTTAGGCGATTCACAAAACTTAATATTTTTCTATGAGCAAGATAACTGGCAAGCACGTGTTGCATTTAACAACCGTGAAGGTTTTTTACGCTTAGTTGATAACGGCTTTAACGGTGAACCAGTGAACGTAGAAACTTACGGTCAGTGGGATATTAGTGCAAGCTACGATATTAACGAAAACTTCACTATTTTTGCAGAAGGTATCAACATCACTGAAGAAGAGTTGGTACAAACAGGTCGTTTTGCTAACCAAATCTATTCAGTAGAAGATAATGGCTCACGTTACGCGTTTGGTATTCGCGGATCGTTTTAATTAATGATGGAGGCGTATTTTTCGCCTCTTAGTTTTCATTACAGCACCAAGGTGCTAATACCAATTAGGTTAATTTAGCAGTAATGTATATTAGTTAACCTAATTGGCTAAAATGAATACACATTAAATCAAAATGCCCTAACGGGCATTTGTTGTATAAAACGTTATCAAAAATACTCAAAGAGTAGTCCATTATGAATAAAGCAATAAAAACAGTAGCAGTAGTTGGCGGTGGTACAGCAGGATGGCTGAGCGCTGCAATTATAGCTTCGTATCACCAAGGTCAAAATGGTGATGGCTTAAAAGTGATGTTGGTTGAATCGTCAGACATTCCAACTATTGGCGTAGGTGAAGGTACCTGGCCCACGATGAAAAACACACTTCAGCAAATAGGCTTGCGTGAAGTCGATGTGTTTAAAGCCTGTAATGCTACCTTCAAACAAGGCGGGAAGTTTGTAAATTGGACTCATGGCAATAATGACTTTTACTACCATCCATTTACTGTACCGCTAGGCTACGGCCGTATAGATTTAGCCCCATATTTAGATAATGTTGAAGACTTTGCACAGCAAACTAATTTTCAACATGATATTTGCGAAGCAAGCTTAGCCCCAAGAGGTATAGCGCAAGGTGAATATCAAGGTAATTGTAATTACGCTTATCACTTAGATGCCGGCGCTTTTACAGAAATGCTTAAACAGCATTGTAAAAGTAAGCTTGGCGTAGAGCATATTATTGGTACTGTTGATCAGGTAAAGCTTGATGACGATGGTGCAATAAATGTGCTTACTCTAAAAGATCAAACCCGCACTATAAACACCGACTTATTTATAGACTGTACTGGTTTTTCATCATTGTTATTAGGCCAAGCGCTCAACGTACCGTTTAAAAAAATGGACCACGTGCTATTTAACGACAGCGCACTGGCGATGCAAGTCCCTTACGATGAAAACGATGACTCCTTAGCCAGCCATACCATAGCAACAGCGCAAAACGCTGGATGGATTTGGGATATAGGTTTAACGCACCGCCGAGGTGTAGGGCATGTCTATTCAAGCAAATTTTTATCAGACGATGAAGCAGAGCAAAACCTAAGAGACTATTTAGGCGATGCAGCAAACGGTTTAACTGCCCGTAAAATTAGTTTTGAATCAGGATACCGTGAGAAGTTTTGGCATAAAAACTGTGTTGCTATTGGTATGTCAGCAGGGTTTGTAGAGCCGCTTGAAGCAACCGCTATTATGCTTGTTGAAATTTCAGCACGCTTTGTAGCAGAGCACATGCCAGCAGATACACAAGTAATGCCTATAGTAGCTAAACGCTTTAACGAGCAAATGGATTACCGCTGGCAGCGTATTATCGACTTTTTAAAGCTTCATTACATGCTAACCAAGCGCCCAGAGCCTTACTGGCAAGCACATGTACAGCTCAATACTATTCCACAAACCCTGCAAGAAGATTTACTTCTTTGGGGAAGCCGTGGCCCGCTTATTCAAGATTTTTATGGCGCATTAGAGTTATTCCCTGCTGCCAGTTATCAGTATGTTTTGTACGGTATGGGCTTTAAGCCTGACTTTACTAAACAAGCATATTTGTATTCACAACATGTGCAAGCCAAACAAATAATTGAACGTAACAGCCAGCTTACACAGCAGATGTTGCAAACTTTGCCACCTCACCGTGCTTTTATAGAGCAGTGGTTAGCAGCTAACCCAGTTTAAGGATGTGTAACTATGGCTATTAGTGAACTAGTAAACACCAAACACCAAACATTAAAAATTAACCCCAATGCAGCCGTTGAATATGCAAAAACGCAGCATTTAGTTAATTTAAGAGCAAATGAAATAGCAAAAGCAGCCTGCGACTTACCTATTTTTTTAGCACGCAATACACAAAATGGCAGTTATACAGTATCAGCGTTAACCAGCTTTAGTGCAGGTCAAAGTTTATTGGTTAATAACAACCAATGGCAGGCACTTTACACACCGGTATGTATGCAAACCCAGCCTCTTTATTTAATGACTCGAGAAACAAATAGTAGCGATTATTTTATCGCGATTGATGATCAAAGCTCAGCCGTAAACACGCAGCAAGGTGAGGCACTATTTGATGCTAAAGGTAATCCGAGTTTATTTTTAAGTGCACAGCAAAAACTGTTAGAAAGCGACTTAAAAAATGACTATCAAACGTATCAATTTACCCAAGAAGTTGCGCGGTTAGGGCTCATTAAAAACATAGATATTGTATTGCAGTTTGAACAAGGCGAAACCCAAACTATTCAAGGTTTGAGCACCGTTGATGAAGACAAACTGCAAACATTAGGTAGCAATACCATTGCAGAGCTACAAAAGCAGGGTTACTTGAGTGTGCTTAACAGCATGCTTATTTCACTGTTTCAGTTAAATGCATTGGTAAAGCTGCATAACCAACGTCCCGAACTTATGCCTTTAAAGCAGATTAAGTTAGAACTAAGTCGAGATGCGCACGCGCTGTAGCGTGCACTTTTTTATTACACAGACATTGCGCATAACGCGCAGGAGACACACACATGTCAGATAACATTTTACAGCTGGTGGTTTTTGTTTTTGTCACCGCTTTAATTGGTGGCCTTACTTATTGGAAATGCCGAGGCCAAAATCGCAATAACGGACAAAGCCAAACCAAAGAGTATTTTTTAGCGGGCGGTGGCCTTACTTGGATGTTTGTTGCAGGTTCAATCACATTAACTAATTTAAGTACTGATCAGCTTGTAGGTATGAATGGTAACCAAATGGCTTTACTGGTTTGGTGGGAGCTTGCAGCAATTATAGGTTTGATTATTTTAGCCAAAGTGTTCATTCCTGTTTATTACAAATACAACTGTACAACGACCACAGAGCTTTTAGAAAAGCGCTATAACAACAAACATATTCGCGCTGTTATTGGTGGTTTATTCTTTTTAGGTAATGCACTTATTTATATGCCAGCGGTTATTTATTCTGGCGCGCTATTTATGCAAACCATGTTTAAGGTTGATATTCCGCTAATGTATATTGCCACCGCATTTGCCATTATTGGTGCTGTTTATGCGTTTTTTGGCGGCCTGCGAGCAGTTGCTGTATCGGATACCTACAATGGCATACTTGTACTAGGCATGGCTGTTTTAGTCGTGTTTTTAGCACTTAATGCGATTGATTATGACTTTACGGGTATTCCTGAGGAGCGCTTAACACTCATAGGCGATGCTGACTCACCTATTCCGTGGCCAACACTTTTAACCGGTATGATCTTTATTCAAATGTATTACTGGGGTACTAACCAAACAATCACACAGCGAGCAATGGCAGCACCTAATGTTAAAGAAGCGCAAAAAGGTATATTTGCAGCTGCGGGTATTCGTTTTTTAATCGTCCCTGCAATTGTGGTATTACCGGGTATTATTTCGTTTAAACTTTATGGCGATATTGGCGACGCTGCTTATGGTCGAATTGTGGGTGATGTAATGCCAGCATGGTTAACCGGTGTGTTCGCAGCGGCAATGGCAGCAGCTGTGCTTTCTACTTACAACAGCTTATTAAATTCAGCTACAGCACTATATGTGTGTGACATTCACGAAGCGTACTTTAATAAAGAGCCAAGTGTTGTAAAGCTAAGTGGTTACGTAACATTGCTACTCACAAGCTTAACACTGGTACTTGTACCAATTTACCAGCAAGCAGATAGCATTATTAACTTACTACAGCAATTAAATGGCTTATTAAGTATGCCTATATTCTCAATTTTTGTAGTGGGCTTATTATTTAAAAATGTGGATGCACGTGCAGGTATTGCAGCAGTAATTTTAGGTGTTGTAATGTACGGCATGCTTACATTTGCAAACTCACCACTACATACTGACATTCATTACATTCACTTAATGCCAATTACACTGATTGTATGTGTAGCCTTTGCATTGATAGTAAATAAAGTGGTATTTGGTTTGAATGCGCAGTGGGCAGGTAAAACACCGGCACTTGATGACGCAGGACAAGTACAAAAATAGATTATAAATAGTTTAAGCTGACAAAATCGGTCATGGGGAAACTCTGGCCGATTTTTTATATGTATTAAAAGCAACATGAGAACTTCCAAGCGAAGGTTAGTTTAATACTTTTTATTACAGTGGTACTTCCAGTGAGTTTATCTGACTATTTGCGATGTAAAGACTATCAAAACCTAATTTGTATGATATATACTATTATTATTGAGTGTCACCATCTGATAGATTGTGGCTCAAGCAAAGAGATACATTTAGTAAATAGTGTAGCTTACTAATTTTCGTTATATTTATAACTCACACAATGAACAAGAGGATAGGAAAATCATGGCCGACACTAAATCATTTTATCGATTAGACAGTGTAAACAGCACCGTTATTTTCGACTGCCAGAGCAAAACACCGGCGTTACTGTACTTTGGTAAACGCCTATCTGAGCAAACAACAGAAACAATGCTAACTCAGCTTGCTACGCGTCAAGAAGTAAAATGTGCCGTGGTTGAAGAAGCGCCTATTTCTCTATCTCCGTTATTAGGCGAAGGCTTTACTGGTGCGCCAGGGCTTGAGCTAGTAAATGATTCAATCGCATGGTCAGTAGGGCCACAACTTCAAGAAGTTCGTCAGCCTTCAGCCGCAACACTTGAATTTGTAAGCGTAGATAAGCTTCGTGGTATTGAAGTCGTGCACAGCATTACACTTGATAAAAGCACTGACGTACTTAGCGCGCATACCGTATTAACTAATTTAGGTGACTCACCACTGGGCGTTAATTTTTGCGCCGCGCCAACATTTCAATTGCCAGATAGCGTAAGCAAAATAGTGAGCTTTGAAGGTCGTTGGTCAAATGAATTTCAACGTCAATCGGTTGATTTAGTCTTAGGCAGTTTTGTTCGTGAAAACCGTAAAGGCAAAACATCACACGATGTATTCCCTGGTTTATTAGTGCATAACGAAAATGCAGGCGAGCAGCACGGCGAATGTTACGGCTTTCATTTAGGTTGGAGTGGTAATAATAAACTACGCGCAGAGCTTTTAGCTGAAGGTCGTCGTTACGTGCAAATGGGTGAGCTATTACTTCCTGGTGAGCTTACGCTTGCTAAAGGTCAAACGTATCAAAGCCCGAGCATTTATGGCTCGTTTTCGAGTGAAGGTTTTAGTGCGCTTTCTCGTAATTTTCATCGTTTTGTTAAAGCTAATTTACTTAGCCAAGCACAGCGTGAAAAAACGCGTCCTGTGCATTACAACACATGGGAAGGCATTTACTTTGATCACGACGTAGATACGCTTAAGCAACTAGCCGACAAAGTGGCCCCGCTAGGTATTGAACGTTTTGTACTTGATGATGGTTGGTTTAAAGGCCGCCGTGGCGATAACGCTGGCTTAGGTGATTGGACAGTAGATTACAAAATTTACCCCGATGGTTTATCACCAGTTATAGATCATGTGAATAGCTTAGGTATGGAGTTTGGTATTTGGTTTGAACCAGAAATGGTTAACCCAGATAGTGATTTATACCGCGCGCATCCTGATTGGGTTTTAGGCTCTCAAAACAACGAACAGTTAAGCTTTAGAAATCAGCTAGTACTTGATTTAACGCGCTCTGAGGTTGTTGAGTACCTATACAAAGCAATTGACGATATTTTAGTTGAATACCCAACTATTAAGTACATTAAATGGGATATGAACCGCGATATTAACCATGCGGGTAATTTTGATGGTAAGCCAGCAGTGCACCAGCAAACATTAGCACTTTATCGTTTAATTGACCGTATTAAAGCGGCGCACCCAGGGCTTGAAATAGAAAGCTGTTCGTCAGGTGGTGCACGTGTAGATTACGGCGTACTTGCACACACTGACCGTGTATGGACGTCAGATTCAAACGATGCGCTTGATCGCCTTGAAATACAGCGTGGATGTTCGTTCTTTTTCCCATCGTCGGTTATGGGTGCACACGTAGGCCCACGCGATTGTCATATCACAGGGCGTAATGTAAGTATTGAAATGCGTGCTGCGGTATCAATGTTTGGCCACATGGGAATCGAAATGGACCCACGTGAACTGAACGATCACGAATACAATTCACTTAAGGCGGCAATAGCACTTCATAAAGAGCATCGTGACTTTATTCATAGCGCCGATTTGTACCGCCTTGATAGCGACGATTTATCAATTAACTTTGGTTTAATCGATGAGCAAAAAACAAAAGCGTTATTTGCGTATAACAGTGTTCGCGAAACACCGCGTACAGCGCCTAATAAATTACGTTTTGTTGGCCTAGATGCCGATGCGCAGTACACACTTAACTTAGTGTGGCCGGTAAAATTTGAAGAGTATCGCCCATCTTCTATTGCTGCGGTAAATGGTCAAACATTTACAGGTGAAGCGCTAATGCAGTTTGGTTTACAAATGCCAATATCATTCCCGCAAACATCGCTTATATTTGAGCTTAACAAAGCTTAAATTTAACTAAGAGCAGTAAAAGGCGCTAATCGCTTTTATGCTGCTTAGCTTAGATATCAGTAGTCAGCTCTATATTGTTTAGGGCTGGCTTTTTTATATCCTTTGTAAGCTAATTTAGTAAATTAACTTAGTAAACTCAAAAGTATCGAAAATAGAGTGGTTACGCTTGCGCGTAATTTTGCTTGTTACCCAACCAACGTTGAATTAGTGGGTCAACAACCTCTGGGTGTTGCTTAAGCATTTGCTGTGCAATCGGTCTAACTTGGTTAAGTATGTGCTTATCGCGGGTAAGATCGGCAATTTTAAACTCGGCTAACCCTGTTTGTTTTGTACCGAGTACTTCACCAGGGCCACGAATTTCTAAATCGCGCTCAGCTATCACAAAACCATCGTTACTATCGCGTAGTACACCTAATCGCTTTTGAGCAGTATGAGACAGTGGTGCGTGGTATAAAAGCACGCAATGCGATGCAGTAGCGCCACGGCCAACTCGCCCACGTAACTGATGCAGCTGTGCTAAGCCTAAGCGCTCAGGGTTTTCTATAATGATTAAGCTCGCATTAGGGACATCTACACCAACTTCAATAACCGTCGTGGCAACTAAAACATGTATATTACCTGCTTTAAACTCGCTCATAATGGCTTGTTTTTCAGCTGATTTCATTCGCCCATGTACTAAGCCTACGTTTAGCTCTGGTAGCGCCTCTTTTAACTGCAGTGTACTGTCTTCGGCGGCTTGGCATTGCAGTACTTCAGATTCATCAATAAGTGTACACACCCAATAAACTTGGCGGCCTTGCTCGTTACACGCTAATTTAACGCGGGCAATAATATCGTCTCTGCGAGTATCAGGAAGTGCCACTGTTGTGATTGGCGTACGCCCAGGTGGTAGCTCGTCAATCACAGAGGTTTCTAAGTCGGCATAGGCGGTCATAGCGAGCGTACGTGGAATGGGGGTTGCGGTCATAACTAGTTGATGAGGGTAACAATCACCAAACTTACCCTTTTCACGCAGTGATAAACGCTGGTGGACACCAAAGCGGTGCTGTTCATCGATAACGATAAGCACTAAGTTATTAAACTTAACTTCATCTTGAAATAAAGCGTGAGTACCAATAATCATTTGCGCCTCACCAGAGGCTATTTTTTCAAGTGTTGCTACGCGCTCTTTGCCCTTTGTTTTACCGCCAAGCCAAGCAACGGTTATACCTAGTTGATTAAACCACGTTGTAAAATTAACGCCATGTTGCTCTGATAAAATTTCAGTAGGAGCCATTAAAGCTACTTGAAAGCCCTGCGCAATGGCTGTTAGTGCACTAAGTGCTGCTACTAGGGTTTTACCTGAGCCTACATCGCCTTGTACTAAACGCATCATTGGATACGCGTGTTGCATATCACCTTTAATTTCAGCAACTACACGGCTTTGCGCATTTGTGGGTGCAAAAGGAAGCAGCTCTAAAAATTGGCTTTCTAATGTGTTTACCGGATTTAATGCCACGGCTTTAACTTGTTGCCCTTGCTCTCGTACTTTTAATAAGCTGAGGTTTTGAGCAAGTAACTCCTCAAATACAAGGCGCTGTTGAGCAGGGTGAGTACCTTGCTCTAATGCAGTTACATCAACATCATTTGGTGGGCGGTGCAGTAATAATAAGGCGTCACTTAGCTGCATATTTGATGGCTGCCACTGTGAAGGCAGTAGTTCTTCTACTGAGTATTTATGTAGTAAATCAATAGCCTGCTCGCTTAAAGCTCTAATCGATAGTTGCTTTAAACCTTCGGTTGTTGAATAAACAGGCGTTAATGTCGTCGCTACTGGTTGCTCGTTAGAGGTATCGCTGATGCTGTATTCAGGATGACTCATTTCAAAGCCAACGCGGCCACGTCGCACTTCACCAAAACAACGTATTATTTTACCTGCACTAAATGCGTTTTTTTGTGCGGCGGTAAAATTAAAAAATCGTAGTGTTAGCCTGCCAGTACCATCATTGATTTGGCAAACAAGCATGCGCCTTTTACCAAACGTAATTTGGCTTGTTTCAATTGTTGCTTCAACACTCACATGGCTATGCAATGCCAGTTCATTAATCGCGTATAAGCGAGTGCGATCTTCATAGCGAAGTGGCAAATGAAAAAGCATATCTTGCACAGTTAAAATACCTAGCTTTAACAAACGCTCAGCCATTTTTGGGCCGACCCCTTTGAGCTCTGTAATTGGGTATTGATTTAAGCTAGGTTTAGACAAAGTGTATCAATCTTATTATTTGTGAGTAGGCTAAGTGTACTTACAGAGCTTTAGTCCATCAAGTATGTTTTAAAGCTTGCCAAAATTGCTCGTCAGCGACTATTTCGCCGTTTTCATCAAGTGCAGGATAAGGTAATTTTTTTTGTTTACACTGCCTTGCGATAATAGGGTGGCAGCCTTCAAAGTAAAGTGGATGTTTAACTTCGGCGCTCAGCATATCTCTATTATATAAACCAGCCAGCTCACGTTGGCGCTGTGCTTCAAACAATATTAGCGCAGCAGCAACCGAAACATTTAGCGATTGCACCATGCCTTGCATTGGAATAATAATATTTTGATCGGCATATTCTAGGGCTTTTTCTGATATCCCCGTTTTTTCTTGTCCAACAATAATGGCCGTTGGCTTGGTGTAATCTACTTCTCTAAAATCAACGGCATCTTCTGATAGGTGAGTCGCTAATATTTGTATTTCTGGATTGCGCTCACGCATTGCAGTAACGGCATCATCAATATTTCTATGCAGGTGCGTCTCTAGCCAATTTTTGCTACCACCTGAGGTATTGTTTGTTAGCCATTTTTGCTTTTCAGGCCATACAGCATGTACGTGATGGCAACCAACCGCATCAGCACTTCGTACTATTGCAGATAAGTTATGGTGTTTGTGCACGTCTTCTAAACACACGGTTAGGTCTGTTTGACGGCGCGAAAGTACGTCTTCGATTCTTTGATAGCGAGTTTGCTGCATGGTTATCCTCTTTTTTCGGCAATTATACGAGATTTTTGCAGTTAAGGCATTACCGTACGGCTAATTGGATTTTGTAGAGAAATAAGTGTTTCTGTTGACTGAATGGCTTCTATTGCCTGTATTTTATTAATCAGCACATCTTGTAAGTGATCAATGGACTTTGTCATTACCTTTATAAATATGCTGTAGTTACCTGTTGTGTAATAAGCCTCTACCACTTCCTCCAATGCTTCTAGCTTTATAAGCGTTTGCGGGTAATCACGTGCGTTATTTAAATTAATGCCTATAAAGCAGCACACATCGTAGCCCAGCTGTTTAGTATTAATCGTTAATTGCGTTCCTGTAATGATCCCTGCTTGCTTCATTTTTTCAATTCTTACGTGAATTGTCCCTGCGCTTACATTAAATCTTTTTGCTAATTCGGCATACGCAGTACGGGCATTTGCCATTAACGCATGAAGTATCTGTTTATCGAGATTATCGATTAAATAATTTTCCATTATATATTTGTCATAAAATTATCGAATATATGCTTTTTATACCACTTAATTGATGGTTTTTATATATTAAAGCTATTTTTGTTATGGGATGTTGAATTAATCCTTTAAATCGTTACATTAACTTCATTAAGGGCGCTAGTTAGAGCGCTTTTTATCAATTAAGCAAGTAACAATAACTGGGAATGAGGCCAATTATTATGAGTTCACACTATGTGCAGCAACAGCAGCAAATAAGTAAAGTTAAGCAATTTTTTTCACAACAACTTGAAACCCAACTTGGGTTGGTTGAGGTTCAAGCCCCAATTTTGGCTAAGGTTGGCGACGGTACGCAAGATAACTTGAGTGGCCATGAAAACGCAGTTGCTGTAAATGTGAAAGCGATTACAGATAGCCGCTACGAAGTGGTGCATTCACTGGCTAAGTGGAAACGTAAAACACTGGCAACTTATGGCTTTAGTGTTGGTGAGGGTATTTACACTCAAATGAAGGCTTTGCGCCCAGATGAAGATTCATTAAGTCCTATTCATTCTGTATATGTTGATCAGTGGGATTGGGAAAAAGTAATTAGCGAAACGACAGAGCGTTCGCTGGCAACACTAAAGCAAACTGTTCAGTCTATTTATAAAGGGATAAAAGAGACGGAAGCTTTTGTAAGTGAGTCTTATGGTTTGACGCCTTTTTTACCGGACGATATTAAGTTTGTACACAGTGAAGAGCTACGTAGAATGTATCCTGACTTTAGTGCTAAGCAACGCGAAAAAGCCATTGCACAAGAATATGGTGCTGTATTTTTAATTGGTATTGGTGGCGCGCTTGGAGATGGCAAAATTCATGATGTAAGAGCCCCAGATTACGATGATTGGTCTACGCCAACATGCGATCAATATATGGGTTTAAATGGTGACATTTTAGTATGGAACCCAGTACTTGAAGATGCATTTGAAATATCATCAATGGGTATACGTGTAAGCCCTGAGGTTTTAAAAGCGCAGTTAAGTACAACTGGAGATGAAGACCGCTTAGAGTTTGATTGGCATAAAGCGCTACTACAAAGTAAATTTCCGCAAACGATTGGCGGTGGAATAGGGCAGTCGCGGCTAGCGATGCTATTGCTACAAAAGCAGCATATTGGCCAAGTACAAGTGGGTGTATGGCCAAGTCAAACTTATGATACGGTAAGTGGCTTACTTTAAATTGTAAAAAAGTGAGTTAATTTGAGTGCTCAATAGAGCACTCAATTTTTTAGTGTGTTTTAAACTCTATTTCAATTTTATTATTTAAAAGTTTAACGTTGCACGGAGGGTAATTGCGGATTGTTTTAAGTACTTTATCAAAAATATGAATCTCTACGCCTGAATGCAAAACAGAATTCACCGTTAAATTAGCGTCGCTAAGTAAATCGTGTAAGTCATGATCTAAGTTTGAAAGACGTTTTTCTAATTTCTCTGCTTGCTCACAATAATGTTTCTGAGTAGCTCCAATTTTAGTGATTAATATTTTCTTCTTTTCGGCATCCTTCACTAAATCAGTTTTTTCTAGCGCTGCTTGCAGCGTATCTAATTGTGCATCTGTTTTAGCTAAGTCTCTAAAGCAATTATCAGTATCCGCTGTTATTTCAGCACCAGAAGCTGCTAAATTAATAATCATTTTAGCACCTGATTCATTCCCTATTTCGCCAGCAATGAGAGTTGTTGCATCAAGTATTTCACCACCAAATATTTTACCTTTAGGTAAGTCTGGTTGGCCTACTTGCAGTAAGCGTTTAGCTTTCATTACACAATGGCTTGTTTGGCGATCAATAAAAATATTATTTGCATCGAGATAACAATACTGTGAGTGAGATACATGAATATCACCTAGCGCAATTAGCTTGCAAGAAAGTGACTTACTATCCACTTTTTGATGGCCAATAATGCCTTGTTTAACAGTGATGTTTCCGCCTGCGGTAAGCTCACCTGATTCAACCGTGCCAAATATAGTAATATCGCCTTTGGCAGTTACTTTCATCCCAGGGTCTATATTGCGAGTAACAATAACACTGCCTTGAAAGTCAATATGGCCGCTTTTTACATTTACATCTGAAATGGTAAAAATATCGTCGACACGCATACCATTATTAATTTCAACCGGAACACCAGCAATAGTAGAGACTAACTCAAGCGGATTCATTTTTGATATTTCAGTCCCTTCGCCTGCCACTAATTGTTTATTTTCTCCGGGCTTTGCGGGCAGTATGTCACCTATTACGGTAAAGCCTTCTTTACCGGGGGTTGCTGGTTGCTGGCGAATAAGCACAGAGCCAGGTTCTACGCTTGCAAGCTTGCCAAAGTCGCGCATGTCCACACTGCCATCTTCTTTGAGCTTGGGCGCTTTTAAGCGGTCTTTTAAAGTCTCTACGGTTGTTATTAGTTTAGTGGCTAAACCATCGCTTGGGAGCCTACCTTTAGCTAATATCCCTTTAACTACAGATCCCGCAGAGTGTTCAGATTGTTTTTGCAGCAGCTGTTCTAAAAAAGCTTGTTTATACCCACGCACAATGCCTGCTTTAACGAGTTGTTTTTTTGCATCTTCTAAACTTAATAACTTTCCACCTTGGGCAATCGTTAGCTCGCCAATGGCCAGCATTTTATCGTCGCTAATTGTTACATTTAAAGTGGCATTGTGTTTTGTTGCTACAACGAGAGTTTGTTGTGTGTTTTCGTTTTTAAAAAAATCATTAATAGCGTCATGATCTATTTTACAGTCGCAAAAAGCTGACTTTTCGAGAGCCTCTAAAATAAATGCAGCGCTGGGAGGAATATGTTCTTTTACATCAAGTAAAACATTTCCATTGTTGGCAAGCTTAAACACGAGTTAATCCTTTTTTACTACTTAAGTTAAGTTTGTTTTTTAAAACACAACTACAGATTGCTAGAAATTTACATTTGAGTCAAGAAGTCAGATAAAACGAAGTGCGGAGCGAAAAATAAAGGCTATAGAGAAGCTCTATAGCCTGTAATACTTAATTGGTAGAAGGTAATTCCATTATTCCGTCTATTTCAACTTGTGCACCTTTTGGTAGTGCACGAACACCTAATGCAGCTCTCGCTGGGTAAGGTTGTTTAAAGTATTGGCTCATCACTTCATTTACAGTGGCGAAGTTAGATAGATCAGTTAGGTAAATATTGATTTTAACTAAATCGTGAATTTTTCCGCCTGCTTCTTCACATACCGCAGCAATATTTTTAAATACTTGATGCGTTTGCTCGCTAAAATCTTCTGAAATCATTTCCATCGTTTCTGGAACTAATGGAATTTGACCAGATAAATAAACAGCGGTACCTACTTTAACTGCTTGGCTGTAAGTGCCAATAGCTGCAGGTGCTTTGTCGGTAGAGATAAATGCTTTATTCATGTGTTTCCTATTTTATTTTTTACGATAGACTTTTTGTACATCAGGCATAACGCGAATGCGGCGCATAATGTTAGCAACGTGGATACGGTTTTTAACGGTAACCCCCAAATCTATCACGTATAAATTACTTTCTTTTTCATCGGTGGCAATTTCGACAATATTGGCTTGGGTTGTAGCGACAACATTGGTTAGCTTAGCTAACGCGCCTTGATGGTTAATAATTTCAACTCTCAGAGCTGCAATATATTCTTTTTCTGGGTTATCGTCCCATTTTACAACTAAGTATTTAGAGCGCTCATTTTCCCAACCACGAATATTTTTACATTCTTGGCGGTGAACGGTCAGGCCCTTACCTTGGCTTATATGAGCTGTAATGGCATCGCCTGGTACAGGTCGGCAACACTTAGAGTAATTCACTAACATGCCTTCAGTACCAATAATGGTCGCTTTAGCTTGGCTTGTTATATCAGTTAAATCGTCATTGTCATTTTGCAATAAGCGCTTGGCAATTAACATACTCATTAAGTTACCAGAGCCAATTTCTACAAGTAATTCAAGAAGCGTAGTTAGTTCGTGCTCTTCAAGTACTCTCGCTATATTTTCATCAGCAATGCTATCTAGTTTGTTTTCGCCTAATGCCGAATCAAGTAAACGACGCCCTAAAAGCATAGCCTCTTCATGATGCTGGCTTCTAAGGTAATTACGAACACCTAAGCGTGCTTTACCAGTAACAATAAAGTTTAGCCATGTTGCATTAGGGTGGGCACCTGAGCTTGTTATTATCTCTATGGTTTGCCCTGTATCTAATGGCCGACTTAAAGGATGTGGCTTGCGATTAACGCGAGCGCCTACACAAGTGTTGCCTACATCAGTATGCACTGCATACGCAAAATCGACTGCGGTAGCGCCCATTGGTAGCTCAACAATACGACCATCAGGTGTAAATACGTAAATTTCTTCTGGGAATAGCTCAGTTTTTACGTTTTCAATAAATTCAAACGATGAACCCGCACTTTGCTGAAGCTCTAATAAGCTTTGCATCCATTGGCGAGCACGTTGCTGCGAAGTATTACCGGCACCATCACCTGATTTTTTATACATCCAGTGCGCCGCTACACCTTTGTCGGCCATCTGATCCATATCGTGAGTACGAATCTGAATCTCAACAGGTATCCCGTGTGGGCCAACTAATGAAGTATGAAGCGATTGGTAACCATTAGTTTTTGGTACAGCAATATAATCTTTAAAGCGTGTTTCTATAGGCTTATAAAGACTATGAGCCACACCTAATACGCGATAACACGTATCCATAGAATCAACTGCAATTCTAAACGCGTAAATATCCATAACTTCGTTAAATAGCAGTTCTTTATTAAGCATTTTTTTATAAATACTATATAAATGTTTCTCACGGCCTGACACAGTCGCTTTAATGCCTGACTCTTCAAGACGTGCTTCTATTTCATGTTGGATATTAGTGATAACTTCTTTGCGATTACCACGTGCTTTAGCTACTTCAGATTTAAGTGCGCGATGACGCATAGGATATAAAGCTTGAAAACCTAAGTCTTCAAGCTCATTTTTAATATCGTGAATACCTAAGCGGTTTGCTATTGGCGCGTAAATCTCAAGCGTTTCACGTGCTATTCTGCGGCGCTTATCTGGGCGCAGTGCCCCTAAAGTACGCATATTGTGCGTTCTATCAGCAAGCTTGATTAAAATAACTCGAATATCCTGAGTCATTGCCATAATCATTTTGCGGTAGTTTTCAGCTTGGAATTCTTTTTTATCTTTAAAGCTGAGCTTATCGAGCTTACTTACACCTTCAACGAGTTCTGCCACAGTTTCGCCAAAAATTTCGGCTAAATCTTGTTGGCTAAAATCAGTATCTTCAATTACATCATGCATTAGCGCGGCCATGAGCGTTTCATGGTCAAGATGCATGCCTGCAAGAATTTGGGTTACTTCTACTGGATGAGTTATGTAAGGTTCGCCACTTGAGCGAGTTTGTCCTTCATGGGCCTCTCGGGCTACCACGTAAGATTTTTGAACCAGCTCTACATCAGCAGCGGGCAAGTATTCTGAAATTTTCTTTTTAAGACCTTCAAAAAGATACATTCACACTCCAATGTTCTAGGGCCTGTTGACCTTTCAGGATTAAAATTTGTTCAATCTAGGGGCGATTTAATCGCGGCGCGAGGTTTTTAGCCTAGCGGGCTAAGTAAAAATCGAGCAACAAAGAGTAAATTGCCCCTAGGCAGAACCCTTTGGGCAGCACATGTTTGGCATTTATACTGCGTTATCGCCTATTTATGGGAAATAACCACACTACATAGGCTCTGCCTTGCCTAAATACCAAGCATACTGCTGCAAATTTAACCTCGAAAGATAAACAGGCCCTAGTGAAGCAAATTAGGTAAGCTACGAATATACGATGAAATGAAAGGATTGCCAACGGCTATAGTAGAAATACTGCGCCGTTGGCTAAATCAGACCGGGAGGTCGATTATTGGTTGCCACCAACAATGGCAGCAACAGCAGCTAATTCTGCTGCTTCTTGGTGTTGTTGTTCTTCACGGTCAATTAAGTCCATTGAAGCGCTATCAACTAAACCTAATTCAATTTCACGTAAAGCAACTACCGTTGGCTTATCGTTTTCAGGGTCTACTAGTGGAGTTTTACCACCAACAGCAATTTGGCGGGCACGACGAGCCGCAACTAAAATTAAGTCAAAACGATTACCAACTGCATCTACTGCATCTTCAACTGTTACGCGGGCCATCACAGCACTCCAAAAATAATTTAAAAGCAAAGACGTAGTTTACTCCAAGGAGCCACTTTCGCCAATAGCCAGTGTTCAATTTTTATCAGTTTTACTTGCCTAAGCCTAATTTAAGTAAGCTTAAATTATTTAAGCAGACTATTTAGTAAAACTTGGTGACGATCTTCTTGCGCTTTTAGTGTTAAGCGCTGAGCCATTACAATTATTTCTATGTCGGCAAGTGCGCTCTCAAAGTCATCATTAACAATTACAAAGTCGTATTCGTTATAATGTGATGTTTCAGATTGTGCTTTTGCCATACGAGAGGCAATAATTTCAGCCGAATCTTGGCCACGGTTATTTAAGCGTTGTTCTAATTCTTCTTTTGAAGGAGGTAGAATAAAAATAGTTTGTACGCTTGGCATAATTTTGCGCACTTGCTGAGCGCCTTGCCAATCAATATCTAAAAACACATCAATACCGGCATCAAGTTGCGACTCAATAGCCTGCTTTGATGTGCCGTAGTAATTATCGAATACTTGAGCCCATTCAAAAAAGTCATCTTTGGCAATAAGCGCTTTAAATTCGTCTGTAGATACAAAGTGATAATGCACGCCATTTTCTTCACCTGGGCGAGGGGCGCGAGTTGTATGTGATACAGATACTTTCATGTCAGCGTGTTTTTTTAATAACGCATTGATTAAGCTTGATTTACCAGCACCAGAAGGGGCTGACAAAATAAATAAGTTACCGCGAGTTTGTGCCATGTTTTTATCTACCTAAAAATAAACAGGCTTGGGTTACAAGTAAGCCAAGCCTTTAATTAACTGCATTGTACTTTAATTAGCTCACCTTGCTCAAGTTAGTCGTGCTCATGTTGGTCATGCCCAAATTGGCTCGGGAGTGTTTTACTAAGTTACGCTTTAAATAAAATTGCAGTTTAAAATTATTAACAGAACTAGCCGCTAGATATAAGTATTTGATAAGGTGAAGTATCACCTATTACAGGATCCGTCATGCTCAATAAAACTTTATTTACCGCACAACAAGTAAGAGATAGTGAAGCTTTAGCTGCTAAAAATAGTCATTGTGATTTATTTACCCTAATGCAGCGTGCAGGCGAGGCCATATATAAGCAATGGCAGTTATTTGATGCACAGCATACATTAGTTATTGTTGGCCATGGTAACAACGCTGGAGACGGTTACATTGTAGCTAGGCTTATTATGCAATCAGGTAAAGAGGTAACAGTATGCGCAGCTGAGCCTAATAAAGTATTAACCGGTGATGCAGCAAAAGCGCAGCAGTTATGGATTGAAGCGGGTGGGGTGGTTTCTCATTTTACAAAAGACACTCTTAATAAGTGCGATATAGTTATTGATGCGCTCCTTGGTACTGGCCTTAAAAACGCAGTGCGCGATAATTTTGCGAATATAATAAAAGCTGTAAATAACAGTGATAAGCCCGTAATAAGCATTGATATTCCATCAGGTATTGAAGCAAATACAGGGCAGCCTTTAGGATGTGCAGTACAAGCGACTTCAACCGTTACTTTTGTGGGCATTAAGCAAGGGCTCGCAACGACGGCAGGTAAACAATATAGCGGTAAGTTAGTATTTGATGATTTAGCAATTGGCGATGCGTTTACTTGTATCGCTCAATCTTCAGGAACCCTTGTTAATATCAATAGCTTTAAAGGAATAGCCACGCGGGCAATCAATAGTCACAAAGGAAGCCACGGTAAACTTTTATGTGTTGGTGGCAATCAAGGTACTGCAGGTGCAATTAGGTTAAGTAGTGAAGCAGCTCTTAGAACGGGTGCTGGCATGGTAAGAGTGTATACACACGAAAGCTCAATAACGCCTATTAGTATTGGCAGACCAGAACTTATGGTAAGCAGTAATAACTTACATCAAGCGCTAGAGTGGGCAAGCTGCGTTGTTATTGGCCCAGGGCTTGGGCAAGACGAGTGGGCACAACAAACATTCGATGAAGTAATGCAATATTGCCAAAACAATAAAATGCCATTGGTTATAGATGCAGATGCCCTTAATTTACTGGCTAAGCAAGCTTCATCATACACGTTAGAGCAATGCGTACTTACTCCACATCCCGGCGAAGCTTCGCGACTGCTAAGTGTTAGCACCAGCGAAATCGAATCTGATCGTTTTAATTATGCCCGCCTTTGCGCTAAACGCTATAACGCGACTTGTGTATTAAAAGGCGCAGGAACATTAATAGATAATGCCCAGCACACGTGGGTATGTGAAGATGGCAACCCGGCATTGGCCGTTGGCGGCAGTGGCGATGTACTCACTGGTATTATTGGGGCATTGCTTGCCCAAGGTTTAACTATTGATGAAGCAGCACGCTATGGTGTAACACTGCATGCTAAAGCCGGTGATATTGCAAGTGAGCGAGACGGGCAAAGGGGAATGCTACCCAGTGATTTATTCGCAATTGTAAGAGAGTTAGTTAATAAAGTGACGTGAGTTTAAGCGTCACTCAACTATCAGTGTTCGGCTTTAAATTGTGGAACGTTATTGCACCCACTAAAAAGCATACACCTACATAAAGCCAAACACTGCTCGCTATAATATTCCACGTATCGGCTCGTATTAATGCAGGGATAATTATTAAGCTTCGTATGATACACAAGGTTGCAATAGCAGTTAAAGCGGTTCTAGTAAGTACTATGTTACGCACTAAGCCAATTGCTGATAAGGCAAATGCAGTACAGGCAAACATGAGTCCAGCTATTGCAATACTACCTAAAGGCGCAAGGAATGTACCTTGCTGTGATGATTCTATTATTTGTATTGGGGCGCGAGCAAATATAAACCAACTAGTGCCACCCCATATACAAAGTAAATGCCATACAGCCGCTGCAGATGCAATAACTCCTGCGCTTAATAAAAATTTTGCTTTTATATTTAACAGCATTTTATCTCACTGATTATTAAGCTGTAATAAATCCCATTTTGTACCATACAAGTCTTCAAAAACCGCTACGGTGCCATAGGGTTCTACTCTAGGCTCTTCGTTAAATGTAACGCCTTTAAAAAGCATTAAATTATAATCTCGCCAAAAGTCATCAGTATGCAAAAATAAAAACACGCGCCCACCCGTTTGATTACCAATAGCGCTGATCTGTTCGGGTGTTGTGGCTTTAGCAAGCAGTAGATTAGTCCTGCTCGAATTAGTCCCATTTGAACTAGCCCCGTTTGAATTTGGAGGTGAAATCAACACCCAGCGTTTACCATCTTCTAAATCAGTATCCTCCACTAACTCAAAGTTAAGCTTTTGAGTATAAAACTCAATTGCCTCGTCGTAGTCCTTAACAACTAATGCAATGCTGCCGATATGCTGTTGAACGTTAGTCATGTTTAGATCACTCCGTACTATTAAATAAATGTGCTTTTTATCATATTTAGTAAACGATTATGCAGGGTATATGCCCGCAGTATGTAATATGAATTAACTTACGAGTTCGTCTTCATCATCGGGTGGATCACCTGAGTCTTCTTTGCGTTTTCTTTGTTCTTGTTTTGCTTTTTGTACATTTTCGTATGTAGGCGGTGGGATAGGAATAATAGAAATAAGCGGAAAGAATGCCAAAAATAAATAAGCCCCCTTAGACATACTTTTACCCCACGTGACCATTTTGAGCATAGCCCAAACTACGAATGAAAATAACCCAGTCACAAGGGCAACAAAAACAAAGAAGATGAATATTCCGTTATTATTTAATAAATCCATTTAATATAAATCTTAGTTATACGTAACTTAGATGTGGGTATAAATTAAACAATATCAATCTGCTTTATAATAAAAAGCAAAACCCAGCCGAGGCTGGGTTTACTTTAAATCGATTTTTTAGTACTAAGTGCATAAAGTGTTTATCTGTGTAATTCACCAGCACGTTCTGGTTGATAGGTTACTTCTTTTATTTTTACCTTTATTAAGCCGCCACTCGGTTTAGGCCACTCAATTTCGTCGCCTTGGTTTAGCCCAAGTAATGCGCTACCAACGGGTGATAATATCGATATTTTATCGCCGCTAGAGTCACTGTTCTTTGGGTACACCAAGGTTAACGTAAATTCTTCTTTAGAAGACTCAACAATAAAGTTTACAGTTGAGTTCATCGTTACAACTGACGATGGCATATCTTTAGGTTCGACTATTGTAGCTCGTGCCAGTTCAGCTTCCAATTCTTCTTTATTAGCAAAGCTACCTGCAGGCAATGATTCCATTAAGTCATACAATCTATCTGCATCGAGTGATGAGATGATCAGTTCAGGTTTTTTATTCATCTTAATATCCTTAATAATTTTTAATAAATAAAATTAACTCTGAGTATGGCTTGGCATGCATTTAAGAAGCAAAGGGATACGCGAAGTCATTTTATTAATTAGCCACACCTGTGGCTTTTACTTTATTTGTGCCCAATAGCTAAAAACCCAGCCGAAGCTGGGTTTTTATTTGAGCTAGGTGTTTAGGGGGTGATTACATCATGCCGCCCATACCACCCATTCCGCCCATGCCACCCATATCAGCGCCACCAGCTTCATCTTTTGGGATTTCAGCTACCATTGCTTCAGTAGTGATCATTAGACCCGCAATAGACCCTGCAAACTGTAATGCAGAGCGTGTTACTTTAGTTGGATCTAGGATACCCATTTCAATCATGTCGTTGTATTCGCCAGTTGCTGCGTTGTAACCGTAGTTACCTTCGCCGCCTTTAACTGCGTTAATTACAACTGATGCTTCTTCGCCAGCGTTAGTTACGATTTGACGAAGTGGTGCTTCCATCGCACGAAGTGCAACTTTAATACCGTGGTTTTGATCTTCGTTGTCGCCAACTAAATCAACCAGCTTGCTAGCTGCACGTACAAGTGCAACACCGCCACCAGGTACTACGCCTTCTTCAACCGCTGCACGAGTTGCATTTAATGCATCTTCAACGCGGTCTTTTTTCTCTTTCATTTCCATTTCAGTAGCAGCACCTACTTTGATTACTGCAACACCGCCAGCTAGTTTAGCCATGCGCTCTTGTAGTTTCTCTTTATCGTAGTCTGATGTTGCTTCTTCGATTTGTGCTTTAATTTGTGAAACACGACCGCTAATACCCGCTTCTTCACCAGCACCATCAATGATTGTTGTATCATCTTTAGTAATAATTACGCGCTTAGCTGTACCTAGGTCTTCAACTGTTGCTTTTTCAAGCTCTAAGCCGATTTCTTCAGAAATAACAGTACCGCCAGTTAATACAGCGATATCTTGTAGCATTGCTTTACGACGGTCGCCAAAACCAGGTGCTTTAACTGCTGATACTTTAACAATACCGCGCATGTTATTAACTACTAATGTAGCTAGTGCTTCGCCTTCAAGGTCTTCTGCGATGATTAGTAGTGGTTTGCTTGCTTTAGCAACCGCTTCTAATGTTGGTAATAATTCGCGGATATTAGATATTTTTTTATCTACAAGTAGAATAAATGGGTTATCTAGTTCAACAGTGCCTTTTTCTGGGCTGTTGATAAAGTAAGGAGATAAGTAACCACGGTCAAACTGCATGCCTTCAACAACATCTAGTTCGTTTTCAAGTGATTGACCTTCTTCTACAGTAATAACACCACTGTTACGGCCTACTTTTTCCATTGCTTGTGCAATGATGTCGCCAATCTCTTTATCAGAGTTAGCTGAAATAGTACCTACTTGTGCAATTGCTTTAGTATCAGAACAAGGAACAGATAACGCTTTAAGCTCTGCAACAGCAGCAATAACTGCTTTGTCGATGCCGCGCTTAAGATCCATTGGGTTCATACCCGCTGCAACAGCTTTAAGGCCTTCATTAACAATAGACTGTGCAAGTACTGTAGCGGTAGTTGTACCATCGCCGGCTGCATCATTTGCTTTAGATGCAACTTCTTTAACCATTTGTGCGCCCATGTTCTCAAACTTGTCTTCAAGTTCGATTTCTTTTGCTACAGATACACCATCTTTAGTGATAACTGGTGAGCCAAATGATTTATCTAGTACAACGTTACGGCCTTTAGGACCTAATGTAACTTTTACTGCGTTTGCCAGGATGTTTACGCCAGTTAGCATTTTAGCGCGTGCGTCACCTGCAAAAAGTACTTCTTTTGCTGCCATGTTTTAAATTCCTCTAAATTCTTAAATGTTTATAAACGAAAAGTAGGTTTAGCCTACAATGCCTAAAATATTATCTTCACGCATGATCAGGTACTCTTGACCTTCGATCTTTTCAACTTTTTCAACATATGAGCCAAATAACACAGTGTCACCGGCTTTAACTTCTAACGCTCTCACGTCACCGTTTTCTAAAACGCGACCATTACCAACGGCTACAACTTCTCCGCGAGTTGATTTTTCAGCTGCAGAGCCAGTTAATACAATACCGCCAGCAGATTTTGTTTCTTCTTCTAGACGTTTAACGATTACGCGATCTTGTAAAGGACGAATGTTCATGTTTTTTAGTTCTCCTAACAGTTTCTGTACATTACAGAAAAAAGCTTTTCTAATTTGCATTCATTAATGGGGGTAGAGTGTAAAATTCCAAGAGAAAAAACGATAAATTTTTAATCTTTTCTCTCATATTCACCATCAATAGTTGTTGGTTGTTCCATTTGCCCTTGCTCTCGTTCAGCATGTTGCTGCCCAGCAAACGGCGATGGCCCTTGTTGCATGCCAGCGCTCATTCTAACAGTTGCTTGGCTAGCAAGGCCTGCGGCCAATTTGTTACGAATTGCAGGGGTTAATAATAGTAGCCCAAATACGTCAGTCATAATGCCAGGAGTAAGGAGTAATACACCTGCAATTACAACGCATATTCCGGTAAATAATTCTTTGGCTGGCATTTGCCCTTGCGCCATTTGCGCTTGTACGTTTTGCAGCGCACCCATACCTTGTGTTTTAACCATTTTGGCACCTAAAATCGCAGTAATAACAACAAGTGCAATTGTTGCAAATCCGCCAATCACGTCGCTTACTTGAATCAGCAAAGCGATTTCGATAATAGGGATGATAATAAACAACACAAATAAAAATCTAAACATAGCGCTCTCTAAATAATGACACTCAAAAGAGTTGATGAAATATAAATGAGGGTGACGAGGTCTCTTTTCAAGGTTAGGGCATAGGTATCGTCATTTTACTGATATTTTAGCGTCTACACATTGTATCGGCTATCAGATACTATGATGATAGACACTGTCCAATAAGTATAGGTTCATAATGACTACGCATTTTAAAATGATTTTTACGACCTGCAAAGACGAAGCAGAAGCACGCACACTTGCAAGGGCGTTGGTAGAAAAAAAACTAGCTGCTTGTGTAAATATTTTACCTAACATGGGCTCTATTTATATGTGGGAAGGCGAAGTTGCAGAAGCAACTGAGGCTAAGCTACTTATAAAAACGAAATCAGATAAAATGAACGATGTGTTTCTAACAATAAAAGAGTTACATAGCTACGAAGTGCCAGAGATTCAGGTTTTAGAAGTTTCTACGGGAAATTTGGCGTATTTTAATTGGATGGACGAGGTACTGAATTAATGCGTTTTTTCTTTTTATTGTTGGTTACATTATTAACCGTACCTGTAAAGGCTGCGACTAATAATGTGCTTGGTGATCTACTTGGGCCTCCTCAACACACTTTTTTACCTGTAGACCAAGCGTTTGTATTTGACTTTGATCAGCAAGGCAGCACCTTGTTTGTAGGTTGGGATATAGCACCAGACTATTATTTATATAAAAAGAAAATAGAAATCATTGCCAAGGGTGCAAACATCCAAGTAGGTGACTCTGGTAGTGGCGAAATTATTGAAGATGAATTTTTTGGTAAAACAGAAGTCTTTTTTAATACCGCGAGCGTTGTTAGTAAGTTAAGTAATATCACTGAGGGAGCGGTTGTTAAAGTTCGCTATCAGGGCTGTGCAAAAGCAGGGCTTTGTTATCCACCAGAAGTGATTAGCATTCCACTTAGTGTAATTAGTGGCGCACAGATTAAAAATGTAGATCAAAATAGCGCTACAGATGAAGCGGCAACAGCGCAAAGTACATTTGCAGCACTCAACGAGCCAACTACTGAACCTACAACAAATTCGGATGACACCGAAAAAGAACTGACTTTTACTGAGCAATTAGCCAGTCAGAGCTTAATAACTAATTTACTCATATTTTTTGCTGTTGGTGTAGGCCTTGCTTTTACGCCATGCGTATTCCCAATGTTTCCAATTTTGTCTAGCTTAATTGCGGGTCAGCAAAACCTTTCAACTAAAAAAGCGTTTGCGTTGTCGTTTGTATATATACAAGGCATGGCAGTTACCTATGCAGCACTAGGCTTAGTTGTTGCGGCGCTTGGTGGGCAAGTGCAGGGGTATTTACAGCATCCATTTGTGTTAATCAGCTTTAGTTTATTATTTGTATTATTGGCTATGTCGATGTTTGGTTGGTACGAAATTAAACTGCCAAGCAGTATGATGAGCAAGCTAACCCAAGTAAGTAACAACCAAAAAGGCGGCAACTACGTTGGCGTATTTTTAATGGGTGTACTTTCGGGCTTAATAGCATCACCTTGTACTACTGCGCCACTGTCGGCGGCACTGTTATTTGTAGCGCAAAGTGGTGATTACTTAGTAGGTGGTTTAACACTGTACGTGCTCAGTTTAGGTATGGGGTTACCACTTTTATTACTTGGTACATCTGGCGGTAAATTGCTTCCTAAAGCGGGTGGTTGGATGGAGCAAGTTAAAACCTTGTTTGGTTTTGTGATGCTCGTTGTGCCGCTTATATTACTTGAGCGACTAGTAAGCGCCGAGATTATATTATTAATGGCAGGTGTGCTTGCATTAGCAACAGCACTGTACTTACATCATTGGCAAAGTAGCCAAACACAAAGCAAGTTAAAAACTGCATTATGGTTTGCTGCAACTCTATTAGTTATTACAGGCTTTACGTTAACTAAAAACTACCTTTGGCCGGTACAAGTACAAACAGTACAGGTAAGCTCACAAAATAATGAATTTAAACAGGTTGCTGATTTAGCAGAACTAAAAGAAGCAGTTGCACAAGCAAACGACGAAGGTCGAATGGTTATGGTCGATTTATATGCCGACTGGTGTGTGGCGTGTAAAGAGTTTGAACATTACACCTTTCCTGATGCCAAAGTGCAAAGTGAGTTTAGCCACTATCAGCTTATTCAAATTGATTTAACTGAGAGTGATAATAAAACAATTGAGCTAATGGAAGAGTACACGGTGTTTGGTTTACCTAGTATTTTGTTTTTTAATACTCAAGGACAAGAGCTTAGTACGCAGCGCGTAACGGGCTTTTTAAATGCTGAGGACTTTGCTAAACACCTAGCAGTTGTGCGCGCCAGCGCACAATAATAGTGCAATAGTGCCACTTGAATTGACTAAGTGGCACCTTCTTAATTCTTCTTATATTTGTACCCACGACACTGATAAGACCAGTATTTTGCTGCTATTTACGTCGAAATCACTATAATAGTTGGTTAACGTGAGAAATTGTTGCTACATTGCTTTTTCTGCTTACTTAAAAGTGAAAAACTAGTTAGTAACCGCTTAACTCATTACTTATAGGATATATCGCGTATTATGGCTGCAAAATTTAACCTTTTAGTTATAAATGGTCCAAATTTAAACATGCTTGGTAAACGTGAACCGGATAAATACGGTTTTCAGACGCTGAGTGAGATTATGGAGGAGCTAACCAGTGCTGCTAATAGTCTAGATGTTGAGTTAACGCATTTTCAAAGTAATAGTGAGCAAGCACTCATCGAACGAATTCACGATGCTTGGCAAGCGGTTGATTACATAATTATCAACCCAGCTGCATTTACGCATACTAGCGTCGCATTACGTGATGCACTGTTGAGTGTTGATATTCCGTTTTTTGAGGTGCACTTAAGTAATGTGCACGCACGTGAAGCCTTTCGTCATCATTCGTATTTTTCTGATGTGGCACAAGGCGTGATATGTGGATTAGGCGCAATGGGTTATCACGCAGCATTGAATGCCGCTGTGAGCCGGTTGCAAAGCGCAATTTAATTTAAATTAACACACAAACTAACAGGCGGGTCGTGTAATGGATATTCGCAAGATAAAGAAGCTTATCGAATTAGTAGAAGAATCAGGTATTGCTGAGCTAGAAATCACTGAAGGTGAAGAATCAGTACGTATTAACCGTAACAACATGAGTGCAGGCCCAGGTTACCCGCAATTTGCTCCACAGCAATATGCACCAGCGCCAGCAGCACCAGTTGCAGCGGCTCCTGTAGCTGTTGAAGCAGCACCAGCTGAGCCAACGGGTCATCAAGTTAAATCACCAATGGTTGGTTCTTTTTACTCTGCTGCGTCTCCTGAAGCTCCAGCATATGTAGAAGTTGGTCAGCAAGTTAAAGTTGGCGATACACTTTGTATTATCGAAGCTATGAAAATGATGAACCAAATTGAATCAGATAAAGCCGGTACAGTAAGAGCTATCTTAGCTGAAAATGGCGAGCCAATAGAATTTGATCAACCTCTATTCATCATTGAATAATAGCGTAACCTAAAAGGCCAACTCTAATGTTAGATAAAGTAGTCATTGCAAACCGAGGTGAAATTGCACTTCGTATATTGCGCGCCTGCAAAGAGCTTGGGATCAAAACGGTTGCTGTGCATTCAACGGCAGATCGCGATCTTAAGCATGTATTGCTTGCAGATGAAACCATCTGTATTGGTAGACCATCAGCAACTGAAAGTTATTTAGATATTCCGCGCATAATTGCTGCGGCTGAAATAACTGATGCTGTAGCGATTCATCCTGGTTACGGTTTCCTTGCAGAAAATGCTGATTTTGCCGACCAAGTTGAGCAAAGTGGTTTTGTATTTATCGGTCCTCGTGGCGACACTATTCGCCTTATGGGTGATAAAGTGTCTGCTATCGCAGCAATGCGTAAAGCCGGCGTTCCATGTGTTCCTGGCTCTGACGGTCCAGTATCAGATGATAAAGAACGCAACATGCAAATCGCTAAGCGTATCGGTTACCCGGTAATCATCAAAGCTGCTGGTGGCGGTGGTGGTCGTGGTATGCGTGTTGTTCGCAGCGAATCTGAACTTATTGATTCAATTGCATTAACACAGCAAGAAGCTAAGCAATTCTTTGGTAATAGCATGGTTTACATGGAAAAATTCCTTGAAAACCCACGCCACATCGAAGTTCAAGTATTAGCAGACGGCCAAGGTAATGCAGTACATTTAGGTGAACGTGATTGTTCTATGCAACGTCGTCACCAAAAAGTAGTTGAAGAAGCTCCAGCACCAGGAATTACTGCTGAAACGCGTAAATTCATTGGCGAGCGCTGTACACGTGCATGTATCGAAATTGGATACCGCGGTGCAGGTACGTTTGAGTTTTTATACGAAAACGGCGAGTTTTACTTCATCGAAATGAATACACGTATTCAGGTTGAACACCCTGTAACTGAAATGGTTACTGGTATCGATTTAGTGAAAGAGCAGTTAAAAATTGCAGCGGGTCAACCGTTATCATTCACTCAAGACGACGTTGTTATTCGTGGTCATGCTATTGAGTGTCGTATTAATGCTGAAGATCCTGAAACGTTTATCCCGTCACCGGGTAAAATTACACGTTTCCATCCAGCAGGTGGTTTAGGTATTCGTTGGGACAGCCATATTTACGCTGACTACACGGTTCCACCACATTACGATTCAATGATTGGTAAGTTAATTACTTACGGTGAAAACCGTGATGTAGCTATTGCTCGCGCACGCAATGCACTTAACGAGCTAGTAATTGACGGAATTAAAACTAATACTCCTTTGCATAAGAGAATTCTTGCAGATGAAAACTTCCAAAATGGTGGTACTAACATCCACTACCTTGAGAAGAAATTAGGATTGTAATTCTAGCCTGTAAAAGGCGTTTTATCTCAGTTAATAACCAGAGTTATTAATCTGATTTAAATAATTAAAAATCCGATATCAGGAGACTGATATCGGATTTTTTAATGTCTGTAATTTATACCAATTCGTTTAATTAAATGATCAAGTATTATTGCGGATTGGTATAAAGCCTTATAGGCAATAAAAAAGTCCATAAAATATACTGCAAAGAGTAAATTCGATGGACTCAATATTTATACAATATGTTGAACTAACATTAAACTAATTTAGATTCAATTAACTGTAGTGCTTCTTCTAAAATTGTTTCTACTGCTTTTTTAGCGCGTTCAGGATCGCGTGACTTTATGGTTTCTAAAATATCAGCGTGCTTAGCAACGTCTGCGCCCGGTACACCTTTAATGTGGTTTGTATAACGAATACTTACTCTAAGGGCAGTACTAATAAACTCAGTTAACTGCACAAAAAAGCGATTGTTACTGGCAACTAATATGCTGGTATGAAAAGCAATATCAGCTTCGAGTGGGTCGTCCAAGCCTTCGTCTGCTTCAGCCATACGGGCTAAGGCGTTATCAATTTCAGCGAGTTGTTCAGCAGTTGCATTTAGTGCAGCAAGAGCGGCTGCTTGTGGTTCAAGGGCAACGCGTACTTGAGTAAATTCTTTTAATAATGAAAGTGATGGCTTGCTGCTTAAAATCCAACGTAGTACGTCTGTGTCAAACATGTTCCAGCTGCTTTCAGGTAATACACGAATACCTTGCTTAGGACGAGAAGAAATTAATCCTTTAGCAGAGAGCATTTTTACCGCTTCGCGGGTAGCGCTGCGACTTACATCATACTTTATACATAAATCGGCTTCAGAAGGGAGGCCTTCGCTTACAGGGTAAACACCACGCACAATAGCAAAACCCAAATCGTGGGTTAATTGTTGTGTTAAATTTTGACGGGGTTGGCTTTTCATTGCGCAGGATTCCGAGTTGATATATTGCTTTATTATATATCATATATCATATTAATGTACTTAAGGATATGATATAAACTTTTAATTAGTTAAATATTTTAGCACAGCAATAACAACTTAGTTTGGCTCTTTATACTGTAAATGTAAGTTTATAAAGAGTTTAAATAAAATTGAAAATGCGCTGTATGGAGAGTTGAATTTGAACACCCTAGCTCAATATCATAGTCTTTCTGGTAAAGTTATTTTTATTACTGGTGGTGCATCAGGCATTGGCAGAGCAATGGTTAAGTCCTTTGTAAACCAAAATGCAAAAGTAGCATTTATAGATATTGATGATAAGGCAGCGCAATCGCTTATTCGTGATTTACCCAATGCAAAACTATGGTATAGGCAAGTTGATGTAACTGACTCTCATGCACTTCAGCAATCACTTGTGGATGCATGCGCCGCTTTTGGTGCCATTAATGTACTAGTCAATAATGTAGCGAACGACCGCCGCCAAGCGAGCGAAGACGTTACAGTGCAAGACTGGGATCAGTGCTTACAAATAAACTTAAACCCTGCATTTTTTGCCTCTCAAGTTGCTATGTCTTTTATGAAAGGCGATGGAGCCGGCAGTATCATTAATTTTAGCTCTATTAACGCGATTATGGGCCAGCCACAAATGGCAGGCTATGTAACCGCAAAAGCAGGGCTAATTGGTATGACTAAGGCATTGGCTCGCGATTACGGCGAGTTTGGTATTCGCGTTAACGCTATTTTGCCAGGGTGGGTGGCTACCGACCGTCAACTAGCAAGCTGGTTTACCGAAGAAGAGCAAGTTAAGTGGATGGAAGCCATGGCACTTAAAAAATTAGTAACTCCTGAAGATGTTGCTAATTTGGCACTCTTTTTAGCCGCCGATGAAAGCAGTATGATCACCGGGCAAAGTATTAAAATTGACGGTGGGAGGCTTTAAAGCTTGGCTAATTCATCTCTTTTTATTGCTGTTGACTGGGGCACGAGCCATTTACGTGCTTATTTGTGCGAAGTACAAGCGCAATCAACACTTAAATTATTAGCACAACGTGATGGCCCTGGCGTTGTTAAGGCGAATCAAAATTTTGAGCAAACCCTAATCGACACGATTTCGGTGTGGAAGCAAGAATATGGCAGTTTACCTATATATATTGCAGGGCAAATTACCTCAAGCATCGGCTGGCACGAAACGCCATATTTAGAATGCCCAATTAATCCCGAAGGGCTACTTAATGCTGCGGTTAGCTTTGATTGCGATGGACATATTATTAAAGCGTTACCTGGCACAAAGTGTACGCTGCAAAACGGCTTGTTTGATGTAATGCGCGGCGAAGAGCTGCAAATTTTAGGGTTTTTAAAGCAAAATCCAGAATATCAACAAGGTAAAATATTATTATGTTTGCCTGGCACACATACCAAATGGGTGCTTATAAATAACGGCGAAATCATTTGCTTTAAAACAGCCATGACCGGCGAGTTATACGATTTGTTATGTCATCAAAGTGTTTTAATTCCTAATGACTGCGCAGAAGGTGAGTTTGATTTTAAAGCATTTGAGCAAGGCTGTGAGCTAACTTTAGGTAGTGATAGCGGTAACTTGGCTCATGGTATTTTTAGTGTGCGTACACGCCAGCTTTCAAAAGAGTTAACGCCAGTACAAGCCAAAGCTTATTTGTCGGGTGTATTAATTGGCAGCGATGTACGAGCAGCTCGCCATGCAAGCGAGTGGCAATTATTGAGTGATACACAAGTAGTGGTGATTGGCACAAAGCAGCTTAATAAGTGTTTTACCACAGCGCTTAAACAAATTGGTGTTAAGTGTGTTGAGTTTGATATTAAAACAGCCACGCTAAGCGGCTTTAATTACTTATTTAATTTAGAGTCAAAAAATAAACCCCTCTATAATAATTAAATTATAAAGGGGTTAACAGGAAGCTATTATAACTTAATAGTTAAGCGCTTTTAGCTGCTTGGTTATGCTCAATGTAATCATTGAGCGCAGCAACTTGTGCCTCATTAAAACGTAGTCCTAATTTGCTGCGGTATTGTATGCGTTTTCTGCCCACTCTTCATTTAGCAAGTAATCTACTTCTGCTGCAAATAAACCATGGCCAAAATCTTGGCCTAAATCACTCAACCCAGTTGCACTACCTAATATATTTTTAGCACGAGTACCATAAGTGCGTACAAAGCGTTTAAGTGTTATTTCAGGTAGCCATTCATATTTTGCTTTTAGCTCTGATTTAAGTGCTTCTACAGAGCTAAAATCACCACCAGGGAGCGAGCTATACTTGGTCCACGCTTTGCTCATTTGTGGGTAAAAGTCTTCAAGCTTATTAACCGCAGCTTCGGCAAGTTTGCGATAAGTTGTAATTTTTCCACCAAACACACTCAATAGAGGTGCTTGCTTAGCATCACTCGAAAGCTCTAATTTATAATCGCGAGTAACGGCTTGCGCATTAACTGATTCGTCATCAAGTAATGGGCGTACACCTGAAAAGGTATGTACTATGTCTTCGCGTTTAATCGGTTGTTTAAAGTAGGTATTAGTAATATCAATTAAGTAATCAATTTCTTCATCACTAATTTTAACGTCTTGCGGGGCACCTTTGTGTTCTACATCAGTTGTGCCAATAAGTGAGAAGTCATCTTCAAACGGAATAACAAACACAATACGCTGATCTTTATTTTGTAAAATATAAGCTTGTTTCTCATCGTGAATGCGAGGCACTACAATGTGGCTACCTTTTACAAGGCGAATATTTTGTGGCGATTTTTCTGTTAGGGCTTCATCAAATAACTTAGCAACCCACGGGCCTGCAGCATTAACGATACCTTTGGCTGAAATGCTGTATTTAGCTTTACTCTTTTGTTGTTCAAGCGTTACCTGCCATTTACCGTGCTCACGTTTAGCATTTACACACTTAGTTTGTGTGGTAATAACGGCGCCTTTTTCCTGCGCCGCAAGGGCGTTTAAAACGACTAAGCGAGAATCGTCAACCCAGCCATCAGAGTATTCAAACCCTTTGGTAATAGAGGGTTCTAAAACGCTATTTTCGCCAAATTTAATGCTTCGAGAACCCGCTAGTGTTTCGCGTTTCGCTAGGTTGTCATACATAAACAAACCAATGCGAATCATCCATGCAGGGCGTAAATGCTTTTGATGCGGCAATCTAAAAGTAAGTGGCCACATAATATGGGGTGCGTTCTTAAGTAGCACTTCTCGCTCTGCTAGGGCTTCTTTTACTAATCTAAATTCGTAATGCTCAAGGTAGCGTAGACCACCGTGGATCAGCTTAGAACTATTTGAAGATGTTGCACAGGCAAGGTCTGATTGTTCGCACAAGAGTACTTTTAATCCTCTGCCTGCTGCATCAGCTGCTATTCCAGTGCCGTTTACACCGCCACCGATGACTAGTAAGTCATATTCGTTATCTGCTAATTCCACCGAGCTAACCTTTTTATTTGTAATATAAATAAGACATAAGCATCATAAAGCTGCTGTTTTCATTTGACAATAGAAAACCCAGTTTTTTATTCGTTAATTTTGACGCCAATCCATTTTCAATTTAAAGCAGTAAAGCATGCATTTTAAATCTAGCATTTAGCTAAGTTAAAAAAGCAAAGTGGTTAAAGTATTGGCCTTAACCACTTAGTATTTACTATGGGCAGTTTTTATTCGTTAAGCATACTTGAGCTACGCAGTGCTGCCATTTTGCGTATAGGTCGTTACGCTCGTCGGCACTCATGGTTGGCTCAAAACGACGGTCGCATGTCCACATTTTAGATAACTGCTCAGTTGACTCGTACACACCCGTTTGTAAGCCTGCTAAATATGCTACGCCTAAAGAAGTGGTTTCGGTCACAGTTGGGCGCTCAACTGTTGCGCCTAAAATATTTGATAAAAAGGTCATAACCCAATTATTTTTTACCATACCGCCATCTACACGAAGCACACTTGGGCGAAGACCATCACGCTCCATCGCTTTTTGTAAATCTTTGGTCTGGTAGCCAACTGATTGCAGCGCTGCAGCAACTATGGTGCTAATACCCGAATCGCGTGTTAGCCCTAAAATAGCGCCACGTGCATTAGGGTCCCAATAAGGAGCACCTAAACCCGTAAACGAAGGCACTAAAAATACACCATGATCGAGCGGTACATCTTTAACCATCGACTCACTTTCGCCAGCATGGCTAAGTAGCTTTAAGCCTTCAACAATCCACTGCATAGTTGCGCCAGCCATAAATATACTGCCTTCAATGGCGTAAGTTGGCTTGCCGTTTAATCTATAAGCAACAGTGGTCAATAAGCGGTTTTCTGAGGTCAGTGCTTTTTCGCCAGTGTTAAGCATTAAAAAACAGCCAGTACCGTAAGTACTTTTTGCCATGCCTTGTTCAAAACATGCGTGGCCAACAAGCGCAGCTTGCTGATCGCCTGCAATACCACAAACACGAATTGGCGCGCCAAAAATGTCAGCACTCGTTGAACCAAACTCGTCAGCTGAATCCATTACTTCTGGCAGCATAGATTCTGGAATATCGAATAACTCTAGAAGCTCTTGATCCCACTGCTGGGTGTGAATATTAAATAACATGGTGCGTGATGCATTGGTTGCATCGGTGCGGTGCTCTTTGCCGCCTGTTAGCTGCCAAAGTAGGTAAGTGTCAACTGTACCGAAGGCGAGCTCACCTGCAAGGGCTTGTTCGCGTGCGCCTTCAACGTTATCTAAAATCCAACGAATTTTAGTGGCCGAAAAATAAGGGTCGAGCAATAAGCCTGTTTTTTCGCTTATAGTTTGGCAAAGCTCATCAGTTGTTAGGCTTTCGCAATAGTCACTTGTGCGACGGTCTTGCCATACAATAGCGTTATAAATTGTTTTGCCTGTTTTTTTGTTCCACACTAAAGTGGTTTCGCGCTGGTTGGTGATACCAATGGCAATAATTTCTTCAGGCTTTACATCGTTTTTAGTTAACACTTCGCGACTAGTGCTAAGCACTGTTTGCCAAATATCGTTAGGGTCGTGTTCTACCCAACCATTTTGTGGAAAATGCTGCGAAAATTCTTGTTGTGCTGTACCAAAAACGTCTGCATCTTTTGTAAACAAGATGGCCCGAGAGCTTGTGGTTCCTTGATCAATTGAGAGTATGTATTTGGACATAATTATTAATATTATTTATCTTATATATAGCTAGATTGCCTTTAACTGAGGCTAATGGCAATGATTTTTTCTTAAAATTCCTGATTAAAAAGTAAGCGTGTTTTTTTAACAGGTAACTCTTTAATAAAACACGTTTTACTTTGAGGTGATTTTAAGTGCGAACACGGCTATAAAAAAAGATAGCCGTGTTGAGTAAGTTATTTAGCGTGTGGTTTAGCTTGCTGCCAATCCATACCGGTAGAAAAGCGATTATCAAACCCGCGCCACTGTGGTAGTGGTTTACCGTCAACAACAGCTTGGTCGCCGTTTTGTGGTAAATCTAAGTATTCACATTGAGTGGTTATGCCTTTTACATGACAGTCCATCATCGCAAGTACAAAATGCTTGTTGGTTTCGTTAATTGTGCGCATAGACCACGAAGGCTCGTAGTAATGGCCTATATCTAGCTCACTGCTGCTTTGTGCAATAGCAGGGGCTGGGTGTGGTGCAATATTATGGCGTGCATTTTTGTAAGTAAGCATGTACTTATCTTTGCTGCCTGTTTGGTTATAAAGGTTTTTAATACCTTCATAGCCAGAAATGTCATCTAAGTTACCGGCGACATAAAGCGAAGGTACTTTAATATTTCCCATCGCTTTGGCATCAAATATAGCGTGCTGTCCGCCCCATGGTGCAAAGGCCACCATCGCTTTTATACGCGGGTCTACTTTTGGGTTTTGGTATTGCCCACCAGCGCAGCTGTTTAGTAATTGCTGTACTTGTTTAATTTGAGCTGGGTCTTTCATACCTGTAAACATAGCCGTAGTTTGCTCATTAAAAGCGTAACAACCACCTATCGTATTTACAGCGCCATAGCCACCCATTGAGTAACCAATTACGCCTGCGCTTTTGTTATCTACCTGCTTGCTTGCAAAGTTGTTTTGCTCATTAAAGTAATTAATAACAAACTGCTGATCGCGTGAGCGATTTATAAGCGTGCTAAAAAAGCCAGAGAACGGCGCATTTTTAAAATCAACATCGGCATTGGTTGAGTCAGTATGATCAATAGCTACCACAATGTAACCGTGCGACGCTAAATGCTCGCCAAGGTAGTACATAATTGTACGGTAACCGGTATAACCGTGCGAAAGCACTATCACAGGGTAGTGTTCTTTATTATTAATGGCGACATCACGCATTGCATCGGCTTGCAGAGTAAACTCTTTACCTGAGCGAGTTTCATCTGTGTAGCTGCTAAGTGGCGCTTTTGCTGTATTTGCAGCCGGATACCACACTTCTACTTTTAAAGGGCGATCTTTTTGACCTTGTGTAGCGGGGTCAAATTGCGCAGGGTTAACTAAATCAAGTGTTTGCACACCTACATTGTAGCTACCTTTAGCTGCAAGCTCTGGGAGTACTTCGCTAGTGATTGGCGGGTATAGCTGCTCTGGTTTATTAGATTCAGCAACAGCTACACTGGCAGATAAACTGCACGTAGCAAGTAATATGGCTTTTGAAAGCGCCTTGAGTGTGTGTGTCATTGTGTGTCCTTGTTGTGTATTTTTATTTTTTAATTTGTCAGTTCAGCTGACTCGATGGCATTGCTATATTGCAGCTGCCATTGTGCTCGTAAGGTATCCATTATGTTCATAACTCGTAAGCTAGTACCCAGTGGTAATACGCTGCTTTGGGTTTGTTTTTGTAATATACACTGCGTGACATGTGCAATTTCAAACTTAAAGTTTTCATCGTCGCTAAAGTCGTATTCAAAGTACTGAGGGTCTTGGTCGTTTATGTGTAGCTCTAGCGTTTTTGCACCTACAAACTGAGGTATTCTAATATAGCCAAGCTCACCATTAATACATGCTTCTGTTGGGCCATTTTGCTGCAGTGCGCTGGCAAGAGATGCAAATTGCCCGTTACCGTAATCAACTATAGCAGTGCTTCGCTCATCAACGCCGGTTGTGCTTTTATGTACAAAGGATTTGATGTGTTCAGGGGTTTTATTAAATACCACATCAGCAATCGAAATAGGGTAAATACCTAAATCGAGCAGGGCGCCACCCGCTGTTACAGGGTTCATTAATCGGTGAGTGTCGGCAAAGCTGCCAGGTAAACTAAAGTTGGCATTAACACTGTGCACATTACCAATAACACCTTCACTTAGGAGCTGTTGTAATTTTACTATAGCTGGTAAAAACCGCATCCAAACACCTTCCATTAAAAAGCAGTTTTGTTGCTTGGCAAGCTTAGTGAGGCTTTGTAACTGCTCAGCATTAACGGTAATTGGTTTTTCGCTTAGCACGTGCTTATTGTGTGTTAAGCATTCGGCTATCGTTTTAAAGTGTTGATCGTGCGTATTGGCAATATAAATAGCGTCAATGTTTGGGCATTGAATAAGTGCTTGGTAGCTCTCATAGCCTTGAATATTGTACGATGTGGCAAATTCTTTAGCGCGCTGCATACTCGTTGAAGCCGCGCCAATAAGCTGTGCATCACTACAATGCGCAATGCTTTTAGCAAAGGTGTGAGCTATATTGCCACACCCAATAATTCCCCAATTAACCTTTGCCATGCTTATTCCTTAAGTTTATTTAAAAAGACGTAATTTGTAATCCTGAGCCCGCTGAACATACGTAAATATCAGCATTTAGGCTAAAACGCTCAAAGTAATGCTTTTCTACCGCAGCTTTAATTAGTGGTACTTCCGCATCGCGACACAAACATACAATAGCACCACCAAAGCCGCCACCCGTCATACGTACTGCGCCGCGATCGCCCATCGCTTCTTTACAAATTTCTACTAGGCCATCGGTTGCTGGTACGGTTACTTCAAAGTCGTGTTTGAGAGATTGATGCGATGCAGCCATTAATTCGCGAAGCGCATCCATATCGTTATTTTGTAGTGCAGTAGTTGCTGCAATTACACGGTCGTTTTCGCTAATTACGTGGTGTGCACGTTTATATTCGTTTTCGCTTAATGTCGCTTTTACTGCTTGCAAGCCAGTCATGGTTGCTTGGCGAAGTGTTTCTACACCCATTTTTACAGCAGCTTGTTCGCAGTCAATACGGCGCTGGTTGTATTCGCTATCAACCAACTTGCGCGGGTAGTTAGAGTTAACAATAACAATATTTAAATCATCAGGAACTTTAACTGATTTGGTTGCTAGGTTTTCACAGTCGATTAATAGTGCATGCCCATTTTCGCCTTTAGCTGAAATAAGCTGATCCATAATGCCGCATTGGCAATGCATAAAGTCATTTTCGGCTTCTTGGCCAAATAGCGCAATTTGCTCTGGCGGTAAACCAAGCTGTGCAACATGGTTAAACATACCGCCAACTGCAACTTCTAGTGCTGCCGATGACGACAAGCCACTACCTTGCGGTAAGTTACTGTCAATTAGTAGATCGGCGCCACGCAGTGTGTAGCCCGCTCTTTTAAGAACATAAGAAACAGCACGAATGTAGTTACCCCATTGCGATTGGCCTTCAGTGATTTCTTCATCAACGCTAAAGCTGTCTTTTTCGCCTGGGTAATTTAAAGAATGCACAGTGATAATATTGTCGTCGCGCTCTTTAAACATTACTTGGGTACGAAACTCTAACGAACACGGTAAAACAAAACCGTCGTTGTAGTCGGTAAATTCGCCAATGAGGTTTACACGCCCCGGTGCTGCTGCAATACCTTGAGCAGGCGCGCCATACAGTGACAAAAATTGTTGTTGGAATTCGTTAAGCTTCATCTGTGTGTCCTGCTGTATCTTTATAGTGTGTTGTACTGGCTGCTTTTAAAATAGAAGCAGCGGTTTCTGCGCTTAAATCGCGTTGGCTTTCGCCTAGCATTTCGTAGCCTACCATGTGTTTTTTAACAGTAGCAGAACGAAGTAGCGGCGGATAAAAGTGTGCATGTAAGCGCCAATGCTGCTCATTAGAGCCTCTATTAGCGGGTGCATTGTGCCAACCCATTGAGTAGGGGAAGCTGCAATTAAATACGTTGTCGTACTTAGTGGTTAATACTTTAAGTGCCTGAGCCAAAGAGTCGGTTTGCGCATCGTTTAGCTGGCTAAAGTTTTGAATGTTATCTTTAGTTACTAGCATTGTTTCAAACGGCCATGCAGCCCAAAATGGCACAACAACAAGCCAATGTTCGTTTTCAAATACAACACGAGTTTTATCTGCTTGCTCTTTTTGCGCGTAATCGGCAAGCATGGCTGTGCCATGCTTTTTATAATAGGCAAGCTGCTGGTTATCTTCGGCTTCTATTTCGGTTGATAAATGCGAGTGAGCCCATACTTGGCCGTGAGGATGAGGTTGCGAACAACCCATGATCTCGCCTTTATTTTCAAAAACTTGTACGCATTCGTACTGCTGTGCAAGCTCAGTGTAATTTTGTTTCCAGGTTTTTACTACTTCGTGCAATGCGTTTTGGCTAAGCTCTGGTAGTGTTTTATTATGCTCTGGAGAAAAACAAATTACGCGGCATTCGCCACTGGCTTCGTCGGCAATAAATAAATCGCTGTCTGACTCTAAGCTTTGTAATTGCTCGCTGGCATTAGGTGTTAATGCGCCAAAGTCATTTCTAAATATGTGTGTGTATTTGTAATCTGGATTGCTGTCGCCATTTGCACGGGTATTGCTTGGGCAAAGTGGGCAGCTTTCATCGTGTTTTGGTAATACGTTTTCGTTAACGGCTTCTGTTGCGCCTAACCATGGGCGGTTATTACGATGTGGTGACACTAATACCCAACGACCCGTTAGCGGATTTTTACGTCTGTGAGTACTTTCTAATAAAGCCATGTTAACTCTCCAACCCACTTGGGTAATTAGTTTGCCAGCGCCATGTGTCGTTTGTCATGTCGCTAAGTGTTAGTTCTGCGTGCCAGTTAAGTGTGTTTTGCGCTTTTGTGGCATCGGCGTAGTTACAGGCAATATCACCTGCTCGGCGCGGCGCAATCTTATACGGAATATCTTTATTGGCTGATGCGCTAAATGCGTTGATCATATCAAGCACAGAATAACCTTGCCCTGTGCCTAAGTTGTAAGCATGAAAGGCGGTATCTGTTTTATGCTGCATAAATGCCGCAACATGACCTTTAGCTAAATCTAAAACATGAATATAGTCGCGCACGCCTGTGCCATCTTCGGTGTCGTAGTCGTCACCAAAAATATTGACCACGTCACGTTTACCTACTGCAGTTTGAGCAATAAAAGGCATTAAGTTATTAGGAATACCATTAGGGCTTTCACCTAATAAACCACTTGGGTGTGCACCTACTGGGTTAAAGTAACGAAGCGCAATACCCATAAATTGACTGTTGGCATTACATACGTCTTGCATGGCTTGTTCAACCATGACTTTAGTCCAACCATAAGGATTAGTTGCGCGTATAGGATGCTTTTCGTCAATAGGGAGGTAGTCTGGCTCACCGTATACTGTAGCCGATGAGCTAAATATAATATGGTTAACGCCTGCCTCTTGCATGTTTTGTAGCATGCTTAATGTGCCCGACACATTATTTTGATAATAACGCAGTGGTTGCTCAGTTGATTCGCCAACGGCTTTTAAAGCCGCAAAGTGAAAAACAGCTTCGGCTTTAGTATGTTTTAGGGCGAGTTTAAATTGTTGCTCGTCTTGAATGTCACCCAATATAAACTCAAACCGAGTGCCAGTAATCTTTTCGAGTTGGTCAAGTACCCGCGAACTAGCATTAGACAAGTTATCATAAATAACAGGTGTAATACCTGCTTCATGCAATGCAATACATGTGTGGCTACCTATGTAACCCATGCCGCCAGTGACTAAAACTTTCATGTTTATTCTCGAAAAGTGTATTTATATGATAAATACTACTATTAAGGTGGTTTAAAAACAATAGTTATGATTGTTGGATAATTCAAATAAAAGCATAAAAAACATTCAGATTAAACACTCGCCTGCCTCTAAATAGCATGCTTTTATTTTAACTAACAAAGGCTTAGATTTATCAATTGATTAGATAAACTGTTTCGATTATTGACCTAATTTCAGCGGTAGGGGGGCTGCTAATATAGCGAGAACAAAGTTAGGAGAGAGCAACATAAATAAAACAGTTTTACTTACCGGTGCTACCGATAGCACTGGCTAGAAACGCAAAGATGTTATTAACCCAAGCACTGTATTTATGAAACCTGTGGGTGGCTTTGTAAGGTTTAGAGAAAATAGCCATTGTTGATCTAAAGAGCTCACTTTATCAGTGAGCTCTTTTTATTTAGTTGCATTACTGCTCTTGCTGCAAGCGCTCGTATAGCCAATCTTTTAATTCCGTACGTTCGTGTTTTAGCTGATGCATTTGCTCGTCGCTTATGGGGGCATCTTTGAGCTCTAACACTCTAATTTCTTTATCTAGCTTGTCGTACTTATCTGCTTTTTTTGCAAATTCAGTATCGCTGTCATTTAACTCGGCAATGGTCTTTAAGTACTCTGGAAAGTCATTAGTTAATGAGTGGTCTTCGCCTAACATATTCGCTCCTTAATAGGATATAAATGAGCTCACAAGTAAGTGAGTTGTATAAGTGAATTACTGCCTTTCATATAATACACTGGGGCTTACATAGATATAATTCAACCATTGAGCCGCTAATTTGATGTAGCGCAAACAATCTGTTTATTTTGCTCAGTAAGGTATTTCACCAAAGTATTTAATAGAGCGATCAATAAACGCACGTACTTTAGAGGTCAATAATTTATTGTTGGGGTATACAGCCTAAAAGGTGTGTTAACTACTCGCGAAAAGCTTAAAGCTCGATATTATTGCTCAAGGTGCAAGGAATCTCTGGCTTGAGAGAATAAGTTTAAATATCACCATGATTTAATACGTTAATAAATCTCTTAACCAGAGTTCGGGTTAAGTGAACCAGTACCCACTAAAGACTTTAAAGAACTTTTAGCAAAAACAGTTAATTTTTAACACTTTTTGCTAATTTATGTTGGCTAGTTAATAGTGGTAGAATGCAGCGCTTAGTACCATTTGTGTGAAGTAAGTGGTCAATAATTTATAAGGTTTGTTGTGTAATGCTGTTAATGATCGATAACTACGATTCGTTTACTTACAACTTAGTGCAATATTTTCAGCGTTTAGATCAAGACGTTTTAGTGAAACGTAATGACGAGCTAAGCATTGCACAAATAAAGCAGTTGAACCCGAAACACATCGTTTTATCGCCGGGGCCATGCACCCCTAACGAAGCGGGTATTTCACTAAATGTTGTTGAGCAACTAAAAGGGCAATATCCTATTTTAGGAATTTGCTTGGGGCATCAAACTATCGCACAAGCTTTAGGAGGAGATGTAATACGTGCTAAAAAAGTAATGCACGGTAAAACATCACCCATAGTTCACACTAATAAAGGGGTGTTTAAAGGTTTAGCTAACCCGTTAACAGTGTGTCGTTATCATTCTTTAGTGGTTAAATCACAAACTTTGCCTAAAGAACTTGAAGTAACCGCATGGACTCAGACTGAGCAAGGCGAGTTTGACGAAATTATGGGGTTACTTCATAAAGAACTAGCAATCGAAGGTGTGCAGTTTCACCCCGAAGCTATTCTAACTGATCAAGGCTTAGAACTGCTTGATAACTTTTTAACTCGCTTCTAATGTTATAATACACAGAGCATTTAATACTTTATTAATGGATGTCATGACTGAACTTGTAGCCCAGCAGCGTACTGCCAAAATACTAAACCAACGGGCTCATGACTTATTGCTTGGGCACAGCTTTGCGCATCAGCAAATTGGTTTCATCCATACATTAGATATAGATTACGGCGAACCCATGAAGCAACGTACTTTGCTTCAGGTTGAAGTGGCCGCACAGAATAAACGCCAGCAAAGCAGTACTGCACATCATAAGTACCGCGCTCAAGCGAGTGAGCAACTGCACAAAACAATTGAAACAGCTATATATAAGCAGCTCGAAGATATAGATGGCGTAATTCACAGTACTATAGGTATTGAAGATGGTATTGCCAATATACTCGATATATTAGCGGTAAAGTCAGCGTCGGTAGGGCGTTTAGAGCCATTGGTAAATGATATAAGCTGGTTGGGTAGAGAGTTAGTAACGCTTGTTAATTTACCTTACTATCGTAATCAGCGTAGTAAAAATACGTCTGTAAAAGTAGATAAACCATCGCTTGCCCTTCGTTATATTGGCCTTGATAACTTACAGCTAGTTATTCCTACATTTGCTGCGCGTCATTGGATGCCACATAGCACCGAACCATTTTCATTATTAAAACGCCGGCTACGCGACAGCGCGATGGCAAACGCGATTGCTGCGCAAAAAATTGCACAAATTAATAATGTGAATGACGTACATGCATTTACCCTTGGAATGCTTTTAGATGTAGGGCGAATTGCATTAGTGCGCTTGTACTTAAAAACGTTTGAGAAAGTATGGCAACGCAAAGTGCAGTTAGCCCGAAATGAAAACCAAAAAGATTTACACACCGCATTATTAGAGCTACAGCCCGACCCGCTATTTTTAACCACTCTACTTAGCAATAAGTCGATAGAAGTAAGCGCCAAAGTAATAGACAAAATGGCTTTTAAATATTTACCGTTTAAAGGTGTAATGCAGCAGCTAGTAAATGGGGTAGATAAGGGCGATACATTACTGCCATTAACAGAAGTAATGCTAAAGGCACGTTGCTACTCTCAATATCTTAATTTAAAAGAGCATCAACTTATTGAGCCTGATGAAACTCTAAGCTGGTTTTCGTACTTTAAGTTCACTAAAACGGAACTAAAAACCCTCCAATCGAGTAATTTTACCAATTTAGCTATTCAAATTGACTAAAAATCTGAATTTTTTGTTAATTTTTTTGCGACTAACCATTCATTCTCACTCTATTGTTATATTGCATATTTGCCGATTAAAGCGTGCTTGCCTTGGTGCTCATGCGGTTAGTTGTCTAAAACCAAGTATGAATGGCTATGCAAATAGTTATTCACTATCTATGAAATAATATCTTTAGCCCTTTATTTTCAAGGGATACATGAAAGTTTTTAACGAGACAGATATAAGTAATTCTGAAATAATGTGCGTCTGAAAATTGAACCACAAAGCAATTTTGCGCAATTATCAGGTTACTGATCTTGCCTATAAAGTTGGTTACAAATATTAACCAAACACCTATTTTGATGTTTTGTGTTGCTCACAATTAAGAGGAAATAAAATGACAGTCAATCGCGAATTATTTGATCACGTAATGGTTCCTAACTACGCACCTTCAAGCGTAATTCCTGTTCGAGGCGAAGGTTCTCGCGTATGGGATCAAGAAGGTCGAGAGTTTATCGACTTTGCTGGTGGTATTGCAGTTAACTGTCTTGGCCATTGCCACCCTGCATTAGTAGGCGCATTAAAAGAGCAAGGCGAAAAAATCTGGCATCTATCAAATGTAATGACCAATGAGCCGGCACTTCGCCTAGCTAAAAAAATGGTTGATGCTACATTTGCTGAAAAAGTTTATTTTGCCAACTCAGGCGCAGAAGCAAACGAAGCAGCGCTTAAGTTAGCGCGTCGTTTTGCACTTGATAAGTTTGGCGCAGAAAAATCACAAATCATCGCGTTCAACAAAGGTTTCCACGGTCGTACATTCTTTACCGTAACTGTTGGCGGCCAAGCTGCATATTCAGATGGTTTTGGTCCTAAGCCTGGCGACATTGTACATTGTGATTACAATGACCTAGCTGCTTTTGAAGCGCTAATCAGCGACAAAACATGTGCCGTAATGATGGAACCTCTTCAAGGTGAAGGCGGTATTGTTTCACCCACTGACGAGTTTGCTCAAGGCGTTCGCGATTTATGTACTAAGCATAACGCACTGCTTATTTTTGATGAAGTACAAACAGGTGTTGGTCGTACTGGCGATTTATACGCATACCAAGGCTTAAACATAGTACCTGATATTTTAACTTCAGCTAAAGCACTTGGCGGCGGTTTCCCTATTGGCGCTATGATCACAACAACTGAAATTGCACAGCATCTTAAAGTAGGTACTCATGGTTCTACTTATGGCGGCAACCCGCTTGCGTGTGCTGTTGCAGAAGCTGCATTTGATACAGTAAATACGCCAGAAGTACTTGCTGGCGTAAAAGCTAAAGCAGCATTATTTAATGAACTACTTACTGCGGTTAACGAAAAATATAACGTATTTAGCGAAATCCGTGGCCAAGGTTTATTAATTGGTGCAGTAGTGAACGAGCAATATAAAGGTCGTGCAAAAGAGTTTTTAGTGGCAGGTACTGAGCAAGGCCTTATGTCATTAGTTGCTGGTGCAGACGTAATACGTTTCACTCCATCTTTAGTAATTCCTGATGCGGACATTTGCGAAGGTATGGCACGCTTTGAAAAAGCAGTAGTAAGCGTAGTAAACGTATAAGCGACTTAAGCCAACCAATAAAGGGCAAGCACTGCTTGCCCTGCAATTCCTATTTACCGTTATTTATAAGGGAGCAAGCGGACTCATGATGATCCTTCGCCCAATCCAGCAAAATGATTATTCAGCATTACTGAAAATTGCCCACGAATCAGGGCATGGTTTTACGTCTTTGCCATTAAACGAAGAACTATTGCAAAAAAAGATCGACCATTCAGTAAGCTCTTTTGCTAAACAAACGTCACAACCTGGTGACGAAGGCTACCTGTTTGTTCTTGAAGATAGCGAAACCGGTGAAGTTGTAGGGACATCTGCAATTGAAGCTGCGGTAGGGCTTGATGATGCATTTTATCATTATCACTTAAGTAAAGTGATTCACTCTTCGCGCACATTAGGCGTATACAAAGCGGTTGATATTCTAACGCTATGTAACGACTACACAGGTGCTACAGAGCTTTGCACATTGTTTTTAAAAGATGGTTATCGTAAAAATTGTAACGGTAAGCTACTTTCAAAAGCGCGCTTTATGTTTATAAAACAGCATCAAGAGCGTTTTGCGCAAACAGTAATCGCAGAAATGCGCGGTGTGTCTGACGAAAACGGCAGCAGCCCTTTTTGGCAGTGGCTTGAAGAGCACTTTTTCTCTATGGATTTTCCAACAGCCGATTACCTAACAGGTATTGGCCAAAAGGTTTTCATTGCTGAACTAATGCCTAAATACCCAATTTACGTAAACTTGCTAAGTAAAGATGCGCAAGCCGTAATTGGTAAAGTACACGACAACACTCGCCCAGCAATCGAGTTATTAAAAAGCGAAGGCTTTACGTTTAATGGCTACGTAGATATTTTTGACGGTGGCCCAACGGTTGAAGCAAAAGTAGATAACATTGCGACTATTCGTAATGCAAATCACTTTAACGTTGAAATTGGCGAAATGACTGGCGACACTATGGTGTTACTAGCTAACGAAAAGCTTGAAGGTTTCAGAGCAACCGTTGCACCAATGACATTTGACGAGCGCGCAAAAAGCCTTATTTTATCGCAAGAAATAGCAGATGCACTGCATTTGCAAACTGGCGATATTGTTAGTGCAACCACGATTTAATTTAGGAGAAAGTATATGACTCATCCTGCACAATTTATAAATGGTCAATGGTCACAAGGCCAAGGCACAGAATTTAATTCAGTAAACCCTGCAAATAACGACGTTATTTGGCAGGCTTCATCGGCAACTGCGACGCAAGTAGACACCGCAGTAAATGCAGCGCGCGAAGCGTTTTATGCATGGGCTGATAAAAGCTTTACTGAGCGTTTAGAAATAATTAAAGCATTTGCAGCGCAATTAAAAGAAAACAGCGAAGAGCTCGCTATTACTATTGCACAAGAAACAGGTAAGCCACTGTGGGAAACTCGCACAGAAGCGGGTGCTATGGTTGGTAAAATTGCCATTTCTGAAAAAGCATTTTTAGAGCGCACTGGCGACGTAGAAAACGCAATGCCACTTGGCCGTGCGATGATTCGTCATAAGCCACATGGTGTTGTAGCCGTATTTGGTCCGTATAACTTTCCGGGTCACTTACCTAATGGCCACATTGTGCCAGCGCTTTTAGCAGGTAACACGGTTGTGTTTAAACCGTCTGAACTTACTCCTAAAGTAGCTGAGCTTACGCTTAAACTGTGGGAAAAAGCAGGTTTACCAGCAGGTGTCATTAACCTTGTACAAGGTGAAGTAGAAACGGGTAAAGCCCTTGCTGCTCACAAAGGTATTGATGGCTTGTTCTTTACGGGTTCTTCGCGTACTGGTCATATTTTACATGAACAGTTTGCGGGTCAACCGGGTAAAATTTTAGCGCTAGAAATGGGTGGTAATAATCCACTTATTATTACTGACGTTGAAGATACTAAAGCGGTTGTTCACGATATTATTCAATCAGCGTTTATCTCAAGCGGCCAGCGTTGTACATGTGCACGTAAATTGTTTTTACCTAAAGGTAGCAAAGGCGATGCAATTTTAGAGCGCCTTATCACTGCAACTAAAGCGATTAAAGTAGGCAACTACGATGATGCAGACCAGCCATTTATGGGCTCTATGATCTCATCAGCTGCAGCTGCAGGCATGGTTAAAGCGCAAAAAGAGCTTGTTGAGCTTGGTGGTGAAGTATTAGTAGAACTTGAGCACACAGCTAATACTGGCTTTGTAACACCAGGTATTATTGAGTGTACAAATATTAGTGACTTCCCAGATGAAGAGCATTTTGGACCACTTTTAAAAGTATTCCGCTTTGACGACTTTGACCAAGCCATTGATAAAGCAAACGATACAACCTTTGGTTTATCGGCTGGTTTATTAAGTGACAGTGCAGCAGATTACGACCATTTCTTACGTCGTATTCGTGCAGGTATTGTTAACTGGAATCGCCCAATTACTGGCGCATCAAGCGCAGCACCGTTTGGTGGTATTGGCGCATCGGGCAACCACAGAGCAAGTGCGTATTACGCAGCCGATTACTGTGCATACCCAGTTGCTTCGGTAGAGCTTGAAAAAGTAGCTATGCCAGCAACACTAAGCCCAGGCTTAAAAATAGATTAAGTAGTAATACTACTTAATTATTATAAAAGCAGCTTCGGCTGCTTTTTTTGTATTGCTAACGCGCAAAGCTAGCAATCAACAGCGCTTTCTGCTTAAATCAAAAATAATTAATTATACAAAGGTGGTACAAAAATGGTTTTAGATAGGCAAGGGTACGATGATTTGATCATGTATCTAACTCAAAATTTAGCATTGTTTGAGAAGCCAGGCGAAATAAAACCAGGTGCCCCAACAGTAATGGAATTAATCGAAGACGTTATTGCACAAAATGTGATGCTTATTTGCGAGCAGCACACAAACCTCAACACAGAGCAGCGTAGTCAAATTGTACGCGAAGTTGATGGCATAGTTTACGATTTAGAAGAAGTCCTCAGCAGCATCACCTCACAGCCTGTCACGGTTGAACAGCATGCCTTTATAGATGAATTTGCAGGTTTAGTAAAAAACCTCTTTGATAGCGCTTTAACACAACAATCTTAGCCATTTTATAGCCCTGCGTTGCATTTTCATTTGCAACTACGGCTAACTTGCTTACAATCAAGAAAATATTTTTTTGAGATATAACAATGCAAGCAAATGTAAAATGGGTTGAAGGCGATACGTTTATTGGTCGTTCTAATTCTAACCACAATGTTGTGTTTGATGGCGGCAGCGATAGTGCAGCACCAAGCCCAATGGAAATGGTTTTAATGTCAGTTGGCTGTTGTTCATCAGTTGATGTGGTTAGTATTTTAAAAAAAGCCAAACAAGATTTTTCAGATGTACAAGTACAACTAAGTGCAGAGCGCGCCGAAACAGCCCCACGTGTGTTTACCAAAATCAACTTACACTTTGTTGTTAAAGGCAATAATGTGTCTGAAAAGCACCTTGCACGCGCCGTTTCACTCTCTGCTGAAAAGTATTGCTCAGTTGCATTAATGCTTGATAAAACAGTAGAAATTACGCATAGCCACGAAGTTGTGCAAGATCAAGCAAAATAACGCTTTTTCCACGAGGGAAATTCGTATAAAATCCGCGAACTTTTCATTCTGCAGGTGCAGAACCCACTAATTTATAGGTTGGTTTATTATGAACAAACCCTTCGATAAACTTAAACTTCATGGCTTTAACAATTTAACCAAAAGTTTAAGCTTTAGTATTTATGATATTTGTTACGCAAAGACCGAGCAACAACGTAAAGAATATATTGAATATATCGATGAGCAGTACAGTGCAGATAGACTAACCGACATTTTAGGTGAAGTTGTTGATATTATTGGTGCTAATATTTTAAATGTAGCGCGCCAAGATTATGAACCGCAAGGCGCAAGTGTAACTATTTTGGTTTCAGAAGAACCAGTAGAAGAGCAGCAAAATTACGATGCTGACGAAGCACCAGGCCCATTACCTGATTCAGTTGTTGCACACCTAGATAAAAGCCACATTTGTGTACACACATACCCAGAAGCTCACCCTGATGATGGTATTTGTACATTCCGTGCTGATATTGAAGTGTCTACTTGTGGCATTATTTCGCCACTTAAAGCGTTAAACTTCTTAATTCATAGCCTTGAGTCAGACGTAGTAACAATTGACTACCGCGTACGTGGTTTTACCCGCGACATAAACGGTGTTAAGCACTACATTGATCATGCTATTAGCTCGATTCAAAACTTCATGACAGAAGATACAAAAGAAGCGTACCAAATGATGGACGTGAACGTGTATCAAGAAAACCTGTTCCATACCAAAATGATGTTAAAAGAAACCGATCTAAACACGTATTTGTTCGGCCTTTCTACGGCAGATTTATCAGAGGGCGAAGAAGACGAAATTCGCTCAAAGCTGACCCGTGAAATGCAAGAAATATTCTATGGCCGTAACCTGCCAGATACAGAATAATAGCAACGAATTAAATTAAAAATGGCGCTCAGTGAGCGCCATTTTTTTATACTTTATTTTACAAGCAATAGCTGTGTTTGTCGGCCATTTAAATACCAGACACCGCTTTTATCAAAAATAGCATCTTCCTCTAGCATTATTCTTATTTCTTTATTCCACTGTTTTATAAACACAGCATTGTTAAGCTCAATTGAGTAAGCCGTATTTAAATGAAGCGGATAGTCACCATCTCCCGGTACACCTTGCTGAGAATCCCACATACCTAATGTAGTGCCAGCAGCATGACCATGATAGCCAATAGGATGAGTATAAATAGTGGGTTTTAATCCCTGATCAATAGCGGCTTTTCGTGCTGCAGCTAAAACCTCATTACCGGTTTTACCTACCGCAAATTGACTGGTAAATATGTCTTGTAGTTTATTACCGCTTTTTAGTGCTTCAACTAAGTAACTAGGTGCACTCGTTTCGTTTTCTTTGAGCACATACGCATGCTGCTGCGTGTCGGTATTTAAGCGTAAATCAGTAATACCAAAATCGACATGAAGCAAGTCACCGGCTTGTATAACGTTATCATCGTAGCCATTGGTAAAGCTTTCTTCATGATTAAACGACTTCGCATCGGCGCGCTGAATAGCAACACTTGGGTGAAACCATGTTTGTAGTTTGAGCTCTTTTACGCGCTCTCTAAACCACCATACCAAGTCATCGCTAGTTGTTTCACCAACCGTAATTGTTTTACCCGAAAACCCCTCTGCAATAATATGATGGGCAATAGCGACAATATGTTTATACATTTTAACTTCTTCAGGAATGCGTTGCTCTAACCACGCAACAGCAAGCGGCTCTGCAGAAATTATTTTATTGTGATAAGTGGCGGGCAAGTTAGCCATTAAGGTTTTGTAATCGCCTAGCACAAGGCCATCGGCATGTGCCCAGTCGGTAGAAGTATTAAGCGCAATGTTGCGAGGTTTGTATTGCTCAATAAGCGTATTGAGTGCCTGCCACTGGCTAGGTTGTGTTTGTTTATCCCACCCTTTTTTAAATACGTTACCTATTTTATAAGGCGCAATAGCGTAAGCATCAACACCACTTTGTTTATTAAGTGCAAATAGTAAAATCGTGGTGCGTCTGGCTGAAAGCCATGTTGCAGGCAGCATTGTTTTTAATATTGGATCTTCGTTATATTCACGACTTATAAGTAGCCACATATCAGTGTTGTGCTGCTTCATTAATGAGGGCATTAAGGTATTAACTCTAAGCTCAGTTATTTTATCTATAAACGCAGCGCGCTCTTTCATCGATAAAATAGCGGGAGCGTCATCAGCTTTAACAAAGAGGCTTAAAACAAGCGTAGTTAGCAAGCTTACATAAAGTAGGAGTTGTTTAGTAAAGTGCATAATTGTTTTATTTTTAGGCTAGTTAATTTATAAAATGCCTGAAGAGCGACTATAAAAAAACAATTTGAGATAAACAGCACACAAAAAAGCCCAGCTAAAAAAGTAGCCGGGCTTTTGTATAAACAGCTTTATTACTTAAGCATGCTGTATAAAAGTGCAAATACAGCAAGCGAGCCAACCGCTAATATAAATAGCGTGCTAAAGCGATTTCGGTATTTATTAAGTGCAGGTACTTTATAAACTGCAATCATTGGCATAATGAATAAAATCATCGCGATGATAGGGCCCGATAACTGATCCATCATGTCTAAAATACTTGGGTTTTTAACAGCACAAAACCAAATAGCTAAAAACATGATTAACACACCAATTTTATCGGTAACGCCAGCGCTTAAGCCTGTTTGTTTAGTTACTAATCCTGTAAAGCTTTCGCGTGCACCTAAAAAATGACCCAAAAACGACGATGTAATAGCAATAAAGGCAACAAGTGGCCCAAGTGTGGCAATAAACGAGTTATCAGTAATATTAGCAAGGTAGGATAAAACCGATACGTTAGCCGCTTTAGCCGCTGCCATTTGCTCGCCTGTAAGCGACAGCACGCAAGAGAACACAAATAACAGTACAAAGGTAATAAGTAGCAAGCTAGTGCGCTTTAAAATGGCCTCAGACTTACGTGTAGCTTGTTCGCCGTAATGACCGCGTTGCACATTTACAAAGCTTGAGATAGCCGCTGCGTGGCTAAACGAAAACACAATTATAGGAATCGATAACCACAATGTTTTACCAAAGCTGCCTATTTCAGGCACAGTCATATCTGGCATTTGCCAGCTAGGGATTAAATAAAGTGATAAAAAGAACAATATGCCCACAAGCGGATAAACTAAAATAGCAAAGGCACGTAGCATTAAGCGCTCGCCGCCCATCATTAAGCTAATCATACCTGCAACTAATACACCCGAAAGTAGCACGCGAGAAGGTGATTCCATCCCCATTTGATTAACCATAAAACTATCAACGGTATTGGTTAAACCTACACCGTAAATAAGCAAAATTGGGAATATAGATAAAAAGTACAACAAGGAAATTAACCGCCCCGCAGTCACACCAAAATGCTCTTCAACTACGTCGGTAAAATCGGCATCTTTATTTTTTGATGAAAGTACAAAGCGCGCTAATCCACGGTGCGCAAAAAAGGTCATTGGGAACGCTAAACACGCCATAATAATTAACGGCCAAAAACCGCCAATACCAATGTTAATAGGTAAAAATAAAATACCCGCACCAACGGCGGTACCAAATAAACTTAATGTCCACTGCGTATCGTGCAGGTTCCATTTAGTTTTTGTGTTTGAATTTTTGCTTGAATTTGTGTGTGTGTTTGGTGATGCATTTGAAAGCGTTGCATCTTGAGATGTTGTCATGTGTGTGCTCATCCATTATTTAAATAATAACTGCGCCGAAGGGTATAGTTTTTAGAGACATTTTTCATGTTTTGAAGAGATTTTTAGACTAATTAATTAGGCTCAATTGGAGGGTAAGTGTCATGAATACGAAACAGTGGTGTAAAAGTGAGCAAAAGCCTTTAATGGCAAGCCACATTATAGAGTTACTGTATGGGTAGGTTGGTTAGTTGGAGCGAAACCCAACACGCTATAGTGTCACGCGAGCAGGAAAGCCGAGGAAGGCGGTTTTCATAACGTAAAAATAGGGGAAGATCATTTTTATTGGTTTTCATTTAAAAATCAAAATCTGCTCCCAAAAGCTGCTAAGTAGAAGCCATTAATCTCAACTTCATAAGAGATTTTTATTAAACTCCGTTATACTTCCTACAATTGAATATGCCAAACGAAGTAAATAGGCCACTAACTGCAATGAGCAAAGATATTCTCTTCCATACTACTTTTGCGCACGAAACCAGTAAAACATGGGTTGTATTTGTCCATGGAGCAGGTGGTAGTTCGGCAATCTGGTTTCGTCAGCTTAAAGCCTATAAAAAAGAATATAATGTGTTGTTGCTAGATCTTCGTGGTCATGGAAAATCGAATAACTTAGTACAAAACTTTGTTGATAATAATTATTCATTTAATAATGTCTCTAAAGACATTATCGATGTGTTAGATCATAACAATATCACCAGCGCACACTTTGTTGGTATTTCATTGGGCACAATTATTATTAGAAATATTGCTGAAATTGCGCCGCAATATGTTTCTAGCATGGTGCTAGGTGGAGCGGTTACTCGTTTTAATACGCGCAGTAATACATTGGTTTATTTAGGTAATACTTTTAAACACTTCCTGCCTTATATGTGGCTGTATCGCTTATTTGCTTTTATTATGATGCCGAAAAAGCGTCATAAAGAATCTCGACTTTTGTTTGTTCGTGAAGCAAAACGCTTGTGCCAAAAAGAGTTTATAAAATGGTTTAAATTAGCCATGGACGTAAATCCTTTAATGCAATATTTCAAAGAAAAAGACATTGATATTCCCATTCTTTACATTATGGGCAAAGAAGATCATATGTTCCTTGGCCCTGTTAAAGAAATGGTTAAGCGTCATAAAAATAGCGTACTGCAAACTATTCACCATTGCGGCCATGTCTGCAATGTGGAACGCCCTGACTTATTCAATCAGCACTCGCTTGCGTTTATCGCCCAGCAAAATCGTTAAGGGTTGTAGAAGGAATAAGATCGGTACATTCTTTTTGGATTTTCGCCCTAAACTCAAAACAAGACCTAAAGGAATAAAACTCCATTTTTATATCAAAGCGTAGGTTGGGTAGAGCGAAGCGAAACCCAACAAGCCATAGCGTCATTCGAGCGGTAAAGCCAAGAGGCGACTTTATTTCTTAAACTTGCTTATCCAATAATATTCAATTGATATACACTGGCAAGGTAACGTATTGATAAGGATATTAAGTTGTCGCAAGTTAAAACTCTCCCTATTACAGCCACACGCTGGCTCTCTCTTTTATTGTGCGCAATTACCGCCGCAACAATTACTGTATTTTTAAGCAAAGCCGGTTTTGTACAAAAGGCATATTCGAGTTGGAGCGCTATTTTAGCTGCGAATCCGGTTTTACATTACAGCGGTGCTTTTTTAGCGGGTATTGGCATAAAGCTGTTGCTTGATAAATTTTATATATCGCACCCTAAACGCGATATTGGATTTAGCTGGCGATACCCGCCAGTGACAATGAGCTTATGGTTATCGGTAACTATTATAGGGGCTATTTTGTATTTCACTTCAAACCAAGAAGAGTTAATAGCTGCTACTTCTTGTTTTGAGTATTTCATCGTATTAATTTTAGGCTCTTCCATAATTACAGCTTATCAACAAAGCAATGAAAGAATTAGCCTTAATTTAGTTGTATGCTTTTCTCTTATCGCAGTGATTAGTACAGCTTTCATTTATTGGCATATCAGTCAGATAGGCTTTAGTTGGCCGCTTTTTATAACAGTAGATATTTACATATTCTCTGCAATATTTTTGATAATCAAATATATAAATGAATGCATTAAAGCTAAATGGAATCGTAATCAAATAACTTTGGAGCGTACGAAAAATCTGAGTTCTGGTGATTTTAAAACATTAGATCAGTTTAAAAGTTGGTTTAAAGACGATTCGACTATTAAAAGCACAGAGGAATTAGAGCCAGACTTACAGGTGTATGCCAAGCGTATCACCGAGCGGCTGCAAAATGGTGGTGATAAGTATGAAAAAGATTTAGCGCAGCACATAGCATTATGTGGACCTTATGGTTGCGGAAAAAGCAGTATCGTCGAAAGTATTGTGAATGATTTGGCAAAAAACTCTGAAAAAGAGAGTACTTGGATACACAGCGATATATCAACATGGGGCGCTGCAAGCGGGAATGTTGCTCATGTGATACTCAGCAATATTATTGATGATATAAGCCAATATATTGATATGTGTGCCTTTCGTACACTACCTAAACATTACACTGAAGCACTAAAGTCGGGTGGTAGTATGTTTCAGTTTGCATCTACGTTACTCGCAGGCCCTGTTGATATTGAGGGAAGTTTTCAAAAACTTAATGATGTACTAAAAACAACAAACCATAAACTACTCATTACTTTGCAAGACGTTGATCGTGGTACTGGCGATGAAAATGAGAAACGTTTGAATGATATAGCCGCGCTGCTGGATAGATTGAAAGATAAAAACTTAAGTCATATCAATTTTATCGTTGCGATGGGTAATGAGAAGTCCTTGTATATTGAAGTACAAAGCAAGCTGGCCGATCACATCGAAACGATAGTATCCGAAGATTCAAAGAAAACTTTATGTAAGTGGGCAAAGCTATGCACTAAAGAAGTATTCGAGAATGATATGTTGTTAACACATTCTTCAATAAGTAGTTCTGAACAATATTTCAACCAAACCCCTCTTACTTTTCGTCAGACTTTTTATCAGCCAGCTATTATTTCTAATAACTTTATAGTTTCAATTCGAGTTTTGAAGCGAGTGATGCGACGCGTAAGTAAGTGTTGGACTAAAGAAAAGTTATTGGGAGAGGTCGATTTTGGCTCTTTGTTATTACTCACTACATTACGTGAGGCTGAGCCTGCGTTATTTAATGCTTTTGTAAACTCGTACACAAGCTTAGTTAATGTTAAACCGTTACCAGTAGCTAAAACAGAAGATGGAAAACAAAAAACAATAAATGAAACCCTCTCAAACTTGATAGCTGATTTTACAAATAGTGAAGCTACGCATGTTTACAATGCTTTATTCAAGGAATTACTAAATCTTAAAGAAGATATAACTAATAAAAGCGGAAATGGTTTAAAAAGTGATAAAAATAGTGGCGAGCAACATTTAGGTGTAAAACTAGATACTGTTGATTATTTAAAGCGTATTTTACTGGAAACAGTCCCTGAAAATGAGCTAAGAGATCAGATTGTTATTGATTCTATAAAATCTTTATCAACTCAAGAATTAGCAAAAAATATTTGTAGTGATTATCGATGGCAAGAGGCATTTAAACGTTTTGGGCGCATACTTTTTTCATGTGATAAAAACCAAGATAGAGTAGAACAAATAGTTTTAGATGTTTTACAAAATATTGGAGATGATAAAAATGGCTTTTTGACTGAAGATCTTTTTAATGAATATACAAAGCAAACTATTGATAGTGGTAATTTAAAAAGCGTTTTAGACATGCTAGTAAATTTAGAAAGTGGAGAAAAGTTGCTTGAGTTACAACTGGAAAGGTTGCAACGAAATTTTGAAGGAAAAACCAAAATAAGAGATGTAAATGGGCATTATGGGGACATTAAAGATGAAGCAGATAGAAAGGAAGCTGCAAGCTATAGTAATGAGCTTTTTCAGGACATTAATATAGTTAATTTTTTAAGTGAAAACGCACATAAATTGTCTGAACAATCTTTTTACGTGTGCCTAAGATTTATAACTTTTGCGCAGTTAGCCGATGATGAATTTAACTTTTTAAATAGCCTAATGAAAAATCTATTGGAAGTTGTAATCAAAAATAAAAACACTCGGACTATTGAGTTTTTAGCTGAGGCAGCATCGCGTAACCATAATGGCGTTCGGGGTTTGCAAGAGCACTTTTCAGAGCTTTCACCTGACCAGAAAGGAGATATTTTACAAACACTCGCAAAGCTTAAAGATAATCAAGAAAATAATTCAGATATCGATTTGGCAATAAAAAACTTAAGTTTTTCTGAGGCGTTGTAATCGCTCTGTGTAGCGAAGCGCCTCGGTGTTCTTGGTGGTGAAACTATTTGCGGTATAGGTTTTTATGGTTTAAAGCCATCTCCTACGGGAGGCATGGGTCTAACGACTGGCGGTTAAATATTAAGCATGTTGGGTTTCGTTCCACTCAACCCAACCTACGGTGTTTAGGTTTACATCGAACCGCTAGTAGTTAACAGCTCTAGGCCCTTACTCTTCTATCGCACTCACAATAAAATACGGATTTAAGTATTCATCTTTGGTGTTATAAATAAGCGGGCTGCCATCAAGCTTAGTGACTTTAGCACCGGCTATTTCGGCGATTGCATGGCCTGCGCCTGTATCCCATTCGCAAGTTGGACCTAAGCGTGGGTAAATATCGGCGCTGCCTTCGGCCACTAAACACAGCTTTAGTGAGCTGCCTTTAGACACCATTTCAACCTCATCAAAGCGTTTTACAAACTCAGCTAAATCGGGTGATGGGTGCGAGCGGCTGCCTACAACGCGAATTAACCCTTTGTTAGGTTTAGTCGTTACTTTAAGCTCAATTCGCTCATCGCCTTTATCTTTAAAAGCACCAATGGCTTCGGCGGCTAAATACGATACGCCAAGGGCAGGTGCATCTACTACGGCTAAAATAGGAATACCATTTTTAATTAGAGCGATGTTTACGGTAAATTCACCGTTCTTTTTAATAAATTCTTTAGTGCCGTCGATTGGGTCAACTAACCAGTAGCTTTTCCACGTTTGGCGTACATCCCAGCTTATGTCGGCGTTTTCTTCACTGAGTATTGGAATGTCGGGTGTGAGCTGTTGAAGCCCTGCCACAATCAATTTATGAGCTGCTAAATCGGCGTCGGTTACGGGGCTTTCATCGGCTTTGTACTCAACGTTAAAGTCCTTTTCGTAAATTCCCATTATCGCTTGGCCTGCTTTGCGGGCAAGGATGAGGGTTTCTTCTAGCAGTTCGGTTTGATTCATGGGGTTAACCTATATTATGTGCTTTTGTTTTAGATACGTTATCAGTTGTGTAACCGATTGGTCTAGGGTGTTTTTACTTGTATCTAAAATTATTTCTGGATTGTTTGGCACTTCGTAGCTTGAATCGATACCCGTGAAGTGTTTTATCTCCCCTGCGCGGGCTTTTTTGTATAAGCCTTTTGGATCGCGGCTTTCGCATACATCCAGTGGGGTATCGATAAATACTTCAATAAATTCGCCGTCATCTACTAGGCTGCGCACCATATCGCGCTCCGCTCTAAAAGGCGATATAAACGCAGTAAGTACTAACAAGCCAGCGTCGGTCATTAGTTTAGCGGTTTCGCCTACGCGGCGTATGTTTTCAATGCGGTCTTCGTCGCTAAAGCCTAGGTCTTTACATAAACCGTGGCGTACGTTGTCGCCATCGAGCAGGTAAGTGTGCGTACCTTGCTGATTAAGCGCCGCTTCTAGTGCGTTTGCTACGGTGCTTTTGCCAGAGCCTGAAAAGCCGGTAAACCATAAAATAGCGGGCTTATGTTTTTTTTGCTCACTACGCTGTGCTTTTGTAGTTGCGTAGTTATGCCAAACTATATTTTCATCCATAGTGAGAGTCTCTTATGCTGTGAGCGCAGGTATTAAAATGGAAATACCAGCGGGATCAAGGTTAATACCGTGATTGAATAAATAATAGAAAGGGGTAAGCCCATCACTATGTAATCTTTTAAGCGATAGTTACCCGCGCTATAAACCATTAGATTAGTTTGATACCCAAATGGCGATATAAAGCTAGCTGATGCGCCAAAGGCAACCGCCATAATAAATGGCAGCGGGTCTACATTAAAACCAACCGCGAGCGAGTAAGCAACAGGGAACGACAAGGCAGCTGCTGCGTTATTAGTAATAAGCTCGGTAAATAATACGGTCATTAAAAATATGGCAATAAATGCGCCGTAAGGACCAAAATCCCCAAGTACCATAAACATGGCGTCGGATATTTGCCCAGCAAGTCCGGTGCCTATCATTAACTTGGCAAGGCCAATGGCACTACCTACTACCACTAATAACTCAAGTGGAAAACGGCGTTTTACTTCGTTAAGTTTTATGGTGCCACTGAGCATTAAGCCAATCAGTAATACTAATAAGCCTTTAACCAGCGGCACTATGCCAATAATGCTTAAACCCAGTACTGCTGCAAAGCACAGTAGCACAATATTTGATTGCTTAGGTGCAAGGTGGGCTTGTAAGTCAAACCCTGAAATATACACAAATTCGCGCTTTAAATTAGGCAAGGTGTAAAAGTTTTTGCCTGGGGCAAGTATTAGTGAGTCGCCAGCTTGTAATTGCACTTGCCCAAGGCCGCCTTGTAAGCGGTCGTGACCACGGCGAATGGCAATAACGGCTGCATGAAACTGTTCTCTAAAGCGGGCTTCTTTTACGGTTTTACCTATAAATTTTGAAGACTGACTTACAACTACTTCTACTAAGTGTTCTATGTCTTTTTGATGATTCTCGTGCACTACTTTTAGGCCGTCGAAACGGGTAAGTAATGGCACCGATTTTATGTCACCTACAAAAAGCAGCACGTCATCTTTTTGAATAATTTGCTGCGGGGTGACTGCGCAAATGCGGCTTCCATCGCGAATAATTTCAGCGAGGAATAAGTCTTTTAAATCACGCAGGCCGTTTTCTTCAACGGTTTGGCCTATTAACTTTGAGTTTGCTTGTACTTTACCTTCTAGGTAAAAAGGCACGACTTCTTGGTCGCTTTTACCGTTGTCGGGTAAGTATTTAAGCATCACTAAAATGGTAATTAGGCCTACGCTTAACGCGCCTAAACCCACTAAGGTAAAGTCAAAAAAGCCCAGTGGTTCCATGCCCGCATCAACTGCAAAGCCATTGACGATTAAGTTGGTTGATGTACCAATAAGCGTAATGGTGCCGCCCAAAATAGCAGTGTACGACAGCGGTAATAATAGCTTTGAAGGGGAGTGATTAGGGTTGTCTTTTATCGCGGTAATAAGCGATGCAACAACGGCGGTATTGTTAGTAAACGACGATAAAAAGGCGGTCGATAATCCCAGCTTTGTTACCGATTTTACTAAACTACCTTTAGATAGCGATTGCGCTAACTTTTGAATTAGAGTGGTTTTTTCTATTGCGGTCGACACTAGCACTAATAGCACCAAGGTGATAAGCGACGGGTTAGCATAATTAATTAACATGCTTTCAAGATCGATTAGCCCTGCTAAGTAGCTGGTGCCAATGGCGCTTACAAATAACCATGCTGGATTAATACGGGTGCCAAAAAGGCACCCGACTAAGGTAAGCATAATGCCTGTTAAAACGAGCTGTTCTACCATGCTTTTAAATTCCTAACAGGCTAAAGTTAACTTATAACTTAGAAATATCAAGCGCTTGCCAATGCGGAAAGTGCTTGCGTACTAAGCTGTTAAATTCAACTTCAAATTCGCTAAAGTTACTTTGCTGTGCTTGGCTTTGCAGTACTTGTTCAATCATGCCCGCAGCAACGGTTAAGTTTGATAAGCGGTCGATTAATATAAACGAACCTGTTTCGTGATTGCTGTGGTACTCGTCTGCCAAAATGGTTTCGGTTAGTTCAAGCGTTACAATCGCAATTTCGTTTAACTGCAGTGAGTCGCTAGTGCCGTGTTCAAGCGTGTTCACATCAATTGTGTGATCAATCTTTTTAACAATAGCTGAGGTGTTTTTGCTGCTTAGTTTTAGGTTATAGCTTTTACCTAATACTAATGGCGATTCATGCATCCACACAATTTTAGCTTGCAGCTGGTTGGTAACCACGGCCGTTGAGTTTGCAGGAACGATTACATCCCCTCGGCTAATATCAATTTCGTTATTTAGGGTAACGGTAATTGCTTGGCCTGCTTGTGCGCTATCTAGGTTGCCATCAAAGGTAACAATTTCTTTGATGCTTGATGTTTTACCCGACGGTAATACTTTTATAGCATCGCCTACATGTATCTTGCCCGATGTCAGTGTGCCCTGAAAACCACGGAAGTTTAAGTTAGGACGCACAACATATTGCACCGGTAGGCGCGCTTCAAAGCCTGTATCTGTTTCGGCTGCTGGCGAATCTTCTAGTAATTCAAGTAGCGGCTTGTCGGTGTAATACGGTGTATGAGCAGAGCGAGTTACTACGTTGTCGCCTTTAAGCGCCGACATAGGCACAAACTTAATGTTTGATACGTTAAGTTGCTCAGCAAATTTAAGGTAATCGGCCTTAATTTTTTCATACACTGTTTCGTCAAAATCAACGATATCCATTTTATTAACGGCAACAACAAACTGCTTAATGCCCAGCGAGTCACAAATAAAGCTGTGACGCTTGGTTTGTACTTGCACGCCGTAACGCGCATCAACCAAAATAATGGCTACATCACTTGTTGATGCACCTGTTACCATGTTGCGCGTGTATTGCTCGTGCCCAGGTGTGTCGGCAATAATAAATTTACGCTTAGCCGTTGAAAAGTAACGGTACGCTACGTCAATGGTAATGCCTTGCTCGCGCTCAGCTTGTAGGCCATCAACTAATAATGCAAGGTCAAGATCTTCACCTGCGTTACCTACTTTTTCGTTATCTTTATGAAGGGCAGCTAGCTGATCTTCATAAATTTGGTGGCTGTCGTGCAGTAGGCGGCCAATCAATGTTGATTTACCGTCATCTACGCTGCCACAGGTAAGCATACGCAATAAGCTTTTGTCTTGTTGGCGTGCTAGGTAGGCGTCTATGCCTATTTCTTTTACTTCGTTAAATATATCGTTATTTTGGCTAGACATTAAAAATACCCCTCACGTTTTTTCTTCTCCATTGAGCCGGCTGAATCATGGTCAATAACACGACCTTCACGTTCAGATGACGTAGATAGCAGCATTTCTTCGATGATTTCGGTTAAAGTACTTGCTGTTGACTCAACTGCACCGGTAAGTGGGTAGCAGCCTAATGTACGAAAACGTACAGATTTCATTTGCGGTACTTCACCTTTATTAAGTGGCATACGCTCATCGTCAACCATAATTAGGGTGCCATCGCGATCAACAACAGGGCGCTCTTTTGCTAGGTAAAGCGGTACCATGTCGATGTTTTCTTGGTAAATGTATTGCCAAATATCAAGCTCAGTCCAGTTAGATAACGGGAAAACACGAATGCTTTCGCCCGGATTAACTTGGCTGTTATAGGTGTTCCAAAGCTCAGGACGTTGGTTTTTAGGATCCCAGCGATGGTGTTTGTCGCGGAACGAGTAAACACGTTCTTTTGCGCGTGACTTTTCTTCGTCGCGGCGTGCGCCACCAAATGCAGCATCAAAACCATATTTGTTAAGTGCTTGCTTTAAGCCTTGGGTTTTCATTATGTCGGTATGTTTACCCGAGCCATGCGTAAACGGGCCTACACCCATTTCAATGCCTTCTGGATTTTTGTGTACCAGTAGGTCAAAACCGTATTCTTTAGCTATACGGTCGCGAAACTCAATCATTTCACGAAACTTCCAATTGGTGTCTACGTGCAATAACGGAAACGGAATTTTTGCAGGGTAAAATGCTTTACGCGCTAAGTGCAAAAGTACCGACGAATCTTTACCAATAGAGTAAAGCATTACTGGGTTCTCAAACTCAGCGGCGACTTCGCGCATGATTTTGATACTTTCAGCTTCAAGTTGCTGAAGGTGAGTTAAAGCCATTGTTAGTCGTCCTACTAAAATGATTAAAAGTTACAAATTTAAAATTCGGTTATGTATTTGATACATCTGTTAGCGGCTGTGCAAAGCTGCTTGTTTGTTCGTTTTTCCCAAACCACGCTAGTTGCGAGTGCAGGGCGGCTACTTCACCAATAATGAGTAACGCAGGCGATATAATGCTGTTGCGCTGGATTAAGTCGGCAAGTTCGCCTAATTGGCCTGTTACTACACGCTGATTTTTGCGTGTACCGTTTTCGATAATGGCAACAGGTGTGTCGGCTTTGCGGCCATGTTTTAAAAGCTCGCTTTGTATGTGCGGCGATTTAATTACGCCCATGTAAATAGCAAGCGTTTGATTTGCTTTTGCTAGCGATTGCCAATCAAGTTCTTGGCCGTCTTTTTTACAGTGGCCAGTTACAAATTGAATGGCTTGTGCATGGTCACGATGCGTAAGCGGAATACCCGCATACGCACTACAACCTGCAGCGGCTGTAATACCCGGTACAATTTGATAATTTACGTTGTTAGCAGCCAGTACTTGTACTTCTTCGCCACCACGGCCATAAATAAACGGATCGCCACCTTTAATGCGGCACACTTTTTTGCCTTGTTTAGCAAGGTCGACCAGCATTTGGTTGGTGTCGTCTTGAACAACACTATGATCGCCTAAACGTTTGCCTACACAAATAAGGTCAGCATCGCGGCGCACTAATTCCATAATTTCGTCAGACACTAAAAAGTCGTAAACGACGACGTCGGCTTGTTGCATAAGTTGTAGTGCTTTAAGTGTTAAAAGCTCTGGATCGCCAGGGCCTGCACCTACTATATATACTTCGCCTTCAGGTTCTGCTTTAGCATCTAGCATTTGCTCTAGTTGTTGCTGTGCGGCTTGAGTATCACCGGTTTGCACTTTACTCACGACAGATGAGTCGAATACGCCTTCCCAAAATTGGCGGCGGTCTGAAAAATGTTTAAAGCGTTTTTTTACTTTGTCTCTAAAGCCACCAACAAGTGTTGCAAGTGGACCAATATGATGCGGAATAAGGGTTTCGAGCTTTTCGCGTAAGCGACGTGCAAGTACCGGCGCTGTGCCTGCACTTGATATCGCAATCGTAATTGGGTCGCGGTCAACAATGGATGGAAATATAAACGTACATTTAGGTTGGTCATCAACCACGTTTACAAATACATTGCGGGCATTGGCAAGTTCAAATACGTTGTTGTTTACTTCATCGCGGTCGGTTGCTGCAATAACAAGCATTTTGCCATCGAGATGCGATTCATCAAAATAAGCATCAATAAGCGTTACTTCATTATTATGCGCATGCTCTTTTAGTTCGTCGCAAAACCAAGGCGCTACTAAAGTAACGCTCGCTCTCGCTTTTAAAAACGCGCGACATTTGCGTAATGCGACCTCTCCACCGCCAACAACCAATACTGGTTTGTTGTCGAGTTTGGTAAAGATAGGTAAATACTGCACGTTAATAAGACCCCTAAACAAATTCAAATATAAGAAAACACTTTATTCTGATAAGCAGAATATAGCGGCTATCAATAAGTAAAAAATAATTAAAACCAAGTTGATATAACCAAAAGTTATAATAGGTAGGCTTTTTAGGCCTAAGAGCTAGTTAACAAGGGATTGCGCCGAGTTACAAGTAAAATAACCAGCTTATAGTGTTTGGTTATGAGCTATAGCGAGTTTGGTTTAATTTGTTAATATGGAGGCATATCAAATTTTGTACTTATACCAATTGCATTAAATTAGTGATCTATTATAGCGACGAGAAAATAGCTCAATAACAAGGCTAAAATTATGATACATAGTTGTTCTATATAAATAATTTTTAACGTAGTTAGTAAGTTATTTAATACGCTAGAATGATTATGTTTTTAATAAAATTGGTATTACATAAGCAACGGAGCTCTAATGACACAACACCAAAAAGATGCCGCATTAGCAGTCGCACTGATGGATTTAACAAGCTTAAACACCAGCGATACAACCAAAAACATTCAAGCGCTTGTTGATAGTATAAACCCGACGCTGGGCACACCTGCTGCAGTATGTGTTTATAGCGACTTTGTTGATGATGCAAAAATAGCACTCGCAGCGCGTGAGCTTAACCACGTAAAAGTTGCAACGGTCACTAACTTTCCAACGGGTGATGCGCCACTGAGTGATGTAATTAACGAAACACTTATTGCAATAGAGCGCGGCGCTGACGAAATTGATTTGGTTATTCCTTACAAAAAACTCATAGCGGGCGATGTTCAAACAGTACTTAGCTATGTAAGCGAAAGTAAAAAAGCATGTGGGTCGCGCGCGAAACTAAAAGTAATAATAGAAAGCGGTGAGCTAAAAACTGAAGCACTTATAACTCAAGCCACTGAGCTTGCAATTGAAGGCGGTGCTGATTTTGTAAAAACCAGTACGGGTAAAGTGGCTATTAATGCGACTCTTGAATCAACAAAAATTATGCTAGCAGCCATTAAAAACTCGGATAAACGTGTGGGCTTTAAAGCTGCCGGCGGTGTTAAAACTGTTGCCGATGCCAGTGATTATTTAGCGCTAGCACGCGCAATAATGGGTGATGATTATTTGCAAGCAAATACATTTAGATTTGGTGCTTCAAGCTTACTGAATGATGTTTACAAGGTGTTGAATGAAACGCAGCAGTGATGAGGAAAAACGTCAGTTAGAGCATGATGCTGCTAAATTGTTTTTACGTTGCTATGAGCAGCAGTTGGGTGTTCATATGCGCAACATTTGGCATAATGAGCCTAATAAACCTGACGTTAGTTGTTATCAAGAGAGTGAACAGCTTGATATAGAAATTGCTCATTTATATGCCAGCGAAACAGAAGCGATGGCTGTTTTAGGACGATCGTTGTCAATGCAAATGCAACGAGATTTGGCAGATATGGCACAAAAGCCAAGTGAACAGAGGTTGCGGGCTGCATTAGAGCGGTTGCTGAAACAAAAAGCGAAAAAACGTTATTATTCAGAGCGTACTTGGCTTGTTATTCGTAACGCCAGTACTATTTGGCACAAAGCTGACTTTGAAGCTGTGATCAATGACCTTAACTTTCCAAGAACCTATCAATTTGAGCAAATTTGGTTAGTGTGTGATTTTTATCGTGGTGAGTTATTACGTATAGATTGAAAAACGGCTCTAAGTAACAGCCGTTTTTCATTTTAAACTTAAAGCTAATATTTATTAATTAAACTTAAACATGTTGCCTATACTTTCGAGGCTTGATTTGTTCGTTTTAGCAATACAACCACTATCATCAAGTGACTTTTTAGTTGTTTCATCAGCTAAACCCGTTACCTTTAGTTTTTTGTCTTGTTGGTACTCACGAAGTGCGATAACTGTTTTACGATCGTACTCAACATCCTGTGTTTCAAATTCTTCGTAATCAGGCTGGTTTCTTAGGTAACCCAAACATACTAAGCTTAGGCGCGACATTGCTAAATCCATCTTTTCATAATGTGGCATTCTATGGGTTGGTACATCAACTGTTACAGCACTCTTGCTGGCTGTTTTTGCTTGTACAGCTGCCGGTGGCGGCGCAGTGTAACCCGGTGCTAAAGTGTTGTTACTGTTATAGCGATAGTAAGTATCTGGAATTTTAGTTTCTAAAAATTCAACCGCTTTAATAATAACTTCACGAAGGGCTTTTTCTTTAGGGGTATCAGACCATCCACTAATATTACCGCCAACAAGTGCGCCACCAAAGTTGGTTGCGGCTCCAGTAAAGTCAAAATCTTTACTGCCCCCTTCAACACTTGTTGCAGCTAAAATGCGTGATGTGCGTGTATCTATTAGACGAAGATCAATCGCCATATGAGAGCCTGAGAAACCAGCGGATACAGAGCTAAATACATCACCCATAAAGCCGCCACTGCCAACACTTGCACCAGAGCTATCGTCATCAAATTCAGTTACCGCTGCAATAACGACTATTTCAGCGCCTTCAATCTCACCATAAGCGGCACCCGATGATGCACTAACGCGACCTGAGGCTGCTAGGTCTTGTTCTGATAAAACAGCATCAAGCGCTTGGCGCTCTAAAACAATAAACCGATTTGTTGATACGAGAGCCGTAGTTAATTGATCAGCCATACCGTCACCTATTTCTTTACGCCACCATTTTGAGTTGTTTGATTTGTCGGTAAAGCGTGCAACAGCAATACGAGCTTTAGGCCCATTGTATTGTTCTTGGGCGACAGTGTTTATGTCTGGTGAATTTTGACCTGACGTAACATTTGTGGAGGTGCTTTGACAAGCGCTCAGAGTGGTAGTTAATAGTGCCGTTAATAATAGTTTTTGTGGTGCTTTTAACATATGACTGTCCTTAATTAATACGCTCAAGGGAAATATGGTGCATTTCCTTTAATATTTAAATTCATGTTAATTTAGTTAAATCAGTAGGTTAATAATAGTACTGGTGCGAAATGTTTAGTCACACAGGCGAAATTTATCAGGATTGTTCGCGAAACTGTTTTGGGGACATATTATATTTTGCTTTAAAGCACCGGGCAAAGTAGCTTTGTGAATTAAAGCCAACTTGCTGTGCTACTAGACCAATTGCAAGCTCACTATTCTTTAAAAGCTCTTGTGCAAATTCCAAACGAATATTTCGAATGTAATCGCTTGGTGTTAGGTTGTACAAGGCTTTCATTTTTAATTGTAAAGCGCGAGGGCTAAGGTAGAGCGCTGCTGCAAATTCTTCTACGCTAAATGCTTCGTCTTGGTAATGCTCTTTTACTGTCGTTTTTACACGCTCGGTAAATACATAATCTTTACTTTGCGCCATTTGTGGGTCGAGCTGGGTTGTTTGTGATAAAGCAGGTAGTTGTTGTTTTAAATGTTGATTAAGTACTTCTCTAATCGTTAATAACCCTTGAACGCGGCTGAGTAACAGCTGCGGCTCAAAAGGTTTACTCAAATAGTCATCAGCAAGTAAGTCTAGGCCCTTTAATTTACTATGCGTATCTGCCTTTGCTGAAAGTAATAACACCGGAATATGGCTAATAGCCGTGTCGCTGCGCAGTGCTTTAATAAACTGATAGCCATCCATAACAGGCATCATTACATCACTTATTACCAAGTCAGGCATTTCGTTTTTACATAAAGCTAAACCTAGCTCTCCGTTAGCTGCACTTATACACGTGAAGCTACTAATAAATAGTGACGTTATTAAATCACGCATTTCATCGTTGTCTTCAATAATAAGAATCTTATTACTTTTTACTACACATAAATTATTGCTTTTAGATACAGCAAGAGCAGTAAGGTTAGAGGTTTCGTCTATTTGATTTATTGGGAGTGAAACAGTAAAACAACTTCCTTTATTTAATTCACTTTTAAGTTCAATAGTTCCTCCATATTGCTCAACTAGCTGCTTCACCAGCGCTAAGCCAATACCGCTACCGCTTTGATTACTCGTATTTATGCGTGTAAATCGTTGAAAAACGGTCTCAAGGTGCTCTTTATCAATACCAACACCAGTATCTGAGACTGTGATGATTAATGTTTGTTTTTTAGTTAATAGCTGAAGTAATACTTTGCCAGTGTTTGGGGTGTATTTTTGGGCGTTACTTAATAAGTTACTGATAATAGAAATTGTATGATTTAGCTCTGATTTAATGTGAATAGTTTTTTGCGTTAAATCTTCAAATTTAAATGTAATATTTTTTTGCTCAAATAAAGGGGTGAAATCTTCAATTAATTGTTCAACTACCGGCTTTATAGCATAGGGTGTGACGTGTTTTACTGCAGTGCTTGGGCGCTGGCTGAGCTGTAAAAGTTGGTTTATTTGATCCAATAGCTTATAGCTATTACGTTGAATCATCGCTAGTTTTTGTTGGGTGTCTGAATCCTTATGGCTTTTTTGTAAACTCTCAAGTGGCGCTAATATTAAGCTCAATGGTGTTTTAAGTTCATGGCTAACATTATCTAATAGTTGGGTTTTTAAGTTGCTAAGTTCTTTCTCTTTTAAGTTTGCTTGCTCTGCAACGTTAGCTCTATACCTTGCTGTTATAATTAACCACATTATAAATAATACGATAATGATGTAAGTGACATAGGCAACATTGTTCTTCCACCAAGGTGGAGTAACTGTAAGCGCAACCATTGTTTTATCATCACTCCATTGACCGTATTGATCTTTAACTTTTACAATAAAGTGATAGCTTCCAGCGGGAAGTTGAGAATAACTAACTTGCCTCTGGTTTTTGTTTGCGTATAAAAACTGCTTATCTAACCCAGCTAACTTGTAAGCATATTGGTATTGAGAAGGGGGCTCTGCACTGTTTAAAGCAGAAAATTTAAAGCCGATAACACCATCTTCTTCTTTAAAAAAGAGTCTGTCTGTATAGCTTATAAGCTTAGCCGTTTGGGTCTTGTTTTTTATATATTGCTGCGTCGCGACTGACTGGTTATAAATAAGTAAGTCTGTAATAACGGGTTCTGGGGGTTGAGTTGCTAGGGTTAGTTTTAACGGATCAAATTGATTAAAACCATTAATACCACCAAAAAATAGCTCGCCGTCATCTGCTTGAAAAGCGGCACCTAAAATAAAAGAATGATGCTGTATACCGTTTGCGGGTAAAAAATGCTGCATTTGTTGGGTTTGAGGAGCGTAACGGGTTAGGCCTTGGTTGCTGCTTAGCCACAAGTAACCGCTGCTATCTTGTTTAATTGCAAAAATATTATCGTTAAGTAAGCCATCAAACTCTGTAATGTTTATTACTTTGTTTGTTTGGATATTTAACTTATTGAGCCCGCCAAAAGTACCTACCCATAAAGTGTTTTTATCTTGTAAATGCAAGGATGTAACCATGTCATGCGTTAAACTATTAGGCTTTTTAAGATCGCTTTGGTAATGGGTGAATGTTTCATCATGTAAAGAAAGTTTATTTAACCCTGCGCGGGTTCCTGCCCATATAGCGTTGTTGTCGCTGTCATAAGTAATACTAAAAACAGTATTATTTGAGATACTATTTTTATCTGCGGTGTATTTAAAATTTGTAACCTGTAAAGTATCGGGATTAAATCGCGTTAAGCCTTCGTTACTGCCCAGCCATAAATTACCACTTAGATCACCTTCGATTGCATAAATACGGTTACTACTGAGTTGATGGCTTTGCACAGTAAAAGCCGAAAAGTTATCATTAATTGGGTTGTAAAGCAGTAAACCACCTCCGTATGTGCCTATCCATACGCGTTTATTGGCATCTTCATAAAGACTAAATATATTGTTATTAGTTAAGCCTATATCTTGATTTTTATCTGTTTTATAGCGTTTAAATCCTATGTCAGTTTGTTTGTTAAGTCCGTCGCGCGTACCCACCCAAAGTAAGTTGTTACTGTCTTTGAGTATTGCTCTTACAAAGTCATTCGAGATAGAAGCTGGGTTATTGCTTTGATGTTTTTGATGACCAAACTGAGCCTGCCTTTTATCATAGCGATGTAATCCATAGCCGTCTGTACCAATCCAAATAATGCCTTGAGGGTCTTGGTAAAGTGATAATAGGTGATCGTTAGCTAAGCCATGTTTTAAATCTGGAGAGTGAGTAAGTTGACGAAACTCGCTACTTAATAAATTATCTGTAGCTTGGTAATAAAGACCATGACCATAAGTGCTTACCCATAATTTTTTTTCATCATCAAAAAGTATATCTGTGACCCAAACATTTTTGAGTTGCTCAAAGTTATAAAATGCGAGTGTGTTTGAGTCAAAAACACTTAGACCAGTCTTACCTCCTATAATAAATTTGCCGCTTGTTGCTTTTTTTAATTGCCAGAGCTGTTCAGGGCTATTAGATATATGTTCGAACCGATGTGTTTGTGTATCGAACTTAATCAGCCCGATACTACTTGCTAACCAAAGGTTTTTTTGATCATCAAAAAGCACATCCTTAAAAACAACATTTAAGTGATTCGTGCCCTGATAAGAAAATAATTCGGTAGTACCTGTGTATGTATCTAAACGAGTAAGTTGCCCTTTATCGTGACCAATCCAAATGATTTGTGGCGAATTAGAAGAAATTGATGAAATACGTTCGTTTGTAATAGGAGGGGTTGAATACTGGTTAAAAACACTAAAACTTCCTGTTTCAGTATTTAATAAGTTAAGTCCATTACTTGTTGTAGCAAACCAAATGTGGCCGTTTCCTAAATTCAGGCAGTCCGTAATCCAATTTCCCGAAATACTAGGGTGTGAAGGATTGAATTTATAGTGCTTAAATTCATACCCATCAAATCGGTTTAAGCCACCTTGGGTAGCAAACCAATGAAACCCTTTTTCATCAGTGGTACTGCAGGTAATTGAATTTTGTGATAAACCTTGTTCATTTGTATATGTATCTAAGTACAATGGCAGGGCATAAGAACTAATATGAAATAATAATAGAAAGCTAATAATTTTGTATCTTATGATTGTTTTTATTGCTTTCACAGACTTCCTATCTAATTGTGAGTCCCTATAATTTGGACAATCATAAACTGCTTTTTAATCAATGTTAAGATTGATTTTTTAATGCAATGCCGAGATTTTCCAATGTGGGTATCTTTTAGGCTTGTGTTAATGGACTGCGTAAGTATAATAGGCATCCACTTTGCAGGGGCGTAGTTCCAATTGGTAGAACAGCGGTCTCCAAAACCGATGGTTGGGAGTTCGAATCTCTCCGCCCCTGCCAGTTTTACTTGTGGTTTGAGTAGTCTGAGATTAAAAACCGGTTTAAATTAAGTCTGTTTTTAAGTTTAGATTTTAATGGATTAACCTTACCGTAGTGTAGGGTTGTTGTGTCTGTAGTTAAGGTAATAATATTATGAGCACGAATGTAGAAACACCATCAAGTGCGATGGAGTCAGTAAAGTGGTTAGTAGCAATCGCGCTACTTGCAGGCGCAGTTGTTGGTAATCACATGTATGCAGATCAATCTGTACTACTACGTGCTATCGGCGTTGTTGTTGCAATAGCGGCCGGATTAGCAATTGCCTCGCAAACATTTAAGGGACGTAACTTTCTTGCTTTCGCTAAAGAAGCTCGAATTGAAGTACGCAAAGTTATTTGGCCAACGCGCCAAGAAACTACCCACACGACATTAATTGTAATGGTTGCAACAGTGATTATGGCACTTATCCTTTGGGGATTAGATGGCATTTTATTCCGCGCTGTAGGCTTTTTAACTGGATTGGAGATCTGATCCCATGTCGGATGAGAACGAGAACAAAGAAATTAAGTTACGTTGGTATGTAGTACAAGCCTTTTCTGGTTACGAAAAGCGTGTAGCTCAAACGTTAACTGAACACATTAAAATCGAAGGTCTTGAATCGAGCTTTGGTGAGATACTAGTACCAACTGAAGAAGTTGTTGAGATGCGCGCTGGCCAAAAGCGTAAATCTGAGCGTAAATTCTTTCCAGGTTATGTATTAGTACAAATGGATATGAATGACGCAAGCTGGCACTTAGTGAACAGCACTGAACGTGTAATGGGCTTTATTGGTGGAACGTCTGATCGTCCTGCTCCAATAACTCCTAAAGAAGCAGAACGCATTCTTAATCGCCTTCAAGAAAATGCTGAAGCACCTAAACCTGCTACATTATTTGAACCAGGTGAAGTTGTTCGCGTTACAGACGGACCATTTGCAGATTTCAGTGGTGTAGTTGAAGAAGTTGACTACGAAAAGAGCCGCGTAAAAGTATCTGTACTTATTTTTGGTCGTTCTACGCCAGTTGAGCTTGAATTCGGTCAAGTTGAGCAAGATAAGTAATTGATTAAAAAAGCTTCGCTAATTTTTATTTAAATTTTGGCATGAAGCTTGAAAAAGGCCGCTGATTAACTTATAATCAGCGGCCTTTTTGTATTAAGGTAAAATTTATTTTTACTGTGCAAAAAGTACGAAACCAATTTTTAAACTGGGAAGCCGTTAGAGTACGCGTCCTCGCGCGCACAAGGCTGAGACCCACCAAATGAGGTATTTATAATGGCTAAAAAAGTTGAAGCTCTAATCAAGCTACAAGTTGCCGCTGGTATGGCTAATCCTAGTCCTCCAGTAGGTCCTGCACTAGGTCAACACGGTGTAAACATCATGGAATTCTGTAAAGCGTTTAACGCACGTACAGAGTCTATCGAAAAAGGCGCTCCAGTTCCTGTAGTGATCTCTGTTTACGGTGACCGTTCATTTACGTTCGACATGAAAACGCCACCTGCTGCTTACTTACTTAAGAAAGCTGCTGGTATCAAGTCAGGCTCAGGCCGTCCTAACACTGATAAAGTAGGCACAGTAACTCGTGCTCAACTTGAAGAAATTGTTGAGACAAAACGAACTGACCTTACAGCTGCCGATATGGACGCAGCGGTTCGCACTATCGCAGGTTCTGCGCGTGCGATGGGCTTGAACGTAGAGGACTAAGAAATGGCTAAATTAACTAAACGTATGCGTACTATCCGCGAAAAAGTGGAAGTAACAAAAGATTACGAAATCAATGAAGCAGTTGCTCTTTTAAAAGAGTTAGCGACAGCTAAATTCGTAGAAAGTGTTGACGTTGCCGTTAACCTTGGTATCGATGCTCGTAAATCTGATCAAAACGTTCGTGGTGCTACTGTACTACCTAACGGTACTGGTCGTGACGTTCGTGTTGCTGTATTCACACAAGGCGCTAATGCAGAAGCTGCAAAAGAAGCCGGTGCTGAATTAGTAGGCATGGAAGATCTTGCTGAACTAGTTAAAAAAGGCGAGATGAACTTTGACGTTGTTGTTGCATCACCAGACGCTATGCGTGTTGTTGGTCAACTAGGTCAAATCTTAGGCCCACGTGGTCTAATGCCAAACCCTAAAACTGGTACTGTAACGCCTAACGTTGCAGAAGCAGTTAAAAATGCTAAAGCAGGTCAAGTACGTTACCGTAATGACAAAAATGGCATCATCCATACTACTATTGGTAAGGTTGATTTCACTGCAGAGCAATTACAACAAAACCTTGAGTCTCTAATTGTTGCGCTTAAGAAGGCTAAACCTTCTCAAGCTAAAGGTGTTTACTTGAAGAAAGTAACTATCTCTACAACAATGGGCGCAGGCGTTTCTGTTGACCAAAACACTTTAAGCACAACTGTAGCTTAATCAGTGTTTACATGGCGTGAAATTTGTACTATAATTTCGCGCCATTTTGTTGATTAATTTATTAATTGGCAAAGTAAAGAATTCGGGTTGAAGTCCATAATTTCGTTAAGCCTTCGGGGTTAACGATAAATTGGGCTTCCGTCCAAGACCGTAGGTGGCTTCGGCCTTAATATTCACCTACGTAGACGGTGTAGACCCCAGATAGATTTTTCCTAATCCTTCTGGCTCTCGCCGTAAAAAGCATCTCTACCTTGTTTGGTAGGGAAGAGTAGAACAGGGGAATCCGATAATCGGTATCCCCATTAAACCAGGAGTAACACCCATGGCTTTAAATCTTCAAGGCAAAAAAGCAATAGTTGCTGAAGTCAACGAAGCAGCCAATGGTGCTCTATCTGCAGTTGTTGCAGATTCTCGTGGTGTAACAGTTGGCGCAATCACTGCCCTTCGTAAAGAAGCTCGTGCAAATGGTGTTTGGATGAAAGTTGTCCGTAACACTTTAGCAAAACGTGCTCTTGAAGGAACAGATTTTGAGTGTCTTTCTGATTCATTTGTTGGTCCAAGCTTAATCGCTTTCTCATCAGAGCACCCAGGTGCTGCTGCGCGTATCTTTTCAGATTTCGCGAAAAAGAATGAGAAATTCGAGCTTAAAACGGCCGCTTTTGAAGGAAATGTTGTTGATGCAGCAATGCTTGCTACATTACCTACATACGACGAAGCTGTTGCACGCTTAATGAGTGCTATGAAAGAAGCGTCTGCTGGCAAATTGTGTAAAACAATTGAAGCAGTACGTGTACAGAAAGAAGAGCAAGCTGCTTAATTTTAAGCTGTTTAATCTCACTTTCGGTGTAAAATTTATTTGGACGTAATGTCCGTTAATTATTAGGAAATTTGTAATGTCTGTATCTAAAGACCAAATCCTTGACGCAATTGCTGAAATGTCAGTAATGGACGTTGTTGCTCTTATCGAAGCAATGGAAGAAAAATTCGGCGTAACTGCTGCAGCTGCAATGGTAGCTGGTCCAGCTGCTGAAGCTGCTGAAGAGAAAACAGAATTTGACGTAATCCTTACTGGCGCTGGCGCTAACAAGGTTTCTGCAATCAAAGCTGTTCGTAGCGCAACTGGCCTTGGCCTTAAAGAAGCGAAAGCTCTTGTTGAAGCTGCTCCTACACCTGTTAAAGAAGGTGTATCTAAAGAAGAAGCTGAAGCACTTGCAAAAGATCTTACTGAAGCTGGTGCTGAAGTTGAGGTTAAGTAATTTAGCTTTTGCTAAGTTCGCTGCCTGAGAAATCAGGCAAGGGCTGGTGATTATTTAATCACCGGCCTTTTTGCGCTATAGAGTGATGCACTCTTTTAGCTCAAATAAAATCTGATTTTTTCTTTACTTTCAACGCTTTATAGTTTGCTAGTGTTAAAGTGGGATCTAATTAGAACAACAGTTAAATGTTGTAAAATCTTGGCATAGCTGCCAGTTAAGTCTGTTCTTACAAGAACAGGTCGGGTCAAAGATCAGCAAGCTGAGGAACCCCATGGCTTACTCTTATTCTGAAAAGAAACGTATCCGTAAGGATTTTGGTAAACGTCCACAAGTTTTGGATATACCTTTTTTACTGTCTACACAGTTAGAATCGTTTAAAAAATTCTTAGTGCCGGACGCTGATGGCGATCATGGTTTGGAAGCTGCCTTCCGTTCTGTGTTCCCTATTAAAAGCTACTCGGGAAATTCTGAGCTTCAATACGTAAGTTACCGTATTGGTGAGCCAGTTTTCGATGTAAAAGAATGTCAAATTCGCGGTGTGACTTATTCTGCTCCACTTCGCGTGAAACTGCGTCTTGTTGTTATGGACAAAGAAGCACCAGGCACAGTTAAAGACATTAAAGAGCAAGAAGTTTACATGGGCGAAATTCCGCTCATGACAGATACCGGTACTTTTGTAATCAATGGTACAGAGCGTGTTATCGTTTCTCAGCTACACCGTAGCCCTGGTGTATTCTTTGATAACGACCGCGGTAAAACCCATTCATCGGGTAAAGTATTATATAACGCACGCGTTATACCTTACCGTGGTTCATGGTTAGACTTCGAATTTGATGCAAAAGATAACTTATATGTACGTATTGACCGTCGTCGTAAATTACCGGCGTCTATCATCCTACGTGCACTAGAGTATTCTAGCGAACAAATCCTAGATATGTTCTTCGATAACACTACGTTTGAAGTAACGAATGGTAAAGTTCTTATGGAACTTGTACCTTCGCGTTTACGTGGTGAAACTGCCGCTTTTGATATCAAGAGCGAAGACGGTGAAGTATTTGTTGAAAGCGGTCGTCGTGTTACGGCTCGCCACATCAAGAGCATCGAAAAGAAAGGCATTAAGCAATTAGAAGTACCACATGAGTACATCATTGGCCGTATTGTAGCTAAAAACTATGTTGATGAGTCAACTGGTGAAGTTATTGCAAATGCAAATGACGAGCTAACTCTAGAGCTAATGGCTGAATTGGTTAAAGCCGGTTACACTAAAATTGATACGTTATATATCAATGAAGTGGACAGCGGTGCTTACATGTCAAATACATTAAACATTGACTCTGCAAGCAGCCGTTTAGAAGCACTAGTAGAAATTTACCGCATGATGCGCCCAGGCGAGCCACCGACGAAAGACGCGGCTGAAGCCTTATTCCAGAACTTGTTCTTCTCTGAAGAACGTTATGACTTATCTACTGTAGGTCGTATGAAGTTCAATAGCCGTGTTGGTTACGATACAGACACAGGCCCTGGCACATTAAGCAAAGAAGACATCGTGTCTGTTATGAAAGTATTAATTGCTATTCGTAACGGTCAAGGCGATGTTGATGATATCGATCACTTAGGCAACCGTCGTATACGTAGTGTTGGCGAAATGGCTGAGAACCAATTCCGTGTTGGTCTAGTACGTGTTGAACGTGCTGTACGTGAGCGTTTAAGCTTAGGTGACCTTGACGCGATAATGCCACAAGATCTTATTAACGCTAAGCCTATTTCGGCAGCGGTTAAAGAGTTCTTCGGCTCGTCTCAGTTATCACAGTTTATGGACCAAAATAACCCACTATCAGAAGTTACGCATAAACGTCGTATCTCTGCATTAGGTCCGGGCGGTCTAACTCGTGAACGCGCAGGCTTTGAAGTACGTGACGTTCACGTAACTCACTATGGTCGCGTATGTCCAATCGAGACTCCTGAGGGTCCAAATATCGGTCTAATTAACTCGTTGTCTACGTACGCACGTACAAATGACTACGGTTTCTTAGAAACACCTTACCGCAAAGTGGTAGACGGTGTTGTAACTGATGAAGTTGATTATTTATCAGCCATTGAAGAAGGTCAGTTTGTTATCGCACAGGCGAACTCAAACTTAACTGAAACCAATGAGTTTGTTGATGAACTTATCCCATGTCGTCACAAAGGTGAATCTACCTTTATGGGTCGCATGGACCAGCAGTATATGGATGTATCACCACAACAGGTGATCTCTGTAGCGGCAGCACTTATCCCGTTCCTAGAACACGATGATGCTAACCGTGCATTGATGGGTTCAAACATGCAACGTCAAGCAGTACCAACATTGAAAGCGGATAAGCCGTTAGTAGGTACTGGTATTGAGTTAACACTAGCGAAAGATTCTGGTGTAACTATCGTTGCTAAACGTGGTGGTGAAGTAATGTATGCTGACGCAAGTCGCATCGTTGTAAATGTACATGAAGAAGAACGCATTCCTGGTGAAGCGGGCATCGACATCTACAACTTAACCAAATACACACGTTCAAACCAAAATACATGTATTAACCAAAAACCAACTTGTATGGTTGGCGAACCGGTTACTCGTGGTGACGTGTTAGCAGATGGTCCTTCGACTGACTTAGGTGACTTAGCCCTTGGTCAAAACCTTCGCGTGGCATTCATGCCATGGAACGGTTATAACTTCGAAGATTCAATCTTGTTATCAGAGCGCGTAGTTGAAGAAGATCGTCTAACGACTATCCATATTCAAGAACTACAGTGTGTTGCCCGTGATACTAAATTAGGTCCAGAAGAGATCACTGCAGATATCCCGAATGTGGGTGAGTCTGCGCTAGGCAAGCTTGATGAATCAGGCGTTGTATATATTGGTGCTGAAGTTAAAGGCGGCGATATCCTAGTAGGTAAAGTGACTCCTAAAGGCGAGACACAGCTTACACCTGAAGAGAAGCTACTGCGTGCTATCTTCGGCGAAAAAGCGTCTGACGTTAAAGACAGCTCTTTACGTGTACCAAATTCTGTAACTGGTACTGTAATTGACGTGCAAGTTTTCACCCGTGATGGTGTTGAAAAAGATAAACGCGCGTTAGAAGTTGAAGACATGCAGCTTCGCGAAGCGAAGAAAGACTTCAACGAAGAGTTCCGTATTTTAGAAGCTGGCGTTTTAGACCGTGCACGTAAGCTACTTATAGCTGCTGGTTTTGATGAAGATAAACTTGCATCTCTAAATGCTGAAAAAGTACTTACGCAAAGCCTTGCTGAAGAAGACAAGCAAGCTGAGCTTGAGCAACTAGCTGCACAGTACGATGAACTTAAAGCTGAATACGATAAGAAGTTTGAAAACAAACGTCGTAAAATTACCCAAGGTGATGACTTAGCACCAGGCGTACTTAAGATTGTTAAAGTATACCTAGCTGTTAAACGTCGTATCCAACCGGGTGATAAAATGGCGGGTCGTCATGGTAACAAAGGTGTTATCTCGACTATCGTACCAGTAGAAGATATGCCTTACGATGACAAAGGTCGTACGGTAGATATCGTATTGAATCCACTAGGTGTACCATCACGTATGAACATCGGTCAGATCCTTGAAACACATATGGGTCTTGCTGCACGTGGTATCGGTGAACGTATTGAAGAGATGATGAAAGAGCAACGTGAGCTTCATGAGCTACGTGACTTCATCAAGCAAGCATACGAAATTGGCGAATCTCGCCAAGTTGTAGATATTGCTAGCTTCACTGATGACGAAATTCGTCGTCTAGCTGAAAACTTAAAAGGTGGTTTACCAATAGCTACTCCTGCATTTGATGGCGCGAAAGAAAGCGAAATCAAAGACATGCTTGAGCTTGCGGGCTATCCTCGTAGTGGTCAGGTTACACTTTATGATGGCCGTACTGGCGATCAGTTTGAACGTCAAGTAACTGTTGGTTACATGTACATGCTTAAACTTAACCACTTGGTTGACGATAAGATGCACGCACGTTCTACTGGTTCTTACAGCCTTGTTACTCAGCAGCCGCTGGGTGGTAAAGCACAGTTCGGTGGCCAGCGTTTTGGTGAGATGGAAGTATGGGCACTTGAAGCTTATGGTGCTGCTTACACTCTACAAGAAATGCTAACAGTGAAATCGGATGACGTGAACGGTCGTACTAAGATGTATAAAAACATCGTTGATGGTAACCATAAAATGGAACCAGGTATGCCAGAATCGTTCAACGTATTGTTGAAAGAAATCCGCTCACTAGGTATCAACATCGAGTTGGAAGAAAATTAAGCCAATTAGATGCTGCAGTTAACGCTGCAGCATCTGTTACGGCTGAATAGAATGTAGGGACGAGATTATCCGTCCTCAAGATTAACTCCGACAGGAGAGCTAAGGTGAAAGACTTACTTAAGTTTCTGAAGCAACAAAATAAGACCGAAGAATTCGATGCAATTCGCATTGGTCTTGCTTCACCAGACATGGTTCGTTCATGGTCATACGGTGAAGTAAAGAAACCTGAGACTATTAACTACCGTACTTTCAAGCCTGAGCGCGATGGCTTATTCTGTGCCCGTATTTTCGGCCCAGTGAAAGATTATGAGTGTTTATGTGGTAAATATAAACGCCTTAAACACCGTGGTGTGATCTGTGAAAAGTGTGGCGTTGAAGTAACACTCACTAAAGTGCGACGCGATCGTATGGGTCATATCGACCTTGCGAGCCCAGTTGCACATATATGGTTTTTAAAATCATTACCGTCACGTATTGGCTTAATGCTAGATATGACGCTTCGTGATATTGAACGTGTTCTTTACTTCGAATCATTCGTAGTAACTGAACCTGGTATGACAACGCTTGAGCGTGGTCAGTTATTAGGTGAAGAAGAATACTTAGATTCACTAGAAGAGCACGGTGATGAGTTTGAAGCTAAGATGGGTGCTGAAGCAGTTTTAGACTTGCTTCGTGAACTTGATCTTGCTCAATTAATTGCTGAGATGCGTGAAGAGTTACCAACAATTAACTCTGAAACTAAGCGTAAAAAAATCACTAAACGTCTTAAGTTAATGGAATCGTTCCACCAATCAGGTAATAACCCTGAGTGGATGATCATGACAGTACTTCCAGTATTGCCACCTGATCTACGCCCATTAGTACCATTAGACGGTGGTCGTTTTGCGACATCTGATCTAAATGACCTTTACCGTCGTGTTATTAACCGTAATAACCGTCTTAAGCGTTTACTAGATTTAGCAGCACCAGACATTATTGTACGTAACGAAAAACGTATGTTACAAGAAGCGGTAGATGCGCTACTTGATAACGGTCGTCGTGGTCGTGCAATTACAGGTTCTAACAAACGTCCTCTTAAATCTCTTGCTGATATGATCAAGGGTAAGCAAGGTCGTTTCCGTCAGAACTTACTTGGTAAGCGTGTAGATTATTCAGGCCGTTCTGTAATCACAGTTGGTCCTACACTTAAGCTTCACCAATGTGGTCTTCCTAAGAAGATGGCACTAGAGCTATTCAAACCATTCATCTATGGCAAATTAGAACGTCGCGGCATGGCTACGACAATCAAAGCTGCTAAGAAGATGGTTGAACGTGAAGTTCCGGAAGTATGGGATGTACTTGACGAAGTAATTCGTGAACATCCAGTATTACTTAACCGTGCACCAACACTTCACCGTTTGGGTATCCAAGCGTTTGAGCCTGTGCTTATCGAAGGTAAAGCGATTCATTTGCATCCATTAGTATGTGCGGCTTACAACGCCGATTTCGATGGTGACCAAATGGCGGTACACGTACCGTTAACAATCGAAGCGCAGCTTGAAGCTCGTGCATTGATGATGTCAACAAACAACATTCTATCTCCTGCGAATGGTGAGCCAATCATCGTTCCTTCACAGGATGTTGTATTGGGTCTTTATTACATGACTCGTGACCGCATTAACGCTAAAGGCGAAGGCGCGATATTTAAAGATCCAAAAGAAGCAGAAAAAGCATACCGCAGTGGCAATGCAGACCTTCACGCAATTGTGAAAGTACGTATTAGCCAATCAGTTAAAAACGAAGACGGCGTAGTAGAAGATACTATTACTGTTATCGATACAACTGTTGGTCGTGCGATTCTGTCTCTAATTTTACCTAAAGGCATGCCGTTTGCGTCAATCAACCAGCCGCTAGGTAAAAAGCAGATTTCTGGCTTATTGAATGAGTGTTACCGTCGTCTAGGTCTTAAAGATACAGTTATCTTTGCTGACCAAGTTATGTACACCGGTTTCCATTATGCAATGAAGTCAGGTGTTTCTATCGGTATTGATGACTTAGTTATCCCACCGGTTAAAGCACAGATAATTGAATCAGCTGAAGCTGAAGTTACTGAAATCAACCAACAATTCCAATCAGGTCTTGTAACGGCTGGTGAAAAGTACAACAAAGTTATCGATATCTGGTCACGTGTAAACGAAAACTTATCACGTGAGATGATGTCTAACTTGTCGAAAGACACAGTTATCAATGCACAAGGTGAAGAAGTAGAGCAACCGTCATTTAACTCAGTGTTTATGATGGCCGACTCAGGTGCTCGTGGTAGTGCTGCACAGATTCGTCAGTTGGCGGGTATGCGTGGTCTAATGGCACGTCCAGATGGTTCAATCATCGAGACTCCAATCACAGCTAACTTCCGTGAAGGTCTAAACGTACTTCAGTACTTCATCTCAACGCATGGTGCGCGTAAAGGTCTTGCCGATACAGCACTTAAAACAGCAAACTCGGGTTACCTAACGCGTCGTCTAGTAGACGTTGCACAAGATTTGGTAATCAATGAAGATGACTGTGGCACAGAAGATGGCTTAACAATGAAACCGCTTATTGAAGGTGGTGATGTTGTAGAAGCACTTCGTGAACGTGTTCTAGGTCGTGTTGTTGCTGAAGATATTGTGATTCCAGGTACTAATACAGTGCTTGTTGAACGCAATATCATGCTAGACGAAAAACTGTGTGATCTTTTAGAAGAGCATTCAGTAGATGAAGTTCGTGTACGTTCTGTTATCACTTGTGATAATGACTTTGGTGTTTGTGCTAACTGTTACGGTCGTGACCTAGCACGTGGTCATATCATCAACGCTGGTGAATCAGTGGGTGTTATCGCGGCACAGTCAATCGGTGAGCCGGGTACACAGTTAACAATGCGTACCTTCCACATCGGTGGGGCGGCATCTAGAGCGTCTGCAGAAAATAATGTACAAGTTAAAACTAACGGTACATTAAAACTTCATAACTCTAAGTATGTATTAAACACAGACGGTAAGATTGTTATTACCTCTCGTTCTACGGAAATTACTATCATTGATAGTCATGGTCGTGAGAAAGAGCGTTATAAAGTACCTTACGGTGCGGTATTAACAGTGCAAGACAATGCTGAAGTTCTAGGTAACGATATCGTTGCTACTTGGGACCCGCATAGTCACCCAATCGTTCTTGAGCATAAATCAAAAGTATCGTTCAGCGATATCGATGATTCAAATACTGAAGCACAGACTGATGAGCTAACTGGTTTAACCCGTGTAGTTGTAAAAGATCTTGCTAAAGTAAATACGAAAGAACCAAAGCTTATCATCGAAAGTGAAGAGCGCGGTCTGCAAGAAACACGTCTTCCTTCATTCACGACGATTGAAGTTATTGACGGCGTTACAGCAAACCCAGGTGACGTGTTAGCACGTATTCCGCAAGAAGGTTCGAAAACTCGTGATATCACGGGTGGTCTACCACGCGTAGCCGACTTATTTGAAGCTCGTAAGCCAAAAGAACCAGCTATATTAGCTGAAGTAACTGGTACAATTAGCTTCGGTAAAGAGACTAAAGGTAAGAAACGTTTAGTTATTACTCCAGCTGAAGGTGATCATTACGAAGAGATGATTCCTAAATGGCGTCAACTTAACGTGTTTGAAGGTGAGCAAGTGTCTAAAGGTGAAGTTATCGCCGATGGTCCTGAATCACCGCATGACATCTTGCGCCTACGTGGTGTGACTCATGTTGCTAACTATATCGTTAACGAAGTGCAAGAGGTTTACCGTTTGCAAGGCGTTAAGATCAATGACAAGCACATTGAAACCATTATCCGTCAAATGTTACGTAAATGTACCATTATGCACGGCGGTGATACTGACTTCTTAGCCGGTGAACAAATCGAAGTGGCGCGCGTTAATATCGCAAACCGTGACCTTGAAAAACAAGGTAAGATACCAGCTAAGTTTGAAATCCAGTTAATGGGTATCACAAAAGCATCACTAGCAACAGAATCTTTCATCTCTGCAGCGTCTTTCCAAGAGACAACACGTGTTCTTACAGATGCGGCAGTGAATGGTAAGAGCGATGAGCTTCGCGGTCTTAAAGAAAACGTAATTGTGGGTCGTTTGATCCCAGCCGGTACCGGTTTTGCGTATCATCAAGAACGTATGGCTCGCCGTAAACAAAGCAAAGTAGTAGTAGAAGAGCAAACAGTAAGTGCAGAAGAGGCAACTCAAGCACTTACAGACGCTCTAAATGCTGATTTGTCTGGAAATCAATAAACTGTTCTTAATCAATAGATTAAGTAATCGCAAGGCAGTTATATGCTGTCTTGCGGTTAGTTTAGGTTGACAGGTTAAACTTTGCTCATTAAAATTCCGCCACCCATTTACTTGTGTGCTTAATGCAGGCTCGTAAATAAAGGGCGGATTTTTTATTTTTTTCAGTAGTAATTTTAATTTCAGGAGCTATTTAAATGGCAACTATTAACCAGCTAGTGCGTAAGCCACGCCGTAGCAAGGTTACGAAAAGTAACTCAGCTGCACTAAAAGCGTGTCCGCAAAAGCGCGGTGTATGTACTCGCGTATATACAACTACACCTAAGAAACCAAACTCGGCGTTACGTAAAGTAGCACGTGTACGTTTAACTAACGGTTTCGAAGTAACTTCATACATTGGCGGTGAAGGTCATAACCTTCAAGAGCATAGTGTAATCCTAATCCGTGGTGGTCGTGTTAAAGATTTACCAGGTGTGCGTTTTCACACTGTTCGTGGTGCACTTGACTGTGCAGGCGTTAGCGATCGTCGTCAAGCTCGTTCTAAATACGGTACAAAACGCCCTAAAGGCTAATTGTATTCCGTTAGTAAGGCCAAGCACTAAATATATATAATTATTGTTTTGGGTGATTGACTCGAAAGAGCAAACCTGAATAAACCGGAGATACAAAATGCCTAGAAGACGCGTAATCGGTCAACGTAAAATTCTTCCAGATCCTAAGTTCGGATCGGAACTTCTTGCTAAATTCGTTAACATCGTGATGTTAGACGGCAAGAAATCTACTGCTGAAAAAATTGTTTATGGTGCGCTAGACGTGGCTGCTGAGAAATCAGGCAAGTCGCACCTAGAAATCTTTGAAACTGCACTTGATAACATCCGCCCACAGGTAGAAGTTAAATCTCGCCGTGTTGGTGGTTCAACTTATCAAGTACCAGTTGAAGTACGTCCAGTTCGTCGTAACGCATTAGGTATGCGTTGGTTAGTAGACGCTGCACGTAAGCGTGGCGAAAAATCTATGGGCTTACGTTTAGCTCAAGAAATCGTTGACGCTTCTGATAATAAAGGCACTGCGGTTAAGAAACGTGAAGACGTTCACCGTATGGCTGAAGCGAATAAAGCATTCGCTCATTACCGTTGGTAATCTGTCTTTAACCTTTAAGAGGATCATATGGCACGTACAACTCCACTTGAGCGCTATCGTAATATAGGTATTGTTGCTCACGTAGATGCAGGCAAAACCACCACAACAGAACGTGTTCTGTTCTACACGGGTCTCTCTCATAAGATCGGTGAAGTACATGATGGCGCTGCAACTATGGATTGGATGGAGCAGGAACAAGAGCGTGGAATCACAATCACTTCTGCTGCAACAACGTGTTTTTGGAAAGGGATGGACGCTCAATTTGACGCCCATCGTATCAATATTATTGATACTCCAGGACACGTAGATTTCACTATCGAAGTAGAGCGTTCTTTACGCGTATTAGATGGTGCGGTAGTTGTTCTTTGTGCTTCATCTGGTGTACAGCCGCAAACTGAGACAGTTTGGCGTCAAGCGAACAAATACGAAGTTCCGAGAATGATCTTCGTAAATAAAATGGATCGCACGGGCGCTGACTTCTTAGCTGTGGTTAGCCAGGTGAAATCTCGTCTTGGAGCAACGCCTGTTCCAATTCAGTTGCCTGTAGGCGCTGAGGACGACTTTAAAGGTGTTATTGATCTTATAAAAATGAAAGTGATTAACTGGAACGAAGCGGACCAGGGTATGACTTTCTCTTATGAGGCAATACCGGCAGAACTTCTGGAATTGGCTGAAGAATGGCGCTCTCACTTAGTTGAAAGCGCTGCTGAAGCAACAGAAGAACTAATGGATAAATACTTAGAAGGTGAAGAGTTAAGTGAAGCAGAAATTAAAAATGCTTTACGCCAACGAACATTAGCTAATGAGATTGTTCCAGTTACTTGTGGTAGCGCATTTAAAAACAAAGGTGTTCAAGCTGTGCTTGATTGCGTTGTTGAATATATGCCTTCACCAGAGCAAGTGAAACAAATCCAAGGTATCCTAGAAAATGGTACTGAGGAAGAACGTCCAGCTAATGATAAAGCGCCGTTTGCTGCACTCGCTTTTAAGATTGCAACAGACCCGTTTGTTGGAACCTTGACCTTTTTCCGTGTTTACTCTGGTACTGTTAAACAGGGTGACACGGTATATAATCCAGTAAAAAGTAAGCGTGAGCGACTTGGCCGTATCGTACAGATGCATTCAAACTCTCGTGAAGAGATCAAAGAAGTTTTCGCAGGCGACATCGCGGCAGCTATTGGTCTTAAAGACGTAACAACAGGTGAAACACTGTGTGATCCGAATTCTATTATTACGCTTGAGCGTATGGAATTCCCTGAACCAGTAATCTCTATTGCGGTTGAGCCTCGCACTATAGCTGACCAAGATAAGATGGGTATCGCGCTGGGTAAACTAGCTGCTGAAGACCCTTCTTTTCGAGTACAAACTGACGAAGAATCAGGCCAGGTTATAATCTCTGGCATGGGTGAACTTCACCTAGATATCATCGTCGACCGTATGAAACGTGAATTCAGTGTTGAATGTAACGTTGGTAAGCCGCAGGTCTCATACCGAGAAGCTATTCGTTCAACTGTTAAGGTTGAAGGGAAGTTTATACGTCAGTCAGGTGGTCGTGGTCAATATGGTCACGTTTGGATTAAACTTGAACCGATGGATATTACGGATGATGAGTCACCAATTTACGAGTTCGTTAACGAAACCGTAGGTGGTTCTGTTCCTAAAGAGTTCGTCCCTGCGGTAGACAAAGGTATCCAAGAGCAAATGTCTCAAGGTGTACTGGCAGGCTACCCATTACTTGGCGTTAAAGCGACTTTATATGATGGTTCATTCCATGATGTAGATTCGAATGAAATGGCATTTAAAATAGCAGGTTCACTGGCAATGAGAGATGGGGCGCTTAAAGCTAACCCTGTACTACTAGAGCCAGTAATGAAGGTTGAAGTACTTACTCCTGATTCAAATATGGGTGATGTAGTTGGCGACTTAAACCGTCGCCGCGGCATAATCGAAGGCATGGAAGATGCATTAGGTGGACTTAAGCAAATTAATGCGCAGGTTCCTCTTTCTGAAATGTTTGGTTATGCGACTGCTTTACGATCTGCAACACAGGGCCGTGCCTCATACTCTATGGAGTTTGTGAAGTACGCTGAAGCCTCTAAAAACGTTGCAGATACAATAATTTCAGCTCGCGCTGTTATATAATTTTAGCTTGTCTGGCTCAATAGTGAGTCAGGCTTTAATTTCTTTATTAGGAATTTTTTAAGATGGCAAAAGAAAAGTTTGAACGCGTAAAACCGCACGTAAACGTTGGTACAATCGGCCACGTTGACCACGGTAAAACTACACTAACTGCAGCAATCACTAACGTACTTGCAAAAGTATACGGCGGTGTTGCTAAAGATTTCGCATCAATCGACAACGCTCCTGAAGAGCGCGAACGTGGTATCACTATTTCAACGTCTCACGTTGAATACGATACTCCTTCACGTCACTACGCACACGTAGATTGTCCTGGTCACGCCGATTATGTTAAAAACATGATCACTGGTGCTGCTCAAATGGACGGCGCGATCTTAGTAGTTGCTGCGACTGATGGCCCTATGCCACAAACGCGTGAGCACATCCTTCTTTCTCGTCAAGTTGGCGTTCCTTACATCATCGTGTTCATGAACAAATGTGACATGGTAGATGACGAAGAGCTACTTGAACTAGTAGAAATGGAAGTTCGTGAACTTCTTTCAGAATACGATTTCCCAGGTGATGACTTACCTCTAATTGCTGGTTCTGCGCTTAAAGCGTTAGAAGGCGAGAAAGAGTGGGAAGATAAGATTGTTGAGCTTGCAAACGCACTTGATACTTACATCCCAGAGCCAGAGCGTGACATTGATAAGCCTTTCATCATGCCTATCGAAGACGTTTTCTCAATCCAGGGTCGTGGTACTGTTGTAACTGGTCGTGTTGAAGCTGGTATCATCCGCATCAATGACGAAGTAGAAATTGTTGGTATCAATGATACAACTCGTTCTACTTGTACTGGTGTTGAAATGTTCCGTAAGCTTCTAGACGAAGGTCGTGCTGGCGAAAACATCGGCGCACTTCTACGTGGTACTAAACGTGAAGATGTTGAACGTGGTCAAGTACTAGCTAAGCCTGGTTCAATCAACCCACATACTACATTCACTTCAGAAGTATACGTACTTTCGAAAGATGAAGGTGGTCGTCATACTCCATTCTTCAAAGGTTACCGTCCACAGTTCTACTTCCGTACAACTGACGTAACAGGTGACGTACAGTTACCAGATGGCGTAGAAATGGTAATGCCTGGTGATAACATCAAGATGACAGTAACTCTAATCGCACCAATCGCGATGGATGAAGGTCTTCGTTTTGCTATCCGTGAAGGTGGTCGTACTGTAGGTGCTGGTGTTGTAGCAACTATCGTAGCGTAAT
>NZ_AUTR01000012.1:0-7402 GCF_000497875.1 Pseudoalteromonas sp. S8-8
CGTTGGCCTTCAGCTAAAGTTTTAAAACCGTCGCCAGAGATTGCGCTAAAATGTGCGAACACGTCTGCGCCAGATTCTTGCTCGATAAAACCAAAACCTTTTGCTTCGTTAAACCATTTTACTGAACCAGTAGTTGTAGTAGACATAATATGTATCCTAAAAAATTAATATAAGTGTGCCTGAAAAGAGGCGATTGAGCCGGAAAAAATAGTTAACTTGAGGATATCGCGTAGGATTATTACTAAAACAACGGGGTACTAACAAATAAAACAAAACTTCTTTCAAACTAGTATTCAAAATGGGTTATTGCTAACCCATTTTAACGAAAGCAATTAGATGCTAACGATGTTTTCAGCTTGTGGACCTTTTTGACCTTGAGTAACAGTAAACTGTACACGTTGGCCTTCAGCTAGAGTTTTGAAACCGTCGCCAGAGATTGCGCTGAAATGTGCGAAAACGTCAGGACCAGATTCTTGCTCGATGAAACCAAAACCTTTTGCTTCGTTGAAAAATTTAACTGTACCAGTTGTAGTATTAGACATAATAGTATCCTAAGAATTAATAAAAGTGCGCCTTAAATTAGGCAATTTAACAGGAAGAAAACATACATTTAACTGAGGATAACGCGAAGGATTATTACTAAAACAACGTGGTACTTACAAATAAATAGGGTTTTCTGTCAACCCGATGCCAAGCAGGATAACAGTAAATTGAGCTATATACCAAGCCCTATTGTAAATTTATTTTAGAGTAAGTGCTTTATTAGTTTGTTTGTTTTTTAACTAACCAGTCATGATTAAGGTGATCTTTTTTGCGTCTTAATTTGAGTTAATTTTAATTTAATCAATGCTTTATGTTTGTATTAGAACGCGGTTCTAGAGTAGGTAAAATGCAAGTTTTAAGTGGTTAAAACATGACCTAATTACCTACTGATTTTTTTGATATATACCTTAAATAACTTGATTCATTAGCTCCAAATTACAAATCCAAGTATTAATAATGCAATCCAAAGTGTTTCAGCCACAATTAAAATAATGGGTTTCATACCTACTTCGGTAAGCTTTCCTAAATTAGTTTTCATTCCTATGGCTGAAATAGCCGCAATTAAAAAGAACTGCGAAAGTTCGTTAGCGGTTTCAAGTACTATTGTAGGAAGTGAAAAGCAGCTATTTATTATCATGAGTATTACAAAGCCAATTAAAAAGCCAGGTACTTTAGGTAATTCTCCGTGTTTTTCTTTGTTTGAGCGATTAATAACGACCATCATAATAAGTACAACAGGTAGTAGCATGGCAACACGTACAAGTTTAGTTAGAGTTGCTATATCGCCTGTCTCTGGTGATACCGAATAACCTGCACCCACTACCTGGGCTACATCATGTATTGTGCCACCTAAAAATACGCCTGCATTATGGGCGTCAAACTCAAGATAATTAACCACAATAGGGTAGAGGATCATAGCAAGGGTCGACATAGCTGTTACGCCAATAACGGTTAATAAGGTGTCGCGCTCTTTATGTTCGCTGTTTGGCATAATAGACGAGATAGCCAGCGCAGCAGACGCTCCACAAATAGCAACCGAGCCACCTGTTAGTGCACCAAAGCGTTTTTGTAGGCCAAATGCGCGCGCTAGCACTACGCCTAAAATAATAGTGGTAAATATGGCGCCCGCTAACATAAGTGCTGTTTGCCAACCCAGTGTTACTAAATCTCCCAGCGCAATGCGTGTGCCTAGCAGTACTATACCTACACGCAAAACCGTGGTGCCGGTAAAATCGATACCTTTGGCGCAAGGGCTATCGCTTTGATACAAAAATGAGACTGCCATACCCAGTAACAAAGCAAACAACATGGCTGGCGCACCATAATGTTCGCTTAAAAATAAGGCGGCAAGGCCAGTCATTGCAGCAATGCTGGCACCTTGCCATAAAGGTGATATTTTACAGCTTAATTTACTACTTAAGCGCTGCATTACGCTTTAGCTGCGGTAAGTGCTACTAATACTTGGCGCTTACGTTCACCTGTAAAAGGGCGACGACCATGCATAGCCATTTCGTTATCAACTAAAGCAACGTCACCGTCTTGCCATGCAAGATCAAAGGTAAATACTTTAGAAAGCTCCACAATTTTATTAAGTCCAACTTTAGGAATCGCACTACCATCACCAAAGGTAATGGCAATTGATGGATTATCGCGTACACCTTTCCAGCCCATGTAAGCGGCAATCAGTTGGTTATAAAAAACCTGTACGTTGTTTTCAAGAGTTACTACAGCAGGCAGTACTGGTGTAACGGCTTTTAGTGAGCCGTCTTCAAGCCATTCCCACTCGTAACCAAGTTCGGTTAATTTATTATGTGCTTCGTCTTTGGTTTCTACACTTAGCGTACTTTTCCAGCTTCGGCCTTGGCCTGATGTTGCGTCGTCAGCGGCTGGCATATAGGTGGTATATTTTAGGCCTTTGTGTTCAAAGTCATGGGCAAGCTTGCTGTCGTATTCTTTTAATGCACTAAATAATTTATCTGATCGGCAAAGAGGTGTTGCACCGCCTTCTTCTGCGGCCGATTTACAAAAGAAGAATAATTTACTTGGCGAAATAGGCGTTTGCGCCATTTCGTGATGTAAGTATATTTCTACATCTTTTGGCGCTTCGTTAGCTGTAAATACACGTTCGGTAAAATTAATACGTACCGCGTTAGACAGTGACTCTTTATAAGTAAAATTGTCATAATCAAACCCGGCTGAAAAAGTATCAAATGTTTCGGCGCTATTTACAGGAAAGCCACGAAACAACACAGCACCTGAGCTGCGAAGTTTTGTAGCCAATTCACTTTTATTTGCGCGAATGAAAGCTACCGCTTCTTCAACGGTGCTGGCGTTATTGTTATTAACAACAATGCACGGAAAAACCGAATCATCGAATGTTAATTGAGTTGGCACTGAGGCGTAGTTAATTTCGGTAGCTGACATTGTATGTTCCTAATCGTAAATTGGGTGAAAGCGGTTAAAGGCAGCTTCACAAAAGTGCCCAGGGTCGTTGAATCGGCGATTACTGTTAAGCGCAGAAATTTGCGCCATTTCTTGCTCTGTTAATTCAAAATCAAACAGTGTGAGATTTTCTTTCATGCGTTCAAGTTTTGAGGTTTTAGGAATAATGGCAGTGCCGCGTTGCACGCCCCAGCGAAGAACTACTTGTGCTGGCGTTTTGCCATGATTGTGTGCGGCCGCTTTAACAACGCTTTGCTCAAGAACTGATTCAGTTTTATCAGCCATTTCTAGCTCAAGGTATGAAAGCGCACCCAGTGGTGAAAACGCAGTAACCGGAATATCGTACTGCTTTGCGAGTCTTACTAATCGCTCTTGCGTTAAATAAGGGTGCGACTCAATTTGCAACATAGCGGGTTTGATATTTGCGTAGGTCATTAAGTCGTGAAGCAGTGCGCTTGAGTAATTACATATCCCAATGCGTTTTGCTTTGTTGTTGTGTACTTGTTCTTCCATTGCTTGCCACGTTAAATACAGTGGTACTTTTGCAAGCTCCATTTGTGGGTTTTGCGCTGTAGGGTCAACAAACCACTCTGGTGGATAGCGGGTTTCTATTGGCACAAATGTTTGCGCAATCGGAAAATGAATTAGGTATAAGTCTAGGTAATCTAGCTTTAAATCACTCAGTGTTTTATCAATCGCGAGGCCAACATGCTCTGGTGCATGAAAGGTATTCCACAGTTTTGATGTTACCCATAATTCTTCACGGGTACATAAGCCATCGTTTATTGCTTGGGCGATGCCATCGCCTACTTGTTCTTCGTTACCGTAGTCTGATGCGCAATCAAGATGGCGGTAACCTGCCTTAATGGCTTGGTATACCGTTTGTGCACAATCTTCTTGCGCGACTTTCCATAAACCGAACCCTACTGGAGGGATATTATTTAATGAACTCATTGGGAATTCCTGTTAAAAATGCATAATGACTTAGGTCTTGTATAAGACATAAGTTATTATACGAATCAAACAGTGTCAATACTGTGTTAACAGCAAAGCAGTAAATGGTTCAGTTAAAAAACCTACAGGCAGCAAAAAGGCAGCGTTTGCTGCCTTTAAAAAATATTTAATTATTATGCGCTAAAGTGGGTTTTTAGCACTAAACACGCTTTTAATTAATCAAGTTCAATTTGATAGTGGTAATGATCGCTACGGCATTTACTTTGGCGGTATTCAATACGTTTACCTTCGATTGATTCGGTAATGCGTGATACCAACAGCAGTGGATCGCCAGCTTTTATAGCAAGCATTTTGGCATCATCCATTGTAGCAAGTACGGCTTTAATACTGTCTTGGGTTTTGTGTACAGTTTGGTTAAATTTGGTCTGATAGTAATGGTACAATGTATGCGGAATATCACTACTTTGATGTATATCAGGAAAGTAGCTTTGTGGTAGGTATATAGTTTCGCTCATGCAAAATTCGTTATCAAGAATACGCCTACGAACAAGCTTGGTAACTTTGTCTTTTTTATTGAGTTGTAACGCTTCTATTACTTCAACTGGCGCTGCACAAAGCTCAACCGATAGCAGTTCAGCCTTTGGCAAATCGGCACCTTTACCGTCTGCTTGTAACGGAAAAAACCTAAATAAGGCATCTTGCGCAGTATGTTGCGATACAAACGTACCAACGCCTTGGCGACGAGTTACTATTTTATTGTCGGTTAATAAGTTTAGTGCTTTACGAACTGTACCTTGGCTTACGTTAAATTCTTCAGCAAGGCGAAATTCGCTTGGTAGTGCTTCGCCAGGTACCCAACGTCTTTCAACAATGAGCTGTTTAATATAATCAGCCACTTGTAAGTAAAGTGGTTGAAAAGCCAAGCTTGGGCCACTTAATTTGTGATCAAACATAGAGTTACTCATTATTATTTACCATTAAATTTAATCCACCTGTAGTTATAGCATAGGTGAAACCTTTTACGCATATTTGCGCTAGCTCAATTAAACGTGAACTACTGCTGTAATGTTTAATAGGCGCAAAATATACATTATGCCTAAAAACAAATCGTTACACTACAATAGCTCACCCTTAGGAAATTAAAAGTGCTCAGTATTTCTTTTGAACTCATTTTGCTTATGGCGCTGTGCCTAAGCCTTGCCACTGTAATGCAAACTCTTAGCGGGTTTGGCTTTGGGTTGCTGGTGGTTGCAAGCTTTACGTTACTTGATGTATTGCCACTCACGGCAACTACATTTTTAGTGAGTTTGCTGGGGTTAGTTAATTCAACAACCGTGGTCGTTAAAAACCGCAGTTCGGTAAAAGTACCCGAGCTAAAACTTATGTTGTATACCGGTATTCCGCTAATGCTGTTAGGTTTTGTACTACTTGAATATATGTCGTCACATTTAACACACTATTTAAACTTTGCTTTAGGTGTAAGCATTTTGCTTTGCTGCGCTTTAATGCTGATTGGCCGCGAGCGTACAAATAAACAAAGTCGTCCTCGTTCATTTTTAATAGCCGGTGGAGTAAGTGGGTTACTTGGTGGGTTGTTTTCAACCTCAGGGCCGCCGCTTGTGTTTCAATGTTATAAGCAAAGTTGGTCTATTGAAGCTATTCGCAGTACGTTATTAGCGGTATTTACTATTGGTGGACTAGTACGTGTAGGTATTGCTTTATTTGGTACTTTGCCTGGGCTCGACATTATGTTTTTAATTGCAGCGGCTATTCCTTTAGTGTTGCTAGTTACGCATTTTGCTCGTAAATTAACGCCCTACGTTGACGCTAAATGGGTACGTATTATAGCAATTGCATTGCTTGGCCTAAGTGGTATATCGCTGGTGGCAACATCGGCGCCGGGGATATTTTAAAAATCGCGATGTAAATAATTCATCTTGAGTTTATTTACGTTGACATGGGGATTACAATTATTTAACTTGTGTCTTATACAAGACTAATAATTGGTTAAGGAACTCCCATGAATGCATTTGAATTACGTGAGCCAGACTGGAACGCAATAGAGCCAGCACGCTTAACCGCACAGCCAAAGTTACAAGGTAATGTGCTGGTTTTGCCCACTCAGTTTGGTGATATTAGCGTAACGATTAGCCAGTTTGGCTTACGTTTAAATGCAGGCACCACGCATGACGAGCAATTTAAAATATTAACCACAACCCCATCAGAATACCCCCTCACACTTAGCAAAAACAATAATGATTACAGCGTAAGTGGTGGCGAATACCGCCTAGAATTTTACAGCGACCCTTTTCATTTCAAACTTTATAAAAACGATGAGCTAGTACAGCAATCAGCAACTGATGGTCACTTTGTACGCCAGCACCGTTTACCGCCACTAGCTAAAACCGATAACGGCTGGATATTAAGCCTAGAGCTTAACTACGACGAAGCCGTGTATGGTCTTGGCGAAAAATGGGGCAAGCTTGATAAACGCGGCCAACTTATTCGTTCATACAACCACGATGCGCTAGGTGTTAACGCCGAAAAGTCTTATAAAAATACCCCGTATGCATGGAGCCCAGAAGGCTGGAATTTATTTGTACATACACCCGCACCGGTAACTCATGGCGTAGGTTATGCACTTTGGTCGCAACGTGCATATGTATGTTTAGTTGAAGATGACGCGCTAGATGTATTTTTATATCAAGAACAAACACCTGCCCAAAGCATCAACCGTTACTGCGAGCTAACAGGTTTTGCACCGGTGCCACCGCAGTGGAGCTTTGGTGTTATTTTATCAAAAGCGTATTACAAAGATGCTGACGAATTACTTAGTGTTGCCCGCGAAGTGCGCGCTAAAAATATGCCGTGCGACGTAATTACTCTTGATGGCCGTGCATGGCAAGACACCGACACCCGCTTTGCATTTGAATGGGACCCAACACGCTACGCCGACCCAAAACCTGTGCTTGATGAATTAAAAGCGATGGATTTTAAAATTTGTGTGTGGGAATACCCGATGATCTCGGTAAATAACCCATTATTTGCTAAAGCGGCCGAAAACGGTTGGCTTATAAAAGATAAACGCACAGGTAAAGCGTATCAATACGAGTGGGATTTAAGCCCATTTGGCGAAGTACTTACGCCGCTGCCAGAATCGGGTATTTTAGATTTTACGCACCCTGATGCTTACGAATATTGGCTCGAATCGCATAAGCCTTTGTTTGAGCTTGGCGTAGATATGATAAAAGCGGATTTTGGCGAGCAGCTAGAAGACGACAATATGATATCTCACAGTGGTGATAGCGGTATTAGGCTGCACAACGTTTACAGCATGTTGTACAACCGCTGCGTTTTTGAGGCCGCCGAAAAATACTGTAAAACTGGGCCATTTTTGTTTAGCCGTTCAGCATGGACGGGCAGCCAACGTTTTCCTGCACAGTGGGGCGGCGACCCGCAAGCC
>NZ_AUTR01000013.1:0-114948 GCF_000497875.1 Pseudoalteromonas sp. S8-8
GTGGGGTATGTCGGGTGGGCCATTTTTTGCAACTGACATTGGTGGTTTTTACAAAGACACCCGCGACGCAGAACTTTACGTGCGCTGGGCACAAGCGTCGGTATTTAGCGCACATATGCGCTTACACGGTATTGGTCCTCGCGAACCGTGGTCTTACACCGAGCAAGCAAGTGATGCGGTATTTGCAGCACTTAAATTACGCTACCAGTTAATTCCGTACTTACAAACATGTGCAGAGCAAGCGCAGCAAACAGGCTTGCCGATTCAGCGTGCCATGGCATTGGCATTTCCTGATGATGTACTGGCACATAGTTTTGATCAGCAATTTATGTGCGGTGAAAAATTACTGGTTGTGCCGTGTGTAGTACCAAACGGTAAAGTTAAGTTTTATTTACCGCAAGGCAATTGGATTCGCTTCCCCGATAAACAAATTTACGAAGGGAGTAAGTACTACGAGCACACACTCGCACTTGAAGAAATGGCAGTATTTGTACGCGAAGGCGACAGCCTAATGCTTGGCCCAGAGGTTCAACACACAGAACAAGACATGAGCCAATTAACAGCATGGCCTAAATAAAACTCGGCTTAATAAAAAACACACACAACACATATACAACACACAATAATAAAGATATTAGCTTACTTTTTACCGAGTAAAGTAAGCTAAAAGGGGCGCAAGATGGAAGGTATGAACATTACCATGACACTGCTATCGTGCTTGGCGTTTATGGCGCTGGTGGGATATATCTCGTACCAAAAAACCAAAGGGGAAGTTAACACCCAAGATGGCTACTTTTTAGCGGGTCGTGGGTTAACAGGTACATTTATAGCAGGGTCGATGATCCTCACTAACTTATCGGCCGAGCAACTAATTGGCCTTAATGGCTCAGCTTATGGTTACAACCTAAGCTCAATGGCGTGGGAAGTAACCGCAGGGATCTCAACCATTATTATGGCGTTGATCTTTTTGCCTCGTTATTTAGCGGGCGCGTTTTCTACCTTACCTGAATTTTTACGGGATCGTTTTGACGATACCGTACGACGCATGACGGTGATCTTATTTATGGTAGGGTATTGTTTTATAACGATCCCTTCTGTTTTGTACTCAGGATCAATTGCCGTACTTAGACTTTTTGATGTACCCACCTTATTAAATATGAGCTACCAAGCAAGCCTAATTGTGACCATTATTACAGTGGGTTCAGTTGGGGCTATTTATGCTGTATTTGGTGGTTTAAAGGCGGTTGCGGTATCAGATACCATTAACGGTGTTGGGTTATTAATTATTGGTATTTTAGTGCCAACACTGGGCTTAATTGCATTGGGTGATGGTAGTTTTTCAGAAGGGTTAAGCACCCTAGTAAACACCGACACAGAAAAGCTCAATGCTATTGGTAGTAGCGATGATCCCGTGCCATTTGGCACTATTTTTACAGGGATGATCTTAGCTAATTTGTTTTATTGGGGCACTAATCAGTATGTGATCCAGCGTACATTGGGCGCTAAAAACTTAGTTGAAGGTCAAAAAGGGGTGTTGTTTTCAGGGTACTTTAAAGTGCTAGTACCGTTTATGATGATGATCCCAGGCGTTATTGCTTACCATCTTTATAAACACGAAAGCCTGCCAACTATCGATTTAGCTTACCCACATTTGGTAAAAGAAGTACTTCCACAGTATTTATCTGGCTTCTTTTTGGCCGTATTGCTAGGTGCTGTATTTAGCTCATTTAATTCATTGCTCAATAGCGCGGCGACCTTATTTTGCTTAGACGTTTATAAGCCAATGAAAAAAAATAAAGTAACAGACGGCCAACTTATAAAAGTAGCCAAAATTACCAGTATTGTTATTGCCATATTGTCGTTTATAACTGCGCCATTATTGATGTTTGCGCCTGAAGGTTTATGGCACATTATTCGTGTGTTTACAGGTTTCTACAACATTCCGGTCATCACAATTGTATTGGTTGGTTTATTTACTCGAAAAGTGCCTGCACTGGGCGCTAAAGTCGCGATTATATTCCATATTATTGCCTACACCTTGCTTAAATTTGTATGGGATGTAGACATTAACTTTATTCATATTTACGCCATTTTGTTCTTAATTGAATTGGCAATAATGCTGGGTATTGGTTACTACAAACCACTTAAAACACCATGGCAATTTACACGCAAAGCCGAGGTAGACCTTAATCCTTGGAAATACGCATTACCTTGCGCAATTGTATTAGTAGGCTTGATTGTTAGCTTGTATATATTGTTTTCGCCGCTCGGATTAGTGGGTGGAACCAGTGTGTACTTTGTACCAAGTTTAGTTGCTGTTTGGTCTACTGTTTTAGTGCTTAGCTGGTGGAGTGTACGTCGTTGGCAGGTTCGTTACGAAAATAGCTTGGCGCGTATTGGGGCTAAAAACGCCGCATAACGTGCGGCTATATTCTGTATACCAAACTTAAATCACATTTAATTCACATAATGTTTGCATTAGTAAGATAGTTTGTTTAAATTTAAAGCTCTTATATAAGATATAAGAGCTTTAAGGAAAGCATCACACACTGACACCGCTTTTTAGCAACTCACACAATTGCTAGCGCGGTACCACACAGCACACGCACAATATGGAGAATGACATGAGAGCTAAAAAGTCCGTCTTAAGCTTGGCAGTCACGTTAGCAATGACAACCGGTTTAGCGCTTAGCGCGCAGGTACATGCACAGCAAGAGCAAACCGAACAAGAACAACAAAAAACAGAAACAGCTAAAAACGATACATTTGAAAAAATAGTCGTTACTTCACAAAAAAGAACGCAAAGTTTAAACGAAGTACCTGTTGCGGTATCGGTGCTTAATAGCGATCAAATTAATTCAGCTTTTGCTAATAACATGGAAGGCTTACAGTCACTTGTTCCTTCGGTTAGCTTTAGAAAAGGCACCACAACACGTAACTCAGCGCTAACAGTGCGCGGTATTGGTACTATTTCATTTAGTATTGCTGCCGAACCAAGTGTGGCAACTGTTGTTGATGGCGTGGTACTTGGCCGCTCGGGTCAAGCATTTGCCGATTTATACGACGTAGACCGCATTGAGGTATTACGCGGGCCACAAGGTACGTTATTTGGCAAAAACGCCTCAGCAGGTGTGGTAAATATTACCACTAAAGATCCGTCGTACGACACAACCGGCAGCGTAGAAACCTCGTTTTATCAAGATAACGAATACCGTTTTAAAGGTGTTATAAGCGGCGGTTTAACCGACGATTTAGCCGCTAGCTTAACGGTATTTAAAGGCAAGTTTGACGGTTACATTGATAACGTTTACAACAACGAAAAAGTAAACGGTTATGACCGCGAAGGTGCACGTGCTGTATTTAAATATGAGCCAGAGGACGACTTAAGCGTAAAATTTATAGCTGAGTTTTATAACGCAGATGACGACTGTTGTGCCGATTTAGAAGCCCTGCCAAGTGGTCGTAATCCTGATTCAAAAGCAGCGCCAAACAGTAACGGCATTGTGGATGGTGTAGCCGATATTGACCTAGACCAGCGCAAAGTTGACCATGACTACGAGTCGCGCACAATTGACGAACATAGCGCATTTTCGGTGCAAGTTGATAAAACAATTGGCGACTATACGTATACTTCAATTACTGCACAGCGTTCATGGGATAACACAGAATACCGCGAAGGCGACTTTACCTCTATTGCTGGCGACAGCAGTGAGCCGGTATTTGGCGCGCCGTTTCAGTTACATGATATTGGTGCACAGCAATGGGATCAGTTTTCACAAGAGTTTAGAGTTACATCAAACCTAGCTGGGCCATTTAATTATGTTGCCGGCTTATTTTATTGGAACATGGATTCACAACGTAACTTTACTCGCGATGCAAGTTGCCAAAATAATGCTGGCCAGCTTGATAGCGCAATGGCTTTTTACGCGCAAAATAACTTATCGGGCGCTGAGCTTGATACAGCACTTGCTGATTTAGAAGGTTACACACAAGGCCTAGGCATTAGCTGTAACGCAAACGATATTGTATCGGCCACCGCTTTTATGAGCACAGAATTTAATAACTGGGCAGCCTTTGCCGATGGTACCTACGATTTATCTGAAGATTTACGCGTTTTATTTGGTATTCGTTACACCGACGATGAAGTGTCTTACACGCATCGCCGTGTAAGTAACGATGTATATGGCCGCACCGGTGTAGGCGTGCGCCCAGCAACACTTAATACAGATGATGAAGGCAAAGCCGAAGAAACCAACGTATCGGGTCGTTTAGGTATGCAATACGATTTAGGCGATGGCCAAATGGTATACGGCACTTACTCGCAAGGTTACAAAGGCCCTGGTTTTAATATTTATTATAACTTTAATCCAGATAACGACAGCCGCGAAATAGCACCTGAAGAGTCAGACGCTTATGAAATAGGCTACAAATACGCAAGCCGCGAATTTGTATTTAACATGGCTCTTTTCAGAACCGAAATTGAAGGCTTTCAAGCTAACAACTTTGACTGTTCAGACGGCACCTGTATTACCCGCTTAACCAATGCGGGCGACGTAAGTACACAAGGTGTTGAAGTTGACTTTATGTGGGCTGCAACAGAGTCGCTAACGCTTACCGGTGGTGTTGCTTACATTAAAGCTGAAATTGACGAGTTTAATTGTCCGGCAGAGGTAGCCGCTGGCTCGTGTACTGACCGCTCAGGTTTAGATGTCCCATTTTCGCCAGATCTTAAATATTCACTAACGGCTGATTACTTTATTGAAACCGACCATGGTTTTAACGTACACATAAACAGCTCATACATTTACACCGATGAGCAATACTCAGACCTACCAGACAACGTAGGCGAATTTAATCCAGCTGCTTTATTACCAGATTACGGTATTTTAAATGCAAGTGTGGGTTTATCGTTTAAAGATGACGCGTTTAGAGTATCGCTTATTGCTAAAAACTTAACCGACGAAAGCTACGTAACTACCTACAGTGGCGATAACTTCCGTTACCAAATACCGCGCGATGCAGAGCGCTACTTTGGGGTATCGTTTAAAGCACGTTTTTAATTCCCTCAATAATTCCCTCAATAATTTCCCTTAGAAGCGCAACGTTTAACACGTTGCGCTTTTTTTGTGACTTATTTTTGTAATAGTTTAGTCATCTTACTTTCATCAAAATTACCTTTATCAGTCACATCTGTTTTCTATAGTGCAGCGGTTGATCTTTTTTGTGTTTACACATTTCAAAAAATAACCACTAAACAATGGGAATTACGGATGAAAATTAAAAAAGTCGCTGCAGCAATCGCGCTAACATTTGCGTTTAGCGCAGTTAGCCATGCTGATGTACTACCGCAAAGCCAAAAAGACAGCAGCTGGTATAGCGCTGCGCAAACTAAACTAACAACAAAAACAGCACAAGCGCAGGCTACACAAGCCACTAAAGCTAAAAACGTCATTTTATTTGTGGGCGATGGCATGGGTATATCTACTCTTACCGCTGCGCGTATTTTACAAGGGCAGCGTAATAACCAATCTGGCGAAGAAGGTTATTTAAGCTTTGAAGAGTTCCCATACTCTGCACAAGTTAAAACATATAACGTAGATGCTCAAACGCCCGATTCAGCAGGCACGATGACGGCTATTATTTCGGGTGTAAAAACCGATGTGGGCGTTATTGGTGTAGACGAAGATATTGAACGCGGCGTGTGTTCAACAGTAGCAGGTAACGAGCTAATTACCGCGACCGAATTGGCTGAAATTAAAGGGCTATCTACCGGTATTATTTCTACAGCACGTATTACTCATGCAACCCCTGCTGCAACGTATGCTAAATCGGCTGACCGTAACTGGGAAGACGTATCAGATATGCCAGAAGATGCAGTAACAGGTGGCTGTGAAGACATTGCATCGCAACTGGTTAACTTTGAAAAAAACCTAGAAGCACGATTTGTAGGTACCGACGTAGACGGCCTTGATTTTGTAATGGGTGGCGGTCGTCGTCACTTTTTACCAAAAGACGAAACAGCTAACTCAACAGATGCAGTAAGTTCTATAGAAGGCGACCGTACAGACGAGCGCAACCTAGTGACTGAGTGGCAAACACAATACCCAGATGCTACGTACGTGATGGATCAAACAGGCTTTGATGCAATAGCAGACGACGCCACTAAAGTATTTGGTTTATTTAACGAATCCCACATGCAGTACGAAGCTGACCGCGCAAACGATGTAGCGGGCGAGCCTTCACTTACCGATATGACCACTAAAGCAATTGAAGTGCTTGGTAAAAACGATAACGGATTTTTCTTAACGGTTGAGTCGGGTCGAATTGACCACGCGCACCACGCGGGTAATGCATACAACGCGCTTAACGACACCATTGAGTTTGCTAAAGCCGTGCAAGCAGCGGTAGATAACACCAATCCAGAAGAAACCCTTATTTTAGTAACCGCCGATCACAGCCATGTATTTACTATTGCAGGCTACCCTAAGCGTGGTAATCCAATATTAGGTCAAGTAGTTGCAGTAGGTGCAACAACACCAAGCCTAGCCGCCGACGATATGCCGTACACCACCGTAGGTTACGCAAATGGCTTAGGTTTTAGAAATCTAGGCAGTGAGACCGATGCCGATGCAAGTTACACAAGTGCTGCTGTAGCAGGGCGTGTTGAGCTAAATGGCGTTGATACAACAACCCCAGGCTTTCATCAAGAAGCAACTGTACCAATGGGTTCAGAAACACACGCAGGTGAAGACATATCTTTACATGCTAAAGGTCCTGGTGCTCAGCTAGCACAGGGCGTAATTGAACAAAACGTTGTATTTCATTTAATTAATCAAGCTCTTGAACTAACTCAGCAATAATGGCGGCTAACATGAACAAATTAACGGTACTTTCTTTGGCAGTAATGGTCGCGCTAGCAGGTTGCTCGAGTGACGATAACAAAAATGAAAACAATATTATCGCAGTAGATAACGCTATTGCAGTAGGCTCTGAGCAGTGCATTAATGGCGGTGTAGAGACGCAAGTAGGCACAGATACCAATAATAACGACGTGCTAGACAGCGACGAAGTTAACTCAACTAATTTAGTGTGTAATGCACCTGCAACGTCGTTAACAAGCGAGCAGTTAGCCTCGCTCACTAGCAATACGTGGTTTAGTGAAGCACAAACAAAATTAGGTGCTGCACAAACAGCCAGTAGCAATATTGTTACTGAATCAGGCAAAGCTAAAAACGTAATTTTATTTGTGGGCGATGGTATGGGTATTTCTACCATAACCGCAGCACGTATTTTAGCGGGTCAGTTAGAGGGCGAAATGGGTGAAGATCACCAGTTAAGCTTTGAAACTATGCCTTTTTCAGGCTTTGTAAAAACATACAACGTAGATGCGCAAACGCCAGATTCGGCAGGCACTATGACCGCAATGGCATCGGGTGTTAAAACCGACGCAGGCGTTATTGGTATTGATGAAGCGGTTGAGCGTGGTAATTGTGCATCAGGCAAAGGGCACGAACTTGTTACCTCGTTAGAGCTTGCTGAAATTGCAGGCAAAGCAACAGGGATTATTTCTACAGCGCGTATTACTCACGCAACACCAGCTGCAACGTATGCTAAATCGGCAGAGCGTAACTGGGAAGATATCTCCGATATGCCAGAAAGTGCTGCAACGTGTGAAGACATTGCATCGCAACTGGTTAACTTTGAAGCCAACTTAGAAGCACGCTTTAGTGGTGTTGATGTAGACGGTATTGACGTAGTAATGGGCGGCGGTCGTCGTCACTTTTTACCAAAAGATGCCGCGTTTAATTCAGCCGATGCAGTAAGCGCTGTTGAAGGGGATCGAACAGATAACCGCGACTTAACCGCAGAGTGGAAAACGCAATATCCAAATGGCACTTACGTAATGGATCAAACCGGTTTTGATGCAATAAGTGACGATGCCACTAAAGTGTTTGGCTTATTTAACGAGTCCCACATGCAGTACGAAGCTGACCGCGCAAACGATGTTGCAGGCGAACCTTCGCTTTCACAAATGACCGAAAAAGCAATAAACGTGCTTGATAACAACGAGCAAGGTTTTTTCTTAACGGTTGAGTCGGGTCGAATTGACCACGCGCATCATGCGGGTAACGCTTATAACGCGTTAAACGACACTATTGAGCTTGCCAAAGCCGTTAAAGTGGCGATGGAAAACACCAACCCAGAAGAAACATTAATAGTTGTAACTGCCGATCACAGCCATGTATTTACCATTGCCGGTTACCCTAAACGCGGTAACCCAATTTTAGGTAAAGTGGTTGCAGTAGGCGCTACTGAGCCAAGCTTAGCTGCCGACGATATGCCTTATACAACGGTTGGTTACACCAATGGTGGTGGTTTTAGAAACCTAGGTAGCGAGACTGATGCCGATGCAGGTTACGCGTTTGCACCTGTTACAGGGCGTGTTGATTTAACTGATGTTGATACAACAACACCTGGTTTTCATCAAGAAGCACTGGTACCAATGGGCTCAGAAACACATGCCGGTGAAGACGTAGGCGTTTATGCAATGGGGCCAGGTGCACACTTGGTAACAGGCACAAACGAGCAAAGCTTTTTATTCCATGTAATGGACTTTGCCGCTGACTTTGTAAAAACAGCAGACGAAAAACTAGCGCAATAAATACCGCCTAGTTATAAATTTAGTTAAATATATCTAAATAAAAAACCCCGCCTACTGTGCGGGGTTTTTGTCATTAAACTGACATTTATAATCGTTATGTTATTGCCATAAACTTGAAATATAAATAAGAGATAGCTAAATGAAAAAAGCGTTATTAATAATTGCCACGCTTGTAAGTACAAGTAGCTTTGCCTCGCAATGTGATATTGATGCCAAGCAATTAAAAGCGGATTATAAAATTACCAACAGCCATAAAGCGCAGCAAAGTAGCGAGTCACTTACCCTTTGGCGAAACAACCAGCAAGTAGCGCATCAAAGTGAAGTAATAACCGAGCTTTGGCAGCACTTAGCCAATAATCAAATACGACCAATACGTTATTTTAATGCCCAGCAACGCGGTATTGAATATCAACCATCTGAGGTACGCGGCGTACAAAATTGGAGTGCTAAAAGTCAGCTGGTGGATAACCACTTAATCGAAAAAATGACCTTAGTAAGCACACAAGGCAAAGGCTGCGATGAAGTAAAAAACTATACACTGAGCGAAAATGGCAACGACTTTAACCTTGCCTTTATTACGCATTCAAAATTAGTTAAAACATTTAGTATTAGTAATAAAAAAAGCCAAACAAGTACATTGCTAAGCCTTAATAATGTAAACACTAATGAGCCATTAATTAGTGCTCAATTTGCACAGTGGGATCGCTTTCAAACCACCGACTACGCCGACATTGGCGATAACGAAGGCGACCCATTTTTAGCTAAAATGATAAACCTTGGTTTTATAGAGCACGGCGCAACTGGCTTTTATAACCAGCAGGGCGAGGCTATTCAAGGCGGACATCACCACTAGGTTTTTTAAATGTTGTAGCTCATAGCTGAAAGAATGACAGGCGGCTATGAGCTACAAGTTAGTATTCAAAAGTAGATTAATTTAAGCCATTCCCAACCAAGTAATACAACAAACGCTTCCCTATTTTTATAAAACACACACTATCAGCCGCATAATATTTATAGTTGGTATTAACTTATACTATTTGATATTAATAGAAGTTCACACAATAGGGACGTTTTGTGGAAGTAAGAAAATGTCCTGTTGTTCTACGACTAAAAATACTCTCAGCGCTACAAATGGAAATTTATGTACTTTAGTGAAATATATATCGATAATTTTAAAACTCTGAGAAAGGTTAAAATTCATTTAAATAATGAATTAAACGTTTTCACTGGTACAAATAATGCGGGAAAAACAACAGTTCTTGAGGCGCTAGCTCTATGGAATGAATGTTTCAGAGCATTAATAACTAAAGCACAAAAAGCAGACTCCAAAAATGATATAAGAAAAGGTGATTTTCGATTAGGCAAGAAAAACAATAATTATATTGATCATCGTTCTATTACATCTGTTAGAACTTCTAGGTATGAAGATATTTTTTATGAGATGGATGTAACTAATCAAATTGTAATTTCTGTAAAGCTTGTTGGTGATAATTTTGAGTTAAAAATTCCTATTCGTATAAAGTCAGCGAATGGTGGGAATTATCTAATTTATCTTGATCGGCATGATGAATTCGATTTTCCGACCTTTAATTCTAATCTAAATTTGCCGACTCCTTTTACAGCAATCTATGCTTCGCCTGTTGCTACACTAGTTTCAGATGAAAAATATGTTACACATCCGCAAGTTAACCAACAGATACTATCGAGAAAATCATTTTTAGTATTAAGAAATCGAATTGCTAAATTAACGCCATATCCTAATTATAAAGATTTTGAAAATGACGTTTCATATATTTTGTTTGAATCTCAACATAGTGTTGTATTTGAAGTTGTTGGTGACATAAATCAAGACGTTAAAGTAAATGTGAATGTGTATTTTGGAAATCAAAGTACGGCAAAAGATATTTCTTTACTTGGTAGTGGGACATTACAAATAATAGAGCTGATGTTAGCTATTTATGAAGAAAGATCTGACCTGAATTTAATTATGTTAGATGAACCTGATTCGCACATTCATAGAGATATTCAAAAAAGACTTATTGATGTATTGGTTCGTAATGCATTGAAGGCACAAGTTTTTCTTACCACACATAATGAAAGCTTGATTCGAGCTACCAAACCTAAAAATATATTTCATATTAGTGATTCTGGTGATGGTTTAAATACTTTAGAAATTAAGCCCATTAATGATAGCAATCCTGAAAGTTTAAAAGTCGGTATTCAACCATCTGGAAAATCTAAAGTTATTAAGGCATTAGGTAACAGTGATTCACTAGATATCCTAGACTGTTTAGAGGCAAAAAAAATTGTTTTTGTGGAAGGTGAAGATGATGCCCTTTTTATTAGGAATATATATGAAAAGGTAAGAAATAAGTCTTTAGATGATTACGTATTTTGGTCTTTAAATGGTTTAGATACATTCATCGAGTGCATAAACCACTACAAAGGCTTTTTCCAGATTATTGCAAATGGTCATGATTTGTGGAGTAAAACAATTTCAGTTATTGATGCTGATTATATGACTCAAAGTCAGAGGGAAAACTTGCATTTACAATTAAATCAGAGGGTTAGTTTGCCTTCATTCATTTGGGGTGAGTACACGATTGAGGCATCTATACTTTCAAATATAAACGCATTTTGTGAATTAATTCATAGGGCGCTGCTTGAAAATGGAGCTAACATAGAAATCGGAGTTGTGAGCCAAGAAGTTACTCGAATTGTAAATCAACACTGTATAGAAACATTAGGCTTACTTAATGAAAATGAGGAGCTGCAAAGAAAAATATCAGGCCAAATTTTAAATAGAAATCAGAAGTGGAGCTCCTGTGTTGGTATTAATAATTTATTTCCTGGCGGAGTTCAAAACCATCTAATTAACTATCAAAGCTATGCAAGACCTTTATTACAAAGAAATTGTTGCACGCATATGATGGGAAAAAATGATTTATCTGAAATAACCAATAAGATTTTTGAGCACTTTGGGTTGGATATTGATTACACGCCATTGTCAGTATTTGAGTATTTACTTAATTATTATGATAACTCAATTCATATAGATTCTTGGCAGCAACTAGCTAATTTCATAGATGGCAGATAACGTATTCTCTAAATTGAAAAACGTAGGTTCTATTTCATCATCATTAATTTTAGACAACCATATTTCATTCTGAGCGGTGCTATTAACTCACGTCAATAACACATATCAGTTTTTAGACACTACTCAAGATGAGCATCATCAGGCTTTTTAGGTTTACTCGCTACTTCTGTTAAACCGTTTTCGCAATCGCCGCTGTCGCAGGTATTTAAATCGCTTTGTGCTTGTTTATCTTGTTGCAGCACTTGTTTTAAATCTTCCATACGTTGGCGCACGGCTACGCCGTAGCTGGCGTCGTCGCCCCACAGCTCTGCAAGTTGCAGTACTGCAGCGCGGTCGTGGTCTCTAAACAGCTTACCTGCGCGCTCTGCATCTTGTTTAGTGTTACCTAGTAACTCGAGTGCTTCTACGGCAAGGTTAATAGCTGAGTCGACTGTTTCGCGGTTAAACGCATCTACTTTTAAATTAAGTAACTGATACGCATGGCGGCGGTCGATTGCGCGAGCAACAATTTTAAGTTGCGGGTAGTTTTTATGCGCTAGTTTAATTATCTCAATGGTTTTATCGGGGTTATCAATTGCAATTACTAGCATTTGCGCTGTGTGCGCGCCTGCGGCTTCAAGGAGTTCTTGGCGTGCTGCATCGCCATAAAATACAGTATTGCCAAAACGGCGTAGTAATTCTATTTGGCTAGGGCTGTGATCAAGTACGGTAATTTCGTAGCCTTGCGCGTGCAGTAAACGCCCCATAATTTGGCCAAAACGTCCGTAGCCCGCAATAATTACGTGCTTAGCGGTGCTAATTTGCTCTGGCTTATCAAACTCAGGCGGAGCACTGCTGCTGCGTTTTTGTATTTGCTCATAAACCATAAGTAGTAACGGCGCTATTAGCATTGATACCGCTACAACTAAGGTAACAAGGCTGGTTTGCTCGGGCGTTAAAATACTTAAGGTGGTGGTTACGCTTAAAAGTACAAAGGCAAACTCACCCCCTTGGGCAAGCGCTAAGGCAAATAATAACTGCTGTTTACTGTTAATTTTAAAGGTAACGGCAAGGGCAAATAAAATGCAGGCTTTAACTACAATAAGTAAAACCACTAAGCCAATAACAGTACTAAACTCGTTAAATAGCAGTTCAAAGTTAATTGATGCGCCAACAGTTATAAAAAACAATCCTAAAAGTAAGCCTTTAAAGGGTTCTATATCGGCTTCTAATTCGTGTCTAAATTCACTCTCGGCAAGTACAACGCCTGCTAAAAAAGTTCCCAATGCAGGCGATAAACCAATACTTTGCATAACCAGTGCAATAGCGACCACTAAAAACAGTGCAAAAATAGTAAATATTTCACGCATGTGCGTTTGGGCAATGTATCTAAATAACGGCGCCGATACATATTTACCGCCGGCAATAATAGCGGCAATAACCGCAACCGATACACATACTTGTTGCCATACAGGCCAGCTTGCAATAATCGAATCGCTGATTTCTTTTGTGCTAGTTTGCGGGGCAAATGCGAGCAGTGGCAATAGGGCTAAAATAGGGATAATTGCGATGTCTTGAAACAGCAATACCGAAAAAGCGTTTTGTCCGGCTTCTTGCTTTAGCCAACCTTTTTCTTCAAGGCTTTGCAGTACAATAGCGGTAGAGCAGAGCGCGAGCATTAAACCAATGGCGAGTGCGGTTTGCCAATGCATGGCAAAAAACCAATAACAAAATGCAAATATAGCCGCTGCCGATAACACAACCTGTAAGCCGCCAAGCCCTAAAATAGAGTGGCGTAATGTCCATAAACGCGAAGGTTGTAGCTCAAGGCCCACTAAAAACAGCATCATTACTACGCCAAATTCAGCGAAGTGCATTACATCGGTTTGATCGCCCACAACACCCAGCGCATAAGGGCCAATGAGTATGCCGGCAATTAAATAACCTAACACTGAGCCCAGTCCGACTCGTTTTGCAATGGGGACAGCTACAATGGCTGCTGCTAAGTAAATTAAAGCAATTTCTAACACGCGTTTATCCTAATAACATCAAGGCTTTTAGAATGGCTTAGCTGCTTATAAAATACAATGGATTATATGGCTCAAAGTTGCTTATTTATCAGTAGTTATAACACTAATGGTTATAACTACTGGGCTAAAAATAGCACCTTATGTTAAAGGGCTTATTTGGGGGCTAAATATTACAAATACTTATAATTGCTGAGCTTGGTTGGCCTGAATCAGAATGGTAAATAGTAATGTTTGAGCTGATTGTATTTTCAACGTTTGTTTCAATTACTGTTACTTCAAATTCGGCTGATGCAGGTAGGTCGATATCTAATTCGCTATCGAGGTAAGTGCTTCCGCTTTTTTGCAAAGTAAGTGGTTTTGTTTGATCAAAGCTAAATTGAAAGCTATCTGACGCTAAAAGTGTATCTACCATGTTAAAGCGTAGGTTAACTGTGTCGGGGCCTGAAAACTCAGCACACACAAATACCGAAACCTCAACAGCTTGTAAAACGGGCATGCTATTTTGGCCTATATCCACAGTAAAGTTGCTTTGCGTAATTGCTACAGAGTTATATTCCCCAACTGCAATCCTTTGATCTGCTGTTTTTATCGTTATTTTTTCACCTTGCGCTAAATTAACCTCTTCATCAAAAAAGCCATTTGTGTTGGTGCTGTACTGTTGTCCATTAATTGTTAGCTGTGCATTGCTTATAGCCGCTTTTTGCACATTAGTGAGTTGTCCTTTAATGCGACCGGTAAGTTGTGCAGAGTTAGTTACTGTAATTGAAAATTGCACACTTTTTGAAAAGCCATCAGCATCAGTTGCGACAACGGTTAGCGTGTAACTACCTGTCATATCGGCGATAAATTCGGTAATACTTTGGTTTGTATTGCTTAAACCGGTGCTCGAGCCTGAAGGGGCTGATAGCGTCCAAGCGTAATCGAGAGAGGTTCCCTCTGGGTCGTAACTTTGGCTTACATCAAATGTAACTGCATTGCCCACTACATCGTAGCGTGATTGCTCCCCCGTGAAGCTAATTACTGGCAATGCGTTTTGTATTACATCAATTGTTAGGGTTTTTGTGTCAGAGAACTGCACGCCATCGTTAGTGCGTAACGAAATAACCACTTGTCCCTCTACTGATGCGCTAAACGTTGGTTTTGATATTGTATTACTGCTAAGCGTTGCTTGGCCTTGCGACGAAATGATTTCCCATTGGTAGCTTAGTGGCTGGCCCTCTGGATCGTAACTAGTTGAGGCATCAAGTAAAACTTGTTCATCAACCGTTATGGAGGTTGCATAAGTTACCAAAGTAATAGGCTTTTTATTACTACTGGCGTGCAGTACTGAGGTTGCTTGGTTTGAGCTTAATTGCCCATCAGACACTGTAAGCACTACAACGTAGTCGCCTTCTTTATCGGCAACAATAGAGGGCGTTGTTGATGTGTTGTTAGTCAGTTGCGATGCACTATTTACAGGCTTGGCTTGTAACTGCCAGTTATAACTCAGCGTATCTCCGTCTGGGTCGCTGCATTGTTGGCACTGCAAAGTGGTTGATTCGTTTAACGTAATATCACGTTCGGATTCAAGTGTTGCAACTGGGGCTTTATTACTTGTGGTAACAGTTAAAGTAACTGATGCGGTATCACTTTCGTTTTGTTGATCGGTAACGGTGAGTGAAAGCGTGTAATCTCCAGCTGTTGACGCTGAAAACCCAGCGGTATGATTTTGCATGTTTGAAAGAGCTGGCGTGCTGCCCTGGGGTTTTGATGTAATTGCCCAGGCATAACTAAGCGTATCGTTTTTATCGGGATCAGTACTTTGGTTACCATAAAGTGTAACAACTTCATTTGGGGCAATTGTTTGATTTTCTACGTTTATAACCGCTTGTGGCGATGAGTTAGAATTAAGTGATTCACTTTTTATGAGTACGACAGTGCTTGCCGTATCACCTTGTGAATCAGTAACGGTAAGCTCAACTTTAAACTCGCCTATTTCGTCGGCAACAAACTGGCTTTTTACTTGAGTCGCATTTTCAAGCGTTGCATTACTTGCTACGGGCTTGGTAATAAATTGCCATTTGTATTGATTAATGGCGCCGCTGGTTGTGCTACTTTGCGCGCCATTTAAAAGCACAACATCACCTTGTTTAACGGTTTGTGTGCTACCTGCGTTAGCAATTAGTTGGGTATTTGCAGTAACGGTGAGTTGTTTTTGTGCAGGTGTGCTTGAAAGCTTGCCGTCACTCACGGTTAATACTAATTGGTACTCTTGTGCTTCAGATACCGAAAACTCAACGGTACTTTCGTTATTAACCGTAATCGGTATTTCTACTTGTTCGTTTTTGCTGGTTAATTGCCATTGATAGGTGAGTGCATCGCCATCGGGGTCGCTACTTTGTGCTGCGCTAAAAACGAGGGTGGTATTTACTTTAAACCCCGATTGCTCGGTGGTGATAACCGCAACAGGCTTTGTGTTAGTGCTGAGCGGTTTAGTTACTGTTTTGGAGTCTGAACCACCAGAGCCACATGCAACAAGCGTGAATAGAGTCGTGATTAGAATTAAGAGCTTCCATTTCATAGTATTAATATCCTTTTAATAAAGTCGAATACTAATATGTACCGAAATTAGCTATAAAGCAAAAAAATAAATCAAATAAGTACTTTTTATATTATTTTAGGAAATAGTTAACGTGAAACAGTGCTGCTTTTAAATAACTTATACTTTGAGAGGAGTGCTTTATGCCCAGATTGAGAGGGCATAAAGTATATTAAATGGCAGTTGAATAACGCTTAAATAAAGTTAGTCTGCTACTTTTACTGAACCGCTAATATTATCGATACTTACATCGCCCGAGCCCGACTCAGTAATAGTCAGCCCCTTTGCATGATTAACGCGAATATCACCCGAACCGTCTTCAATTGTTACGCTTGAGCCAATATGCTCAATGATCATGTCGCCAGAGTTATCATCAACATTAACAGCACCGCTTATATTATTGATTGTTATATCACCCGATCCATCTTCAACGTTTAGCGAACCGCTTATGTTGCTCACGTGCATTTCGCCAGAACCATCGTCAATAGTTGCATTGCCGGTTACGTTGTTTATATGAATACTGCCAGAGCCGTCGGTTAGTTCTAAATTACCTGCGATGTTTTCAAGGTTTACTTCACCTGAGCCATCGTCAACAGTTAGGTTTTTAGCACCGCTTATTGTTAAATCTCCTGAGCCGTCTTTTACATCAATATTGCTTTGCATAGCATTTATTAAAATGTCGCCAGAGCCATCATCAATATCTAAATTTAGATTACTTGGCACAGTAACCACTAAATTAATACTTGGAGATTGACCACTGTAAAAGCTAATACCATTACGGCTTTTATTTTGGGCAACAAGCTTTGCCTGTTTACCGTCTTGCTCGAGCGTTAGCTCGTATTCGTCTTCAATGTCGGCTGTGTAAATAGTGGCATCAACACTGATGCTGGTGGCCGTTTTTGAGCCTTTTATTTCAAGGCTACCTGCGCCGCTTAACACATTTAAATATTCTAAATTATTACTTGGCAGTGATAGCTGTTTAGTTTGTTTTACCGACGCAACGCTTGGCGATATATGAAATACACAGCCACTTAATAATAAAATGCCGCCAATAAGTGAAAGTGGTTTTGCAATACTTAATTGTGTTGATGAGCTCATGTTTAGTCCTTTGGTATTTATTGTTTGTATTTATATAAACAATATAGAGCAAAAATGAGGCCGAAATGTAAGTTATTGTTTTATATAGGGTGGTGTTTTTTTATGAAAGTTGAAATACTAATAAGTGGTTAAAGTAACTAACTATTAATAAAAAAGGATGCGCGATGCATCCTTTGTTTAATTTAGAAACTTTAACTGTGGTATTAATGTGCTCTGAAGTAGCTTATTTGTTGCTTAATTTTTTCAGCTAATGTCATTAGTTCACTTGCCGAATTTACAGTACTTTGCGTGCGAGACTCACCCTCTTTAGCGAGTTGGCTTATAGAGTGTAAATTTTGAGTAATCTCTGCTGCAACGGTGCTTTGTTGATCTGTTGCCTCAGCTATATTATTTGATGAGCGAGTTAGATCACCAATACTTTGAGTGATTAAGTTAAGTTGCTCTCCTGTTTTTTCGCCCTCTTCAGCTGATTTAATACCCAACTGACGGCTTTGTTCCATTTGTTTAGTTGCGGCGGTAACTTGTATTTGTAGCTGTTCAATTGTTTGGCTAATTTCTAAAATTGATTTTTGAGTGCGCTGCGCTAATGTTCTAACTTCATCGGCTACAACTGCAAACCCTCTACCTTGTTCGCCAGCTCTTGCCGCTTCTATTGCTGCATTAAGTGCTAGTAAGTTTGTTTGCTCAGCAATCCCATTAATTACTTCGGTTACTTTACTTATTTCGTTACTCGCGGTGTTTACTTTTTCTACAGAGTTATGGCTATCATTTAACTGTTGGCTTAGTTGCATTAAATCATTAACAACTTGGGTTAATTGTGTTCGACCTAATTGAGCTTCTGCATCAACTTGTTGGGTTCGTTGAGCGCCTTCATTTGCGTTATTGGCTACATCTTTAATGGATACTGACATTTCTTCGATGGCGGTGGCTATTAGATCTGTTTGCCCCATCATTGCATGTGCTTCTTTGCCGTTAGTGAGTGCAATTTTTTTGGAGATGCCCGCTTGCTTTTCCAGCTCAACTACAGAGTTTTGTAAGGCGAGTATTAGTTTTTTGAGTTCAACCGACATGCTGCTTACACTCGCGGTAATTTGGTCTATTTCATTTTCACTATTTGTGTTGGTATTTAAAAAATGTTGTGACAAATCACCTTTACCTAATGCATCAACGCTACGTGTTAACTGTCTTAATGGTTTAAGTGTTTTTACTAGCACCCAAAAAAGTAAAATTGAGATAGCAAGGATCCCCCCAACAGACGTTATGCTGTTAACTACCATTAGTTTTATGCTTTCTTCAGTGAGTTCGCTTTCTTTTACACGACCAAGTAAGGTCCAATCCCACCCAGGTACCGTTTTACTGTAAGCAAACATCGGGGTGTTATTTTCACTATTGTATTTTAATGACAGACCCTTTTTAATTGCCTCTAGATTAAGCCCATCAAGTGCTTTGGAGTTCACTTTTGAGTCAACTGCGGCCTCTTTACCCGCTATAACTACATCATTTGTATTTCTGAAAACAAATAAGTTACCGCTTTCTTCAATTACTATTTTATTAACAGACTCTCTCAGCGATGCCAGTGCATCGTTTATATTAAAACCTATGTATAAAATACCAATTACTTGGTTTTGTTTATTTTTAATTGGTTGGTAAACAGTCATATACTCGTTGCCGAATAATTTAGCGTAACCTTCATAGCTTTGACCGTTCATAAGAGGCTGATAGCCTGGGTGTTTTTTTCCTAGGTATGTGCCAATAGCCCGTTGCCCATCACTCTTTTTTAAAGAGGTAGTAATACGAAAAAAATCATCCCCATCTCGCATAAATACCGTGGCGTTACCTCCGGTTAATTTAGCGTAATTTTCAACAATATCGATATTGTTATTAACCTGTTCACCATCATGTAAAAGAATAGGAACCATAGTATCTACGACCATTACTTTTTGATCGCTTTTTTTAAATTCACCAGGGTACATACCTTTAAATACGGTCGCATTGCGTTTTGCTATTGCAAGTAGGCTGTCGTATTGGAGTTTTAAAAGATCTGAAATAGCGGTTATTTCAGACTTAATCGCAGTTTCACTTTTTTCAGAAAGTGTATTAGCCGAGATTAAATAGGTAGATAGTCCCACTAAACTAAAAATACATAACGTTAAAGTGAATGCTAGGGCACCAATTTGTTTTGATATTGACCAGTTTTTATAGCTCATACTTCACTCCAAAGAAAGACGGTATTTATGCGTACTTAGTTTAATTATAGGCGTTTTAAGTTGTTTTTTGATGACTTACTAGCAACTAAATTAACCTAATAATCAATTTATCATATAAAAAAAATTTAATAATAATAAAAAGTTAGCAATTTATGTTGAAGGTGTTATTGCTGAATTTATTTGATTATAGCTAGGATGGTTATTTTTATTACTATTTTTTAAATATAAAAAATCCGATATGGCATGCCATATCGGATTTTAATTTAACTCATTAAATTTAAATTTAAATTAAAAGCTGTAAGTAATATTACCGTATAAGAAACGCCCGTCTAATCCGTAAGGTGCATACGGTGTGTAAGGGAATATTTGACCAAAGTCAGAGTAACCAATGTTATCCACGGTGGCTTGTGGGTATTGATCGAATAAGTTGTTTGCGCCAACGGCAAATTTCCAATATTCGTCTGGACGGTATGCCACTTCTAAGTCGGTGATCCATTTAGGGTCTAGGTATTCATCGCGATCAGCTGTAGTTGATATATCAGCGACTTCACCATAACGTGTGGCACGAAGCGTTGTTTGCCATTCGTTAAAGTTCCACACTGCTGATAGGTTCCATTTGCTATCTGGCGTGCCTTCTTCAAAGCGACCTACTTCACGACGTGCAAACACTACGTAGTCGTCACCTAGTGAGTTAAGCTGTGCTGGGTTGTCGTTTACGTGTGTTACTTCGGTGTCGTTAAAGTTAGCAGCTACGTTTAGGCGTAAATCACCTAAGTTGTCTAAATCTAGGTTATAAGTGGCAACTATATCTACACCTTGCGTACGTGAGTCGATAGCGTTGGTAAAGTAACGTACGCTTTCGGTGTTTAGCTCACCGGCATTTTGTAGTATTTCTACTACGGCATCGCCCTCTAAGTTTTCAGACAATACAATACGGTCATCAATATCAATACGGTACGCATCAACAGTTAAGCTAAAGCTGCCTTGCGTGTACATAAAGCCCGCAGTAACGTTTACTGACTCTTCAGCATCTAACGGCTGAGCACCGAGTGCTTGCGCTGCTGCAGAATCGGTTGGGAATAAACCAACTTCAAATGGTTGGTTGTTTTCAAGTACAGTTGATATTTGGCGGTACGAGCTTTGCGCTAAAGATGGCGCACGGAAACCTGTGCTAATTGCTCCGCGCAGTGATAGGTTTTCAGTAATGCTGTAACGCGAGGCAAGTTTAGAGGTAAACGTGTCACCAAAGTCGCTGTAATCTTCATAACGACCCGCTAAAACTACGTTCCATTTTTCTGTTAAGTAGGTATCAAACTCAACAAATAAAGCGATGTTATGACGGCTTTCGTCAGTCGCACTTTCTGGTCCAAAACCAGCAAGTACTTGCGCGCCACCGGCTGCAATTGGGTTACCATCGCTATCAAGTGCGGTGATGTAAGACGCTTCTTCGCCTTCTTCTATTTTGTAGCTTTCGTGGCGATATTCAGTACCTACGGTAAAAAATACGTCATCAGGTAAGCCTAAATCCAGTGTGGTATTGGCCGTTGCGTTTACTAAAAACTGATCGTAAACCAATGCACCGTTGTCAAATTCGGTTGGGCTGTCGGCACCTAGTGATGTGTTAATACTATTTACAACACCGAAACCAAAGTCGTTGCGGCCGTAGTTGGTACTTACATCCCATGTCCAGTCGTTAGTTTCGCCTTGTAAGCCCAGTGCAAATGAGTAGTCTTGTACGTCTGTTTCAATTTGCGGCAAAAAGCCATCTGGGTACACTTCTAAAACGTTACGGCTGTCTTTTGCTCGGCGATAAAAACCACCTGAATTACCTTCACGCTTTGAGTAGCTACCAAATGAATAAAGGTTTAAGCCGTTATCTAAATCGTAACCCATGTTGTAAAACAACGCGTAATCTTCAAGGTCTGCTTTACCAAAGCGGTGGTTGTAACGATCGATAGTAAATTCGCGTGGGTCTAGGCTGCCATCATCAAGGCGGCTGTATTGTTCGCGTGGGTCAAAGCCTGAGCGTTGAGTTGAGTCGTTATCACGGTACTCAATAGATACGTTTACAAAACCGTTATCAGATAACGCAAAACCAGAGTTTGCGCTAACAGTGCGTGTTGCACCATCGTTTACTTCTCTGTCGCCACCGGTATTAAAGGCTAAGTCGCCGTTTGCATCTGCATAGGTGCTTTCTAGCTGAGATACACCAGCCATTTGAGTATTGTATTTACCGTACGTTACGCTTACGCTACCGCCTTCTGAGGCATCTTTAAGTACAATGTTAATTACCCCAGCAATTGCATCAGAACCGTACTGTGCGGCTGCGCCGTCACGTAGTACTTCAACACGTTTAATTGCAGAGGTTGGAATCATGTTCAAATCAACAGCTGTAGATCCTCGGCCAACAACACCTGCTAAGTTTAATAGCGCACCGGCATGGCGGCGTTTGCCGTTTATAAGTACTAATGTGTGATCGGGTGCTAATCCACGTAAAACAGCTGGTTTTGCATGGTCAGTACCATCACCCATAGTGGCACTTGGGTAGTTAAAGCTAGGTACTTGGTTTGCTAGTATTTGGCTTATTTCTAGCTGACCCGTACTTTGCATATCACCGCTGGTAATAATGTCTACGGGTACCGTACTTTCGGCAATACTGCGCAAGCTTCTGCGAGTACCTGTTACTGAAATCACTTCAATGCTTTTTTCGGCTTGAACATCTTGTTCTGCAGCAAATACAGAAGAATAGGGTGCACTAAGTGCAGAAGAAACGGCCAGACTAAGTGCTACTTTTTTGGCTGATAATGGCTTTAACATGATGTTGATTCCCTTGAGGGCTGCTGACTATTGATTTTAAAAAGGAGCGCATCATATAGAAGCGACTACCCTAGTGCAAAGATAAAAACTATCTAAGATATTCTAAGTTGTTAACACATAAGGTCACTGTTTACGCGCGATATAGGCGTTTGGATCGTTGTAGTTGCAATCTTGTGTCGAATGGTTGCGAATTCAAGGGGATTTTAGATAAAAGTTAGTAAGACGTAAAAAGGCCAAGCAAATGCTTGGCCTTTCAATTTTTTAAATTTAGTAATTTAAATTATTCAGGGGCAACTTCAAGCGTTGTAAATAATGCATAACGTCCTGCATCTACGCCTTCTTCATTTACTGTAACTTTGTTAGAGGTTTCGATTAGGTATAGGCCTGGTTCTTTCCATGTAATTGTAAACATACCTTCTTTATCGGTCGTTACTTTTACTTCGCCACGGTTGTTACGGTAGCGTGTGTCGCCTTTTAAAATGCTTACTTCAATGCCTTCACCAGCAGATTTACCATCTTGTAGTAATTGAAAACGTGCTTGTTCACCTACAAATAAATCGTTTGGATGCGTTGGGCCACTAAGCTCTAAGCCTAAACCTAACTGTGCTGGCTTTGTGGTGCCATTTCGGCTTACAAATGTATCTACTGTTGAAACAACCTTTGTTGTAGTTACATCTTTAGCATTGCTAGGTAACTCGGCTTCTGTTTTTTTACCAAATACGCGCTTGCGCTTACCTTCTTCGTTTTTATAGAAGGTCATGTACATTGGCTTTTGGGTCATTGCAATGTGGTAAGTGCCTTGCTCTGTTAAGCTTACCGCAGCTGAGCTTTTACGTTTTAAGTAATAAGCACGAATGGTTTCAGATACTGGCTCACCATTAGGAGCAAGTGCCATTAATAGCGTATCGTCGTACTCTGCGCCTTTTTCTTTAGGTTTAAAGGCTTTGTCTGGTGCAAAAATTTCGTTAGAGATACTAGCGTCAATCATTACGTAATGCGCTTTATCGCCAGATAAAGATGTATGCGAAGGTAGTAACCAACGTCCGTGTGCACTTGCTGAAGTTGACACTAAAGCAGATAAGATCAATGCGCCGATTAATGCCGTTTTTAATAAATTAATTTTCATTGTATTTCCTTAAATTCAAATGATTAAGTAGCAGCTACTTAGTGCTTACAGTGACGAAGCTTTTAGAAAACTCGTTTTTACCATCAATTGTCAGCTTGCCTGATTTAGTTAAATCAAGCTCAACGCGGGTGTAGTCTCTGCCGCCTTCTTCGCGTACAACTTCAATATTTAATAAGTATTTACCTGGTTTTACTGGGTTACCGTCTAAATCATTACCTTGCCAATTTATGGTGTAAGTACCCGCGCGCTTTGTTGCGCCGCTAATGCCGTCAAAGTTGGCATCGCTTTTACCAGCTTTACGCCACCATTGGCGTAAGTCTTTAAACCATTCTGCTTTTTGTACCCAAAGTGCAAGCGTTGTAACGTGTTTGCGCTCTGGTGTTTCAAGCCAAACTGCAACGTATGGACGGTGATACGGTTGTACTTCTAAGTCGGGAAGCGTTAATTCAACCTCTAGCTGTGGTGTTTGCGCATGCGCCGTTGTTTGAAAAAACGCAGCTACAAGCAGTAATGCGGCGCTTATAAATAATTTAAATTTAACCATTAAGACACTCCTTTTATTTGTGGAACCCAACATAAATAAATAACCATTGGAGTTGCGACTCCTAGTAAGGTTATCCATATTCCTGCTAAGCGTTTTTTTCTATTTTGAAACAAAATAATTATGCCGGTGATGGCAAATAAAATCATTAGTACGGCAGATATATCGATTACCCAGCTCCATACTTCACCGGTGTAGCGACCTTTATGTAAGTCGCCAATGAGGCTTAAAAAGCCGCCTGTTTGGTAATCTAGGTTTAACTCGCCGGTTGTAAAGTCGAGCTCTGCGTAGGCAAATCCTGCAGGCAGTGGGTAGTCGAGCATTACTAGCGCATCTTCTTTTTCCCACTCAATGCTTTTTACTTTTGTAAGTGCATATTGCTCGGCTAAGTAGGCTTCTATTTCTGGGTAAAGCGTTGGCAACGTATTTAGCTGTTCATTTGCTTTGGTAACTAGCTCTGCTGGAATTGTTGCAGTTACTTGGCCGTTATTTTTATCGTTTTTAAGCCAATCAACGTGATTAAGCACAATGCCGCTAACGCAAAATAAAATAAGCAAAAAAAACAAAGCTGTAGAAATATAAATATGTAGAGCACGGCTTGTACTATACAAAGCCCGCTTATTAATAAACGACATAAAAACAGTAATAAATTAAATTTACAACATGATAATGATTTGCATTAGCTATTACAAATTTACTTACTTATCTTTACATAAAAACTTTAAAACAAAGGTGGTATGCAGGTAAAAAATGAATATTTAATGCTTAGGGGGGCTGGAGGGTCTTAAAATAAGGTAAATCATTACCGATACTTCTATTACTGCAACGAGATAAATAACCCAAATAGGGGCGGCTGAATACAGTAAAAATATAAATCCAATTAACATGCCAATGGCGGCGTAGCATTTGGCTTTAACAGGCACTACTTTATGAGCTTGCCACTGCTGCAGAGTTACACCGTAACGAGGGTGGTTTAACAGCCATTGTTCAAGCGCGGGTGATGAGCGAGTAAAGCAGGTGAGCGCTAAAATAAAAAATATAGTGGTAGGCATGACCGGTAACACAATGCCAATAATACCCAAGGCTACAAGTATTAAGCCAAGCGCTTTAAACCATAAGTTTTTATAACAAATAAACACTGCTTTTATATTCACTTAGGCTCTTTTTAGGCGTGTTATGGTATCTCTAATTGTAGGCTAAATAGCTATTAATTCGAAGCTTAAAATCAATAAAAAAGGGCAAACTAAGTTTGCCCTTTTAAAAAATAAATGCGGTTAACAGTTTAGAAGTAGTAACCAATATTTATGTTGAAGCGACGTTCTGTATCACCATCACCAATAATTGTTCCGCCAATAAATGGCTGGTTACGTGCTTGAATAAAGTCGAAGTAACTAAAGAAACCACCTGCAGCAACACTCATACCCGTTACGTTCATCCATGTATCTGCACTATCGTCAGACTTGTCATAAATAATGCCGTAATCGTTGTAAAATTGAATGTCGGTAACTGGACCCCAATCAAGCGAGTAATTATAAGCAACGTTAAAGTTAGTCATAGTTGCTTCGCTAGATACAGTGTCGTAATAAGCATACGCACCAACAACAAAGCGGTCGCTGCTGTCGTCTAGGTCGTAGTCGTATTCACCGTGTTGAAATTGGATATTCCAGTTGTTAATTGTGCTATCAACATGAAATGCCCATGCACCGTAGTTACCTGCACGATCGTTACCGTCATGTAAACCACCACTTAATAATGATACACCCACATCGGTAGTTATATTTTTGCTGTGCTCAATTTGGTATGTTGCACGCCCGGCAAACGTATTGTATTCGCCTATGCGAGAGCCTGGTGCATCGTATGTACCTTCCTCTGCTGAGCGACTACCAATAATGTCGTAAGAGTAACGATGGTTAATATCTGAAGAGCCACCGTCTATACCACCTAGCTCATCATTTTTGAAAAAGCCTAGGTCTAGTTTCCAGTTATCTTTAAGTTTACGTTTTACTACTACACCTAAATCAAAATCGTCTTCTAGACCTACGTAATAATTAGTACTGAAAAAGTAGCTGTGTGAGTTGTATGGGCCATTACCAAAAGGCACGGGTGCAATACCTGCTTGTCCTTCCCAGCCATCTGCAAACTCGTAACCTAAGTAAGCATACTTAACAACGGTCATGTAATCGTAAAAACGTACTTCACCGTTAAGTGAAATATCGTTAATTTCACCAGATACATTTATACGGAAAATATCAAAATCAAAATCGCCACCGCGATCTTGGGTATCTTCATCGTATGTGTTGGTGCTGTAATTAAAGCGTATTGCTCCCCCAACTTTAATGCCTTCATCTTTTTTCTCAGGTTCAGCTGCGGCAACTTCAACTACTTTTTGATCAGATTTTTTACTGATGTTTGCAACTTGTTGTTCGTGCTGCTTATTAATTTGCTGTTGTTTTGTTTTTTCATCAGCTAACTTATTTTCAAGCAATTGCATTTGTTGCTTTAGCTGTTTAAGTTGGCTTTGTAGTGTGTCTAGATCATCAGACGCATAAGAAGTGCTTGTAACACCACCTAGGACTAGTGCTAGTGTTAATTTTGAGAGTTTAGTCATAATAGCCGCTCTGCTTGTGATTAAAAAATAAAAAATTCAAGACGTCAAAAAACGCCTTACGTTTAGAGTAAGTACAAAACTATGTATTTTTTTTATTGTTTATTCTTTAGGAGCTTGAGTAAGTGCACCAACTTCTAGAAGGGGCGATGCATCTAATTTATCTGCATCCATCATCGCGGCTACACGCTGCATTGATGAGAGTAAAAGGCTCTGTTCCCACTCAGCAAGCGCAGAAAACTTTTCAATAAAGTGTTGTTGCAATGGCTGAGGTGCTTTATCAAGTAACTCTTTTCCTTTTTCGGTGAGGTATAAGCTCACTCTGCGTTTATCCATTTGACTGCGTACGCGTGTTACTAAATCTCTGCTTTCAATTCTGTCGAGAATATTGGTGACCGTTGCCGGGCTTAAATTTACGTTCTGAGCTATACGGCTCGCCGTTATTCCATCGGTTTTTTCAACTTCTTGCATTATAAGCAGTTGTGGCCCAGTTAAACCTGAAGTTTTATTTAGCTGCTTAGAATGTAAGTCAATCGCGCGGATCACTTTACGTAAAGAAACCAATAACTCGTCATATTTTTGCATTTGCTTATCTCATCGATGGGGCGGTAGTTTGCCGTAATCGCGAAATGTTACACATCAAATAAATTGAATTCAAACAATATATTGCACATTAGGCCGCTTTTATTGGTTTTTAATAGTTAGAGCAGTAACTAATGTAAAATTATATTGTTTAAATTATAGTAAATTTTCTTAGCATCTTGTGTGCATTAAGTTGCGCACAGTACGTATGTTGTGAATAATTGGCAAGTCTTATTGTATAGACTTTAGTATTATTCATTTACAGCTGTTAGTACAAAGTAATTGTTTGTGAGTTTACTGTATATGTATTAATCGGCAATGAACAAATTCAGCAATCAATATTTAATATCAATAGCGTATACTTTAAGCATGCATTATTGTTTCTGCACAAATATTAAAAATCTTTAGTATCAGTATTATAGGGGAAGGTATGAAATTATCGCCATCAGTTAGCATTGAGCAAAGCGAAACCGGTCTTGAGTTTATTAAAATAGCTAGCTCAAAGTGCGATGCAAAAATATTTTTGCAAGGTGGGCAAATTACCGAGTTTATCCCTAAAAATAACAAGCCACTTATATGGGTATCACAAGACGAAACCTATCAAGAAGGGGCAAGTATTCGAGGTGGTATTCCTATTTGTTGGCCGTGGTTTGGTACACACGCTAATGATGGGTGGCCTGCCCATGGTTTTGCGCGCACAAGCGTGTGGCAAGCTGATGAAGTACACGAATCTGATGAGAAAATTACAGTTAGTTTAAAGCTACCCATGAAGCTTGTTAATACAACGTATTGGCCATATCAGTCAGCATTAAAAGTTGAGTTTGTATTAAGCGATAAATTACAGGTTAGCTTAACGACCACTAACTTAGGGAGTGCGCCATTTAGCTTTACCCAAGCGCTGCATACCTATTTTCCTACATCAGACATTACAAATACCCATGTAAATGGTTTGCAAGGCGCCCAATATATTGAGTTTAGCGAAGGGCCATTTGTACAAAACGATGTTGTAAGCTTTAATCGCGAAACCGACATGGTTTATACACAAGCAAATACAATGCAAACTATTAATACGCCAGAAGGTGTTATTAATGTGAGCCGCGAAAACTCAAGTTCGTGTGTACTGTGGAATCCATGGATAGAAAAATCAAAACGCTTATCTAACTTTGCTGATGATGAATATAAAACAATGCTCTGCTTAGAGGCTGCTAATGTACTGACAGATAAAGTAACGCTTGAGCCAAAACAAAGCCACACCTTAATAACCACCATTAGTTGGTAAGCTAGTCATAATTAAAAGCAGGAATAGGGACAAATAGTGTTTAACAATCAACAAATAATGGATTTACCAAAGCATAGTGATATTAGCTTTAAGCCATTGGCTGATAAAGCCTTATTACATACACAGCTTAGCTCGCTTCTGTTTTATATACCGCTAATTGGAGCGCTTATTGCTGTTTGTTATTTTAATGAAGCCTTTGCTAATAATGCACAAACGTATTTGCTAATTGGTATGCCTATTTTGGTGGCCGTATCTATGCTGTACAACATGATAAGTGTGAGGTTACGAGGTTTTGCAGTGCGAAATCATGACATTGCTTTTAAAAAAGGCGTTATTTGGCAACAAGTGACGGTATTACCTTTAGCGCGTGTACAGCATATGGAAATACACCAAGGGCCAATAGAGCGAAAACTTAGCCTTGCGAGTATTAAATTATTTAGCGCTGGTGGTGTAAGTGCCGATTTACAAATTAGTGGGCTAACCCATGATGATTGTAAAAATATGCGCCAATTTGTACAAAACTACCGCCAAGACGACGCAACTACTCAGGCAGCTTTAGTCGATGAGTAATACAACTATCGAAGATAAAGCGAGCCCTATTTACTGGCAGAAAGTATCGCCCTGGGCACTTTTATACTTTGTTGTGCACTTTAGTGTGCGCTTTGTAAAAGATGGCCTTTTAAACTTACTACCTATGCTTGTCGTGTTTGTTACTCAAGTAGAAAATAAGTTGTTTTGGGCACAGGTTGCAGGTGGGATTGCGCTAATTTCGTTGCTTATTTACTCATTTTTATATTATTTAAATTTTAAGTTTTGTATTAGTAGCGACAACGAAATATTGCTTAACAAAGGTGTATTTAAAAAAGAGCGACTTACGCTTAAATTTGGTCGTGTGCAAAACGTTAATATTGCCGAGCCATTTTATTTTACCCCCGTAAACTTAGTTAATTGTATTTTTGATGCAGCTGGCAGTGTGTCACAAGAAGTGGTTTTACCTGGCGTCACTAAAGATTATGCACAGCAAATGCGTAAACAAATATTTGATTTTAAAGCACAGCAACAGCAAGAAATACAAAATACTGAACAAAGCAAAACAGACATTATCGAAAACAGCCTAAGCATTAGCAATAAAGAAATAGCTAAATTTGGTTTAATGTCGAATATGGCTATTTTAGCAATCGCTGCTTTGGCCCCTTTTATAAACCTGATTGTTGATTTTTTAGAGAAGCAAATTATTGCGAAAGTAGAAGGCTTTTACCAACAAGAGCTTGGTATGCTGGCAAGTGCTGCTACCTTTGCGATGATCACCTTAATTGTTTTGTTAGTTTTGGTGGCTGTAATGCTATCGGTGACTATGTCGCTTATTCGTTTTTATAACTTTGAGCTTTATTTTAAAGGTCAAAAGTTTAAACGTATTGCTGGCTTGTTAGAGCGCCATCAGCTTTCAATGAGCATGGATAAAGTGCAATCTATTGTTATTAAGCAAAACCTAATGGGGCGATTACTAAAGCGATTTACCGTTGAGTGCTTGCAAGCAAGTAGCGGGGGAATAGCAGCCGGTGTTGCGGCTAAAAAAAATAAACAAACCTTGGTATTACCCGTATTAAATAGCGAACAAGTTGATAGTGTATGCCAATGGATTTACCCGTGGTTTAATAGTAAAAAACTCGCTTTTAAGCGCGCAGAGCGAGCGCTTTTGTATAAAAATTTAGGCTTTTATTCATTGCTACCGAGTGCACTCGTGTTTGGCTTTTGTTTTATTGCTGATATTAATACTTTGATAAGCCTTGGTGTTTTGGTGGTGTTTTCTGGCTTGGTAACTTTATCGTATCAGCGTTATGGTTATTACATGCATGAGGATAATGGCCGATTTTACATGGTTGTACGCAAAGGTATGATTGGCGTTCATTACCGTGTTTTTGAGCTTTATAAAGCGCAAAGTGCACGCAGTATAAGTACGTACTTAATGAGAAAATCAGGCTTAAAAAGCCTGTATATACAACTTGCTTCAGGGTTTGCATTTATGCCCTACATAAAGCAGCAAGATGCTGACTTTATTATTGATTTTACAATTAAGCAGATTGAGTCAGATACTCGCAGCTGGATGTAAACTCCCCTGATAAAACATGTGTAAATACACATTTGCACATGCTTTATTACACTTTCTTACTGCCCATGAAAGACATTTAATAATACCCTAGATGGTATTAAGGAATTCTTTTAGGGACGCTCATGAAAAAAACACTTATCGCATCAGCTTTATTACTAGCAGCACCAAGCTTTGCAGCCGATTGGCAAACTATTCATACTGAACATTTTAATATTCACTACAGTGTTGAGCATGCTGATTTTGCTAAATCAACTGCAACAGAGCTTGAAATAGTACGCACCAAAGTGCTTGAGCAGCAAAACAGAGCACTTGATAAAACAGTTGATGTAGTGGTGTTTGATCCCCTAAATGCAGCAAACGGCTTTGCGCTACCTACCTCAAGTAACCCTGTAATGGCACTTTTTACAACCCCACCACAATCCGACACAGTTATATCAAACAGCTCTGGCTGGCAGCAGTTGCTTGTGTTGCATGAATATATTCACTTAGTGCACTTAGCACAGCCTACACGCAATCACTGGCAGCAGAAAGTACGTGGTATATGGGATTTATACGACTTAACCTACAGTGATACGCCGCGCTGGGTAGCCGAAGGTTATGCCACATTGATTGAGTCTAAAATGACGGGTCGTGGACGTTTGTTTGATAACTACTCAGAGTCAACACTGCGAGAATTTGCTCAACAGGGCGCACTGCCAACCTATGGGCAGTTAAATGGCGAGCAGGGCTTTATGGGCGGCTCAATGGCGTATTTAATGGGTAGTCGCTTTTTAAATTGGTTAGAGAAAAACTATTCAGAACAAACACTCGATAGTGTTTGGACGCGAATGCAAGGCGTAAAAACGCGGAATTTTGATGAGGCATTTAGCGGTGTGTTTGGGCAAAGTGCAGCCAAGTTATATCGCCGATTTATAGCTGAATATACCTATAAAGCAATGCAAATAGAGCAAGGGGAGTCGTTACTTAATAGTGAGCTTTGGCTTGAGCTTAACTTATATGCAAGTAACCCAGTACTTTCAAAAGATGGTAGTAAAATTGCGATTGTTGAGCGAGATAAAGAGAGTAATACCAAGCTTATAATTTATAGCACTGATGACAACATTAAAGCGCAAGAAGAGTTTACTAAAGCGCAAAAAGAGCTACTCGAAAACGATGCACAAGACATTCCCGATACAGCGCCAAGTGTATTTAAGCGCGAACAAAAACAAGTGCTTAATCAAATTAACCGAGCCGTTATTGCAAATCCTCAATGGGTAAATAGCACAACGTTGTATTTCAATGCGTACAGCAATGAAGAGTCGGGTATTTATAACAAAGTGTCTGACATATTTAGCTATAACACTGACACTGGAAATATTAAACAGCTTACCGAACTTGCTGGTATACGACGATTTAGCGTAACCAGTAACGGTGAAACCTTGTATGGCGAGCAAATAAGAGATGGCTACTCTGAATTAGTAAAGGTTGATCTCAATACTCAAACCATCACACCATTATTTACAAAAAGCCTTGAGACAACTTACGATTACCCAATTCTCAGTCCTGACGAAACTAAATTAGTTTATTTATCAACATCATTAAATGAAAACTGGCAATTGTATATACAAGGTGTAGGCGGCAATCAGCAGCAATTAGTACCTATGCCAAACGGGTATCAATATTTAAGTCAGCCGAGCTTTAGTCTTAATGGCGAGTCAATTTACTTTGTTGCAGGTTTAAATAGCGCCACCGATATTTATAACTACAACATAGAGAGTAAAACACTCACCAAGTTAACCCAAGGGCAAGAGGCAGTTGCCCACCCAATTGAAATGGCCGATGGCTCGTTACTCTATTTTTCGATAACTGCAGATGGGCCAAATGTAAAAACACTGCCAAAAGCTATAAAAAGCACTGTAGTTACTGAGTTTGCAGCTAACAAAAAAGCACCGCTGCTAATAGTAAACGAACATACACTTCCAAAAGCTAAAATATATAAGCACGAAACTACAGAGCAAACAAATTACAACGTACTCGACCAGCACGCTACCTTTGCACTAGGAACGCAGTATTATTCGGCTTCTACCAGTTTGTTAGATTTAAGCATTAAAAGTAGCGACTTATTAAAGCAGCTCGACTTACAGGCGGGGTATAGCACTGATTTACACGATGGAGCACTGCACGGTGGTTATGTGCAGGCAAAATATAATGCGCTTGATGTAAAACTGAAACTAGCATTGTTTGACTATAATTTAAATACATCGCGCCAGTATCAGCAAAGCCTAAATGCAGACATGGATGCCCGTGGTGGTTTTGCTGCAATAAATTACCCTGTTAAATTAGGGCAGCTAAGTTTAACGCCAGAGCTTGCCTACAATTACACTGATTATAAGCAAAGCCATAAAAATTGGACGCGTTTAGGCGTTGCTCAAAATTGGCAATATGATCGTCAAGACTTTGTGATAGGCCAGAGCCTTTATGCGAGTTGGTACGATGGCAGCACCAAAAATAATAATTGGCAAGGTTACGATTTAGCCGCCAAAATTTTTGGTAAAGCGTTTGGTATTTCTCTTTATGCAAACTTTGATCAAAAGCAGCGTGATGATGGCAGCCTTGCATTAGGTGGCTTTAGCTCAAATCTTATTAATCAGCAGCAAAATAGTGAATATGTACTTTCATCTGAGCTGCCTTTTTACAGCGCAACTGCAAAGCGCTATCAAGGCTACGGTGGCGGCTTTAGCTTTAAAGAAGGCATGCCGTGGCTTTATTATAAGCAACATCAACTCGACGGCACCGTATATGCACAAAGTTACGGTTTAAAATACCAAGGTGATTTTAGTTTTGGAATGGGGCCTGCAGGCGTAAATGATTTAACATTTAATATGGGTGTGTCGCGGGTTGAGGGCAGTAGCTTTGATGATGAAATGCGTGCTTGGCTGAGCTTTTATTATTCGTTATAAATATTAATTGGCTAAGTTACTTATCCATCTGCAAGGATAGTAACTTAGCTTGATATACATCGAGTTTTTGATTATCACGTTCTAGTTCAATTGCTTTCTCAAGTAAGGTTTGTGTTTGTTTAATATTACCTTGTTGATAGCGAACTTTTGCGAGTTCCAAGTATAGCTCAGCAATGTAAGGCGCTTTAGTAATAGCTTGCTCAAGGTGTGCTTTAGCCTGATGAGCGTGGCCAGCTTGTAAGTCGTTTTTAGCGATTACTAGTAATTCGTATGGGTCTTTTTCTTTATTAACTAATTGTGAAGTGAGCTCTTTAACAAGCTCTTTGTCGCCTAATTTTTTAGCTAAAAGCTGATAGTTGCTGATTAAATTAATGCTTATTTCATTATTACTAAGTGCTGTTTGATAGATGTTTTTAGCGCTTTGTAAATCACCAGCCCGACGATGCAAAATGCCCGCTATATTAAATAATTCAGGATCATTGGGAGTGTATTTGTTTGCTTGTAAAATAAGCGAGTAAGCAATATCCAGCTGTTTGTCTGCTAGCGCTGTTGCAGCTAAATTACTGTAAAACTTCGAAACTAAATCGTTATAATCTGCACTGCTTGAATAAAAACTGCGACGGGTAGGAAAGTAGTCGATTAAGGTGCCCGCTCTGAAAAATTCAACAATATTATCATCTTTTTTCTCTACTTTTGGGGCGTATACTCTTGTTCTAAAGTGGCTTGCTACATAAACAACATTATTTTCTTTTGCGTATACAGGCTGACTTGTTACTTCTTGAAAGCTCGTTTCTAGTCCGAGAGTTTGTGCATAGCTTTGTGTTAAAACAGCTAAGCTAATACAGTTGCCTTGCGAAAGTTTTAAGGCTTGGGCTGAAGTAAGTGTATCGCCGTGGTATTTAAAGTTAGCTAAGTTGCTTTCGAGGTAGTTGTAAATAATGCGGTCATGACGGATTTCAGACTGTTTTTGTTTTTCGGCATAGGCTAAAAATTTTTCTTTTTCAGCATTTGGCAGCTCGAAAATACTGTACTCAGAAGGAGTGTCGAGTTTATTAAACAAAGAATGGTTTAATAGTTGTTCAAGCTCTATTTGTTGTTCTACTTGCTGAACCTTGGTTGTGTTACATCCAACTAAATATAAAAAAGTAATACAGACTGCTATTTTATAAAACATCATAAACCCACTCCATTGTTAAATTTTACATTACAATGTGGTGGGTTTTTAATCAAGCACTTGCTGTACTGCGTTTACTTAAGCGGTTTTTTTGTGATTGTTTTTTACGTTTTCGGCGAGTAAACCATAAGTAAAAACCAGTACCTGCTAGCCACACTGGGCTTAAACCAATTACGCACCACAGTATTTTACTTATTAGCCCTGCAAAGTAGCCAAAATGAAGCTTTCTAAAACTATCAATTACCTGCCAGCCAACGCCTACTTCGCGAATATCCCAGTTAGCTATGTGCTCGCCTGTTAGCTTGTTATAGCTAACAGTATTGGCATACTCACTAGCAAGTGGGTTGGCGGTATCGACTTCGCCGAATAAGGTAATGTTTTCGTCAGGCTCGAGTGGCATAACTAAAAACGTGCCGTTAAAAGTGGGTATTTGTTTTTTACTGTCATTGAGTATGTGTTGAAATGAAATATCGCTACTGTGTAGGTTTTTGGTTAGTACAAAGTGCTCTTCCTCTGCGTGTTCAATAACTTCGTGATACCACACCGCCCAGTTAAAGTAGCCACCTGTGATAGCTAAAATAATAATGATGGGAGATCCTATAACCCCCGTCATTTTATGAATGTCGCTAAGTACAATTTGCAGTGTTGCACGCCAGCGCACACTAAATAGACGCTGCCAAAATTTACGATAAATAATAAGCCCAGTAATACCTAATACCAATAAAAACAGAGCAAAAAAGAAGCCTAGTACAGTGCCTGTTTGCCCTGGCAGGTTTTTAAAGTCGTTCAGTAAAAAAGTGTAATGTAGTTCTAAAAACCAATCGGTAAAATAATGGCTGGTACCAACAGGTTCAGACAAAATGTCACCCGTATACTGGTTTAAATGAAACTTATACCATTGCTCTGTGCCGCGTTTGACTAAGTAAACCCGATCAGCTGTATCATCGTTAAATATTTCCCAACTACCTACTACATATTCAGGGTAAGCATGCTCTGTTTTGGCAATTAACGTGTCGATTGGCATGCGCTCTGGCAGTGCATTTACAACAAAGTGGCTGCTTGGCATAAGTAAGCCATCTATTTCACTTTTAAAAACTAATACGCTCCCTGTAATACTAATAACAATCAATGGAATGATAGCTATTAGAGCGATCCAACTGTGAATTTTAAAAAGAGTTTTTCTCATAGGTAGTTTTATATACAGCAGCTAATGACTTGCGCATGATAACAACTATCATTTTTGTTTAGTAGTTTAGCGGTGAGGCTTTCTATTAAACCGGTAAACCGTGAACTTAATTCTACGGTTTTTGTATACCTAGCTTGCCAGTACCTAAAACAAGAATATCTTATTTAGTTGAGTTAAATTTACGCGGCTCTACAATGCCGCGCTCATAGTAAAAGCCTTTTAAAACAAATGTTTATTAAATGTTTTTATTTCTGCTTTTAATTAACATTTATGTAACGAGCGAGGTTGCTTTGGCGCATTATTTGCCTATATTGTCTTCATTTATTCTGGTTTTTAGTTTTTTACCATTACTAAACAAAATTCGAAAAAATCGTAGTGTCTCAGGTTTATCACTATTGATGATGACGTTTGGGTTAGCACAAAGCCTTTATTTTATAACCTACAATATTTATTTTGAGCGTTTTTATATTGCGTTACCATTTATTGTAACCGGTGCGTTAAGCGGGCTTATTTTATATTTTTTTGCACGTTATAACGCAGCTAAACGAGAACGTGTACAGCTGGTTACTATGCTAGGTTTTTCGTTACTGCCTTTTTCACTGCTTTTAAATTCAAGCCTTGATACTGCAACGGTATTAAGCGCTTTAACGTATGTTGGCCTTGTGATGAGTTCGGTACGTGTTATGCCGCAAACTTATAAAACATTGCGTACGGGTAATGTGAGTAATTTAAGCGCGCGCTACTTTAGCTTGCAGTTTATTGCTGGTATTTGCGGCTTAGTTGTTGAGCTTACAACAGCGGCTCCAAGCACGGCGCACTTACTTATGTTTATTATGCTGTTGCTTACCAATGCTGTGCAATTTGGTTGTATGCAATATTATAGAATGCGGCCTGTAATGGCTTAAAGCCAAAATAAAAGTGCTAATTTAGTTTAGGTATGGCAGTTTTAAGCTATTAATCATTACAAAGTTTAAACAATGCAATTAGCTATTCATCAAATTGATGCGTTTACGAATGAGTTATTTAAAGGTAACTATGCGGCAGTGATCCCACTAGAATCGTGGTTAAGTGACGATTTAATGCTAAAGATTGGCGCTGAGAATAACGTATCTGAAACTGCTTTTACTTGCCTGCAAGACGATGGCAGTTTTGCTATTCGTTGGTTTTCGCCGTTAATGGAAATCGATTTTTGTGGTCACGCCACACTTGCGGCTGCCTATGTTTTATGTGAAGAGCATAACATATCGCAAATTCGCTTTATTGCTGATGCGGTGGGCGAGCTAATCGTTAATAAAAACGCTGATGGTAGCTTTGCAATGACCTTTCCAAAACAAGCACCGGTTGAAGTGCAAAATGTGCCTCAGCAACTACTTGACGGCCTGTCTATACAACCGAGTAAAGTGCTTAAAAATCGCCAAGCCTATTTTGTTATTTATGAAAACGCCGATCAAATACTTGAATTAAAGACTAGCTCAGAGCTTTTAAAAACACTTTATCCACTTGATGTAGTGGCCACTGCTCCAAGTGCTGAATATGATTTTATATCTCGTTATTTTTGGCCTGCAAGCGGTGGCGACGAAGATTATGTAACAGGCTCTATTCATACTGGCTTAGCACCTTACTGGGCGCAGCAATTGGGTAAAACTACGTTAAGCGCTTATCAGGCTTCAAGCAGAGGCGGGCATTTACTATGTGAAGTGGGTGATACAACCGTCACCTTAACGGGGCATGCTGTAAGGTATTTAAAAGGCACTATTTATATTTGATCTGTGAATTAAGTTATAAAAAAGGCCACGTTAAACGTGGCCTTGGTTTACTCAATTAGCAGAGATATTTTACGCTTCTAGCGCTTTTGCAATTAAGCGATCAATATATTTTTTATGCGCTTTAGTCGCAGTATCTGCACCCCAAGCAACACTGGTATCGGCTATTTGAGTTAGCTGATATAACGCAGCTGTTTTAGCTAAGTTATCGTATTTACTTGCTTTGCCAAGACCTGCAATTGCGATTAGCTGATTAACATACTCAATTTGTAAGTTGTGACTAATAGAATTTGTGTCTTTGCTTTTCACAAAAATATTAGCGGTTAAATCTTGCATAAACTGAGTTAGGCTATATTCATTGCCGTACAAAGCAGTATCAGAAATACGCAGTAATACGGCTGGGTGTAATAGCTGCGCAAGTACAGATTTTTGCATACCTAAAATCATTTTGTGTGCTTTAGGGTCTTCATTTTTACCAAAGTGATTAAAGCCACGACGTTGCAGTTGCAAGTAGCTATATAGAGGTTGCATGTTTTGTAGTACGTCTGGTGCAAATACAAACTTTGCGAGTATATCCATCGCTTGTGTTTGACGCTCAAGAGATACCGGTGTAAATGGTTTATCTGCGTTTGCATCACCCACTACAGCACGCTCAACGTACACACCACCAATCTGGCGAGAAACAACACCCGCTTGAGCTCGGTACTGACCAAACAAGCTATTAGCAGAGGTAACAAGCTGTTGGTAAGACTCGCCTTTAACTGTTGCTTTATCTTTTAGCTCAGTAAATAGTTTATTAATTAGCGCCATACGATCTGCGCCATAGGCAGCAGGGTTTGACGACAAATCACCAATCATTACACGTGGATCGATATGGCGACCTGGTGCGCGCATATCGTCTGCATCGTTACCAAAGGCAAGGGCATGTTCACTTGAGCGAGCAAGTATTTTTTCAAGTCTAGCTTGCTCAGCAGCTTCATCTGCAAGTGCTACGCTGTAGCCGTAGTTAATTGCCCAATCATCGTAAGGACCTGGTTTTGTTTGAAAAATATCACCTTGCTGCATACCAATTGGGGCAATGTTAGCCGGTGCATAATCCATAACAGAACCGGTTACTATGCCTTGGGTTTTGTTTTTGTCGTGTACTTCTTTTTCATCCCACAAAATAGATGATTTCATATTGTGGTTAAGACCTAAAGTATGGCCAACTTCGTGAAGTACCAATTGCGTTAGACCTTGGCGAAGCATTTCTTTATCTTCAATTTTGTCGCCGCTAGCAAGACCTTTGGCAAGCATTAGATTTTGTTGAATCTCATGCCCTAGTGAGCAATTTAGCTCACCGGTATTTGTTGTTTCACCGTGGCTCATTGTTCCTTGAGTGAAAAGTGTGTCGTAAATCCAACGGTTTTTCATAAATACAAACTCAAGCATAATGTCTGAGCCCAGTATTTCGCCTGTTAATGGGTTAGCAAGTGCTGGACCGTATCCGCCAAATGGAGGCTTAGGTGACGAAGTCCAACGCAGTACGTTGTAATTAATATCGCCCGCATCCCAGTCTGCATCATCAGGTTGTACTTTTACCTCTAAGGCATTTTTAAAACCGGCTTTTTCAAAAGAAGTATTCCACGTTAAAACAGCGTCACGAATAGTATCGCGCCATTGGATAGGTGTGGTGTTTTCTATCCACCAAGTAATTGGTTTTACTGGCTCTGAAAGTGCTGCACTAGGATCTTTCTTTTGTAGATCCCAACGTTTTATAACATCTTCATAAGGTGCCCAATCGGTAGATGTCATTTGATCAAATTGATTTGTAAAATAACCAATGCGCGCATCGTCCATACGTGGTGCGTAGTTATTGCTAGGTAGAGCAACAAACGAGTGCTGAACTTTTACAGATACGCTACGTGGGTCGCTTACTGCATTTGAGCCACGTACCGTTGGGCTTGGGTTAGTAAATACGTAATCAACAACCACGTCTAAATTATTAGGGTATGGACGCTGTTTAATAATGCGTGATTTTTTATCGTCTAACTTGCCTACTTTAAAGCGCTTTTTAGCGTTTTTATCAGCTGGATTTGGCGTAGGTGATACTTTATGAAGTGCTTCGCTTAAAAATAACTTATTTACGTTGAATGCTATTTTACCGTCTTCTTCTTTTTCTATTTTAATGCTCGCAAGTACCGCTTCACTAATATTGGCATCACTCGCTTTTGAAATTGCACTGTTTTCGTCAAATTTATAGCGAGGTGTTTTGCTAATGATATCGATACGATCAAAGTATTTTCTAAATTCAATTAACTTAGTTTCACGGTACGAACCACGATAATGGCCTGCATCTGTAACGCCATCGACAGTGTGCGTAAAATATACAAACGGCGTATTAAGTTGGGACTCGTTAATCACCATAAGGTGCTTACCGGTTTTTTCATCTTGATAAAGGCTAAATATACCGGCAAATTCGGTTTGTCCTTTGATCATTTCGCTAAGTGTTTTTGGCTCTTTTTCGTCTTTTTTATCGGCTGCAAATGCATGGCTGCCAAACGCTAAGCTAAGCGCAAGGGTGATGGTCGTTAATTTCATTTTGAGACTTTTAATATTTGTTAATTTAATTGGACTGTACGTAAATTAATTTAATTTCGCACATCTTCGCGACGAAATTTAAGTGTACAACGCTAATTAACTGATATTAATAAACAAAAGTTTGTAACAAAATATAACGAATGAGGTGAGCTGCATGCAAAGTTATTTTTATAGCCCTAAATAGCAGTGGTTTATATGTATTTGCAACAGTTGCTTACAAATGTCACCTTAATGTTTCATATGGCTCTGGTATTATGACGTTAATAGAATTTTGGGGATAATAGGATATGCAAACAAATTCACTTAGATGGGTTTTTCCATTTGTAGCGCTAATTGTTGGTGTTGTTGGCTTTATGGGAATAAATGCCATTGCACAAGAGCCAGAAAAAAAAGAAGTAATTGATACTCGTCCAACAGTGCAAGTTGAGCCAGTGGCTGCAAACGATCATCAAGTTATTATTAATAGCTACGGTGAAGTAAAGCCTCTTGAAAGTACACAGCTTTCGGCGCAGGTGTCGGGTGAAGTGTTAAGTTGGCATCCTAATTTTGTAGCCGGCGGCATCGTTGCTCGCGGTGAAACGTTATTCACTATCGAAAAAGACAACTACGAAGCAGCAGTACTTGTTGCAGAGGCAGAAATTGCTCGTGCACAAGCAGGCTTAATTGAAGAGCAGGCCCAAGCTCAAGTAGCCGCAGATGAAGCAAAGCGTTTTCCAAGTAAAGCGCGTACCGACTTATTTTTACGTAAGCCTCAAGTGTTAAGTGCGCAGGCATCTGTAAAGTCGGCGCAAGCTGCATTAAAACGTGCACAACGTGACTTAGATAATTGTGAAGTAACAGCCCCTTACGATGCATTGGTTATTAGCCGAAATGTAGGTGTTGGTCAATTTGTCACTATGGGTTCGCAAGTTGCTGAGCTCAATAATATTGAAACTGCTGAAGTGATTATTCCTATAGCAGGGTTCGATAGCGTTTTTTTGCCAGAACGTATTAAAGGCATTACCGCAACGATTATTCAAAAAGGTCTAAACAGCTTCACGCGTGAAGGTGTAATTGACCGCGACCTAGGGATTGTTGATAACGCTACGCGTATGAGCAGTCTAGTAGTGCGTATAGAAGACCCATACGGTCTTAAGAATATACAACCAGCCATTAAGTTTGGCAGCTACGTACAGGTGAATTTTGCAGGTGCAATGCTTAATAATATTTACCGTTTACCGCAAGCTTTGGTTAACAACCAAACTGTGTGGGTAGTAAACGAAAACCAAGAGCTAGAGCCACGTAAAGTAACGGTTATTCGTGAAGAGGGTGAGTATTTTTATATTAGCAGTGGTTTAAATGCCGATGACAAACTCGTTATTACTTTACCTGAATACCCGCAAAAAGGAATGCAGGTTAAAATTGCAGGTGTAGCTGCAAAACCTGAAAGCTCAGAAACGAGCACTTCAAACACGCAACAGCTGTAGGGTGTAATAGTTATGAGCGAGTCAATACAACAAAAACAAACAGGGCTAATTGCCTACTTTGCTAATAATTCAGTAGCCGCTAATTTAATGATGTTTTTTATCATTATTATGGGGGCTATAAGTTACTTTACGATTCAGCGTCAAATGTTTCCTAATGTAGAGATTAACTACATTAATATTGAGGCTAATTACCCAGGTGCCTCTCCTCAGGAAATAGAAGAAAGTATTCTTATAAAAGTTGAAGAGTCACTTAAAGATATAACCGAAATTAAAAAAGGCGTGTATCGCGCATTTAGAAATGGCGGTACAGCAAGCCTGGAAATAAATACCGATGCAAAACTTACCGATGTGCTTGATAAAGTAAAGTTGCGTGTTGATGGCATTGCGACTTTTCCGGCGGGTATGGAACCGGTCACCATAAGTCAGGTTGAGTTTAGGCAAGACGTAATAGGTATGACGCTCGTTGCTGACTTACCACTTACAGAGCTTAAGCCTATAGCAAACCAAATAGAGGATGAGTTACTACAGTTATCTAACGTGTCGTTAGTGGTAAACGATGTTCCTCTTGATGAAATAGCAATTGAAATAGAGCCCGATACGCTGCGTCAATATAACCTAACCCTTAGTGATGTAATGAATGCAGTGCGTCGTTATTCAGCTAACTTTTCGGCGGGGCAGCTAAAAACAGACGCAGGTGTTATTTCTGTTCGCGTCGAGAATCAGTTTTACTCGGGTGAAGAGTTTAGGCAAATTCCGGTAAAAATTGGCGAGTATGGCGCTAAAGTTTTACTGCAAGATATTGCCGTGATTAAAGATCAATTTATCGAAGGTGAGCGCTACTTTAAGTTTAATGGCGAAAACGCGGTGTATTTATCGGTTAAAGCAACGCAAGAGCAAAACATGATTCCCGTTGCGGATTCGGTTAAAGCGTTTATTGATCAAAAAAATAAGCAACTACCGCCGGGTATTCGATTAGAGCCATTAATGGATATGACCTACTACCTAAATGCTCGCCTTGATATGATGAAAGCTAACCTGTTTCAAGGTGCAATTTTGGTGGCAATTATGTTGTCGTTATTCTTACGTTTTAAACTAGCGCTTTGGGTAATGATTGGCTTACCTGTTTGTTTTTTAGGGGCCATGATGATGATGCCACTATTTGGCATTAGCATTAATATTATTTCGTTATTCGCTTTTATAATGGTGCTCGGCATAGTGGTGGATGATGCCATAGTGATAGGGGAAGCTGCCTACACCGAAGTTGAAAAAAGCGGCGGTGGTGTAGAAAATGTTGTGCGTGGTGCTAACAGAGTTGCGACCCCTGCGACCTTTGGTGTGTTAACAACGATTGCTGTATTTGCACCATTCACAATGTCGAGCGGGCCAGAAAGTGCCTTCTTTTATGGTATAGCCGTTGTGGTAATGCTGTGTTTAGTATTTAGTTTGATTGAATCAAAGCTGATACTGCCAGCTCACATTGCTCATACGCACTTTTCGCCGATTAAAAAAGGTGGCTGGCGCGATCGCTTCAATACACGCTTTTTTGGTTTCGTAAATGGCCCATACAAACGTTTTATTGCTAAGTGTGTTGATTGGCGCTGGACTGTTTTGTTTGCTTTTATTGCAATGTTTATAATCAGTATTGCACTTATTACGTCTAATAAAGTACGTACAGTTCCAACTCCTAAAGTGCCGCACGACTTTCCACAAATTCAAGTAGAAATGAACGACAACGTTTCTGACTTACAAACCATTGCTGCTATTCGTGAAATAGAAGCTATGGTACTTAGAGTCGATGAAGAGACTGAACGTGAGTTTGGTCAAAAAATTATTCGTGATGTATTGGTATTTAATCAAGGCAGAACCGAGTCGCAGTTACTAGCTCCATTAGTTGACGAAGATTCACGTCCATACAATGCATTTGAACTTTCTCGCCGGTGGCGTGAGGCTATGCCGACTATTGCTGGTATTAAGTCGTTAACTATTCAAGACGATGTTGGTGGCGGCGGTGGTAATGGCGGCGGCGAGTTTGGCTATTTACTGTATGGCTCAGACATAGATACTTTAAATCAAGCGGGTCGTCGTTTTATTCAATTACTTCAACAGCAAAAAGGGTTGTTTGATATTAGCTCAACCATAGATCCTGCGAGCAAAGAAGTGCAAATGAGCCTTAAACCTGTTGCTTACGATTTAGGCTTAGATTTGGCAGGTATTGCAAATCAAGTGGGAGCCAGTTTTTATGGTGGCGAAGCGCAGCGCGTAATCCGAAACGGCGAAGAAGTACGCGTAATGGTACGTTACCCTAAGCTGACTCGTGAGGCATTTTCATCGCTTAAACACACCGTTGTTACCACCCCACAAGGGCGAGAAGTACTTCTTGGTGATGTAGTAGAGCTAACAGAAACGCCTGGTATTAGCTATATACGCCGCGAAGGTGGTTACCGTACCGTGTATGTTTATGGCAATATTGATGAAGAGCAAATTGAGCCAGGCGAAGTGGTTAAGCAAGTAAAAGAAAATCTACTACCACAGCTAATAGAAGAATTCCCAAGTGTTAAATCAGAGCTCGGTGGCGCAATAGAAGAGCAGCAAGCTCAAGCTAATGAGCAAATAATGTTTTTTATTGGCGGAATGATTTTAGTATACATACTGCTAGCTGTGCCGCTTAAAAGCTATTCACAACCGCTTATTGTAATGTCGGTTATTCCGTTTAGTTTAACCGGGGCTATTTGGGGTCATTACTGGTTTGATTTAGATATGAGCTTAATGTCGGGATTTGGCTTAATTGCCGCAGCAGGTGTTGTTATAAATGATTCACTTGTAATGACAGATTATGTAAACCAAGTTCGCCGCGAAGGTGTTAGCGTTAAAAATGCAGTAATAGAAGCCGGTTGTGCCCGCTTTAGAGCAATACTATTAACGTCTATAACAACCTTTGCTGGTGTATTGCCTATTATGTTTGAAACAAGCCTGCAGGCTAAGTTTGTAATACCTATGGCAGTAGCACTTGGCTTTGCTGTTATGTTTGCAACGTTAATAACGCTTATATTAGTACCGTGTTTATATATTATTTTGGGTGATATTGGTGCGTTATTTAAGCGCCCTTTTAAAAGCCGAGCTGCTAAGGTCTCGTAATAATACCAATTCGCAATAATACTTAATCATTTTACGGGGCTAAACGTGTCGCTACCTACGTTAAAAAATTCTCATTTACGACTGCATGGATGCAGAAGGTAGAGCAATGCAGGAGCAATTGCCGAGAACAACTAAATAGCGAATTTTTTGCCTAGCTATCTTTTCCAGCCTCAAAATAGATCACTTAATTAAGCGAATTGGTATAAATATAAAACATAAAAAAAGCACTGACCGTTATTAACGCTCAGTGCATTTTTATTATCTATTTATTGTTGTTAAACTGGCTACAACAATAATTAATCTTTAAATTGCTTATGGCAATCTTTACAGCCTTTAGCCCATGCGCCAAAAGCTTTACCAATTACGGCTTTATCGCCCGATTGAGCAGCTAACGCTAGCTTATCTGCATTTGCTGCAAAAGCATTCGCTTTTTCAACAAAGGTTGCATTTTCGGCCCAAACAGCAGCAAGTGCAGCTGTGTCGCCCTTATCTGTTCCTTCGTAAAAAGCTTCCCATGGCATTTTTGAAAGTGCAGCAGCGTTGTTAGCACGCATTTTAAATTGCTCTGCGTCAAAAGGTACTTTACCTTTTAGCATTGCGCCCATGTCACCAATTTGCACTGAAATCATTGAAAACGCAGCTTGGCGGTATTCAATCGCGTCACTTGGTTCTTTAAATGCAGAATTTGCCGATACGCTAAATGCACACGTTGCCAGTGCTATTGTTGCTAATACTTTTTTTAATTTCATGTTTGCCCCTTTAAAGTAATTGTTAATCCTGTTCTATATTAGCTTCTTTGAATGTTCAAGTTAATATATGTGCTTAATAATTGTTTCTTTAACTAAGCATACAACGATTACCCTATCGTTACATCTATTGTCTTTATTGTTAATGACTGTAAACACCTCGTTGTTATTTTGATTCCTGTTGTGTAACTTCCCCCCCATCATAAAAATAACTAACAAAGAGAGTTTATGAAAAATAATATTTTTAAAATGTCAGCATTGTCTGCTGCAATAGTGGTATCACTTTCTGGTTGTGGAAGTAGTGATGACGATAATAAAAGTAGCGTACCATTAGTTACTGACGTAGCTCCTAAAGCGAGCGATGTAGTTGTTGTAGACTTAAAACAATGGATCCCTGTTACTGCAGAATTTAAAGCCAGCGATAACGATGGCGATGCACTTACATTTAGCTTCACTGAAAACGGTGAAGAAGTGATTGCAGAAGATGGCGTATTCACATTTAGTCACGGTACTCTAACTGTAGAGGGAACATCATTTACTTATGTTCCAATGACGGATGATGATGCAGTTATTGATTACACTGTAAACGCAAATGGTAAAACGGCTTCTGCGCAAATAAACATTTCAGGAGTTGTTGGTGACCCATTAGCAAATCAACAATGGCACCTAAATAATATAGGCCAAAAAGCATACTCATTAAGCGATGAAATGAAGCAGGGCTTAGTTAATTTATATGTAAATCTATTTGGCGATACAGAAGAAGAAGCGCAAGCAAGTGTTGATGCTAGTTTTGCTAATGCAGAAGCTACAGGTTTGGTTGCTGGTGAAGATATGAATGTAACAGCCGCTTATGCTCAAGGCGTTACAGGAGCTGGTGTAACTGCTGTTGTTGTTGACTCGGGCATGGAAATTCGCCACGAAGATTTAGTAGATAACGTATTACCAAATCGTTCTTTAAACCTTAACGCTGAAGCGCTAGATCGTACAGACCCTACAAGTACATCAAACAGTGGTGACCACGGAACAAGTGTTGCCGGCTTAATTGCAGCAAAAGGTTGGAATGGCAAAGGCGGCCGTGGTGTTGCACCTGATGCAGGCTTAATCGGTATGAACTACCTTGGTGGAGATAAAGTAGCACAAACTGATTTACTTGCTCATGGCTTCCCTGGTAGTGGTATTAGTACGTCTGAAAATATTTCAGCCTTTAACCGTAGTTACGGTATTACGTTCCCTACGTTTATCGGTTATTCAGAGCTAGATGAGGCAATTGAGTCTTACCCTAACCTTAACCTTCGTGACGGTAAAGGTGCGCTAAATATGAAATCTAGCGGTAACTCATTTGAAGACGGTGGCGATGAAGGTTCTTTATGTGCTGACAATGGTGCAAATGACTTAGGTTTAACTTGTTATAATGGCGCTTTTGAGCCAAGCCAAGGCCACCCTTATTATTTAAGTGTTGCTGCAGTAAATGCTAATGGTAAACATACTAGCTATTCTACAGCGGGTTCTAACGTAATGGTGTCGGCTCCAGCGGGTGAGTATGGTCGTTTTGCACCTGCAATGGTAACAACAGATCAAATGACTTGTATTAATGGTTATTCAGGTTTCAATGGTGGTTCTATTGCAGCATGGGCTGCTGCTTATGGTGAAGAGTTTGCTGCAAGTCAATATCCATTTAACTACCCAGGCCATGCAGACAATGCAAGCTGTAACTATACTTCAACGTTTAATGGTACATCATCTGCTGCGCCAAATGCATCGGGTGTGGTATCGTTAATTCTTTCGGCTAATCCAGATTTAACATGGCGTGACGTTCGTCATATCCTTGCATCAACTAGCACTTTAATTGATGCAGATAATGCTGCTGTTAAATTAACAGTTGGTGAAGGCGAATTTGTTGCTCACGACGGTTGGATTGAAAACTCTGCCGGTTATAACTTCAATAACTTATATGGTTTTGGTCGTGCTGATGCTGGAGCTGCGGTTTCTATGGCAAAGGCTTACGATGTTGCTTTAGGTGAACAAGTTATTACTCAGTGGAGCGGTGTTGGTTCAGTAATTGCTGAAGACGCACTTGCACTAGAAATTCCAGATAACAATGCAACGGGTCTTACACAAGAAATTGAAGTGACTGAAGAGCTAAGCATTGAAGCAATGCAGTTTAAGTTTGATGTAAGTAATGCTGAAATGGGCTTTGGCTTAAGCGATGGTACACAAACTTCAGCCGGAACAGATTTAGCCATAGAAGTTACATCGCCAGCGGGTACAAGAAGTGTATTACTGTCATCTAAGCAAGCTTTATTCTACCCAGCATATAGTTTCACTAGCAGTTGGAGTGTTGGCTATATACTAAAAGATGCAGTAATGCTTTCAAATGCGTTTTATGGTGAGTCGACTAAAGGCACTTGGACAGTTCGTTTACTAGATACGAGCGCAGATAGCTATGCACTTAGTAAAGGTGATGACAATGGTTTAGGTGTAGTAGGTATTAGCAATAATAGTTCAGCAAGTGTTTTAGAGGGTGTGTCTTTACGCGCATTCGGTCACGCAGGTCAAGAGTAAGGATTATGAAAATGAAAGTTAATAAATTAATCGTATTAAGTGCTGCTGCGTGTATTTCTTTAAGCGCTACGGCAAACACAAGCTTTGATAAAGAGCTCCAACTACCAAAGAAGCAAGCATCTAGCTTAAAGTATACTAAAGCTGATTTTGGTTCTTATAAAGTAGAGAAAAATTTACGCTTAGTGCCATCAAGTGTTGCTGCCGATGAGCATGTAGTTATGCATAAAGGCGACATGGCGGTTGTTAATGTTGCAAGTACATCTGATGTAGTAACTAAAGGGTCATTAGTTCGTAATATTCTTACTAATAACTTAAGTTCTTTATCAGGTAATATTACGGTACTTTTAAAAGATGGTATTACTGCTAGCGACATTGCTGCAGCGGCTGGATTAAAAGTGGTGTCTGTATTTCCTGGTACTAAGATTGCCGTTTTAGCAGTGAATGATGGACAAGATATTTTAGTTGCAGCAGAGCAGTTAAATGCTTCAGGTTATGCTAAAGAAGCTAGAATTGAAGTGCTAGAGACGATTTATACTGCACAATAAGTTATTTTATTAAATAAGCTTATTTAATAAAAACCCCGAGCAACATTAGTTGCTCGGGGTTTTTTTATAAAAAATTAATCGTTTATATCAATATCTGCAAATATCATCCCGCGACGCATGCTGCGCGTTGCTAAAAATACTTCGCCTAATAACGACATAAATGCACATATAAGTAATGCCATTGCTGCTACAAAACAACAAGCAATGGTCACGCTTAAGTTAATTGATTGAATGTGCGACAAGAATAAAAACATAACCACAGCACATACAAGTAAGGCACTTAATACACTTAAACTAAAAGCAATATGTATACATCGAGATCTTTTTAATAAAGCGCGGAGTTCTGTTGCTAGCGACTTATTAAAATCATCATCTGTATTTACTTTTAATCTTCTCTCCAATAAGCGCGCTCTGTCGGTAATTCGTGCTAAGCGATTAGATAAAACACCTAAAGTTGCTGCTATACCTGTGATTAAAAATACGGGAGCAACGGCCGTTTGAATTACTTTTGCCATAGTTAAAATGTTAATTACTTCGCTATTCATTACTACCCTTAATCAGTTGAGCCTAAAAGTGATTTATATATCTACAGAGTACCTGATGTAGGCTTATTAAGAAAAGAGGAATTACGTTGATTTACTTTACATAGCTTCACAAACTAAATCACAACACAGGTTATTTTTAGGTATATTTAATTACTTAATAAAAAATAAAAATACAACAAGGACTTTGACTGATGAAACGTACCCCATTCGCACTCGCAGCACTATCACTCGCTATTTTAAGTGGCTGTAATCAAGCCCCTGAAGAAACCAAAAAAAGTAATACACAAGTTAAAACGGTTCAAGTAGTCCAAGCTGTTGCCCCGGTTGCTAAAAAAGTGCCACATGAAATGACTATTCATGGTGACACACGTATAGATGATTACTATTGGCTGCGTGATGATGAACGTAAAGCACCAGAGGTAATTAACTATTTAGAAGCTGAAAATACATACACTGATGCAATGCTCGCACATACTAAAACGCTGCAAAGTGAGTTGTTTGAAGAGCTAAAAGGGCGTATTCAAAAAGACGATGATTCAGTCCCAGTTAAAAACGGTGATTATTTTTACTCAACACAAACACGTGGCGATAACGAGTACACTACTTACTTACGCAGCAGCGATTTTGCAGGTACCGATCAGCAAGTTATTTTAGATGTAAATGAGCTTGCTAAAGGCCATGATTATTATGCAGTAAGTGGTTTAGATGTAAGCCCTAATGGCAATTTAATGGCTTATGGCGAAGATACTGTTAGCCGTCGTATTTATAGCGTAAAAATAAAAGATTTAACTACCGGTAAATTACTCGAAGACACACTTGAAGGCACCAACGGTGGCATTGTGTGGGCAAACGATAATAAAACGGTTTACTACATTAAAAAAGATTTACAAACTCTACTAGGTTACCAAGTGTATCGTCATACATTAGGTACATCGCAAGCTGATGATGAGCTAATTTACGAAGAAACTGATACCAGTTACTACATGGGTATGAGTAAAAGCAAAGATGAGTCAGAGATTTATATTTGGCACAGTAGCACGGCTGCATCAGGCGTATCGGTATTAAGTGCTGATGATACTAAGGCAATGCCTAAACGCTTAATTGAGCGCGAAGCAGGGCTTGAATATGATATTTCGAAGCTAGGGAATACTTACTACATTGTAACTAACTTAGATGCTGTAAATTTTCAGCTGATGAAAGTTGATATTGATAAAGCAGGCGACAAGGCTAATTGGCAAAGTGTGATCCCTGCGCGCGATGATATTAAACTCGAAGGCATTGATTTATTTAATAACTACTTAGTTTACCAAAAACGTGAAATGGGCCAATCAAAGTTGATTGCGCGTAATTTAAAAACAGGTAAAGAGTTACCACTGAGCTTTAACGATAGCGCTTATACAATTGGTACTTATGGCAATAACGATATAGATAGCAGCACGTTACGTGTTTACTACACAAGCATGACCACTCCAAGCTCATCGTACGATGTAGATTTAGCGACTGGCGATAAAACGCTTCTTAAGCAACAGGTTGTGTTAGGTGATTTTGATGCTGACAATTACGCGTCAGAGCGTATTTTTGTAACAGCACGTGATGGCATAAAAGTACCGGTAAGCTTAGTTTACCGTAAAGATGCGTTTAAAAAAGATGGCACTAACCCGCTACTGCAATATGGTTACGGTTCTTATGGCGCTACCATGGATCCAACGTTCTCAAGCTCACGTTTGAGCTTGTTAGACCGTGGCTTTGTATTTGCAATTGCCCATGTACGTGGATCGCAAATGCTAGGTCGTCCTTGGTACGAAGACGGCAAGCTACTAACTAAAAAGAATACATTTAACGACTTTGTTGACGTAACTAAAGCACTGGTTTCTCAAAAGTATGGCGCAAAAGATGAAATATTTGCGTTAGGTGGCAGTGCTGGTGGCTTATTAATGGGCGCAGTAGCAAACCAAGCGCCTGAGCTTTATAAAGGCATGGTTGCTGCGGTACCGTTTGTAGATGTAGTGACAACGATGCTTGATGCGAGTATTCCGCTTACAACAAATGAATACGGCGAATGGGGTAATCCGAACGAAAAAGCGTATTACGATTACATGCTGTCTTACTCGCCATACGACCAAGTATCTAAGCAAGCATATCCTAATATGTTAGTAACGACTGGCTTGCACGATTCACAAGTTCAATACTTTGAGCCTGCAAAATGGGTTGCTAAGCTGCGTGACTATAAAACTGATGACAATAAGTTATTGTTTAAAATAGATATGGAAGCAGGGCACGGTGGTGCATCGGGTCGCTTTAAACGCTTAGAAGATACCGCGCTAAACTATGCATTTATGCTTGATTTAGCGGGTATTAAAAAGTAATTAATATTTAAATAGATTTAACTCAATAAGGTGCTTTTTAAGAAAGCACCTTATTTTGTGGCAAGTTAAAGCTAAACATAGTGCCTTTACCAATTTCACTTTGTACGTAAATTTCGCTATCCATCAGTTTTAATAACCCTCTGCAAATAGCCAATCCTAAACCACCTTGCTGGCGCCCTTCTTTATTAGAATTACTTGCTTGGTAGTGCGGATCAAAAATAGCATTCAGCTCATCTTCTTTTATGCCTACGCCCGTGTCTGATACATGCACAAATAGTTGATTATCGTCACTGCGTTTTACATGTACTGCAATGCTGCCGCCACGAGGGGTATGCCTAATTGCATTATCAATTAAGTTACTTAACACGCGCTCTAATTTAGCTATATCGGCAACCACAGGAAAATCACAAATCGCAGGTTCTACCGACAAACTAATGCCTTTTTTGTCAACGGCTAAACTAAATTTTGCCATGCAATCGTAAATGAGTTCACCTAAATTAAAGGTTTCTTTATTTATGTTTATTTCGCCATTTTCTAAGTGAGCAAGCTCAAATATTTGCTCTATGAGTAGCTTTAATTGCCCGCAATTATTAAGCGATACCTGCAAGTATTCTTGCTGCTCTTTTTTACTTAGCTGCTCGCCTGACTGATTTAATACTTCTAAAAACCCCTGCAGTGAAGCAAGTGGTGTACGTAGGTCGTGCGATAGATGGGTCAGCAACTCTTTGCGTTGTTTATCGCCTTGTTCAAGCGCTTTAAGCTGCTCATTAATACGCGTTAACATGGCTTGAATACTTCGCCCTAAACTATGCACTTCGTTACTTTTTTGCGTTGAATAGTTACTTAGCTTGGTGTCGGTAAGGCTGTAGTTAGCGGCTTCAATATTACTAACATCGCGTGCTAAGCGCTGAATTGGGTTGGTAAAAAAACGTAGTAAAATTAGCATCGCAATAAATAAAAATGCGAGTGCAGAGCCAAGCCATAAAGCAGCTAGCCATAACTTATCATTATTTTTTACAGTGCTTAGTGAGGTATCGTAAGCCTCACCACCAATAATTACATATAAATAACCTTGTAGCTTATCTTGATTAAATACTGGCGCGGCTGAAAATATTTTTTGTTGCTCTTTATTACGAGGATTGTCACCATAAATAGGTGCAGCGCTTGGGTCGTTAATCAGCCTTTTTAAAGGCGTTAAACTAATATGCGTGCGTTTAACTTTCCCCGGCTTTGCTGAGTAAGTAAGAATTTTTCCGGTTTCGTCTACAAAATAAAATTCAAACGCCGGGCCTAATAACATTAAGGTATGAAAAAGATTTTCAAGCGCTTTGTAGTCGTAAACACCTTCTTTTATTAATGGATTATCTTGTACTAAATGCTCCGCTAACGCTAAGTGCAGATTTTGTTCGGCGTGGTGTTTTGAAGTCAGTTCTAATTGCTTGCTCCAGCCGTAAACTAGGGCGCAAATAAAACAAAAAATCACGACTAGCGATATAGCTAATTTTTGATACAAAGATAATTTCATAATAGGTGTCTTAATTGAGTTGGCTAGGGTTTAGTTTGTAACCAACACCCCAAACTGTTTCGATGATAGGCGCTTGTTGGTGTTCTTCTAGCTTGGCACGTAAGCGGTTTATATGTGAATTAACCGTGTGCTCGTAACCACTGTGTTGGTAACCCCATACTTTATCGAGTAATTGTTGACGACTAAAAACATGATTAGGATGGCGTGCAAAGTAAACGAGTAAATCAAATTCGGTGGCGGTAAGGTTAAGGACTTGCTTGCCTAAATACACTTGGTGCGAGCTAAATTCTATATTGAGTGAGCCTACATTTAGTGTTTGTTCGCTATCAACGGGGGAGTTGTCGTTATTTTGGCTAGCGAGTAGCTGTGCTCTGTGGCGTAATTGGGTTTTTACTCTGGCTTGTAATTCGCGTGCAAAAAAGGGTTTACAAATATAATCATCGGCGCCCATTTCAAGGCCAATAACTCTGTCCATATCGCTACTAAGCGCGGTGAGTAAAATTACGGAGGTAGTTGGGTAATGCTCTTTTATTTTTCGGCATAAGCTCAAACCATCCATTTGGGGTAAGTTTATATCGAGTAAAATAAGTCCGTAGGGATGCTTAGCTATTTTTTTTAAGGCAAGTTCTGCGCTTACAACATGATCAACATGTAAGTTAAGCGACGTTAGCTGCGTGGTAATTAACTTACCTATTTCTCTGTCATCTTCTACTACTAATATTTTTTCGTGACGCATGTATTACCTCGTAAAAAGGGGGGCATCCGTGCTCCCTTACTTCCCCATTACAAGCTGGAACGTTACTGCGTGCGCGTAATTACTATTTTCGATACTGGGTTATCAAACTTATGTTCAACACCAAGTGCTGATGTAGATAATCCATCTTGATTTGAAACAATGCCCGGATGCATTGTTATTATATCGGCTGTATCGTCACGTATTTCGTTAAACCCTTCACCGCTAGCGGCAGGACCTGGCACAGTTTCAGCTGTTTCTGTATTTGCTTCCGTACCCGCATCATAAGCAGTCGTAGTGCGTGATAACGAACCGCCAACTTCTAATGTTGATACATCTAAAGAACTAAGACCGGTAAAAGCATCATTTGTATTCCCAAGCATGGCAGCAAATGACAAATTAAGCGTTTCTTGCTCTTCAACAGTAATGATTACTGTGGTGGTTTCACCAGGGCCAATAGCGCCTTCAGCTGAAACTGCAGCAAGTGCACTTTCGTAGCTGAGGTATTCTTCATTTGCACCGCTTTCTGCAAGCATTTCTAAACCAACAGAAGCTGTGGTACCGAATGACCAAGGTGCTTCATCTTCAAAAGCAATGACAGAGAGTGGTGACAAAGGCTGTCCTGCAGTTAAGTTACTAAAAGTAATAGTAAACTCACTGATCACAGGTTCTACAACAATTGGCTCAACAACGACCGGCTCTTCAACCACTGGGTCGTTATCATTATCGCTACACGCTGCAAGTGTGGTTGCAAGTGCAAGCACTAGTAGACTTTTTTTAAGGTTGTTAGCAGATGACATAATCATGCTCCTACTTAACTGTAACGGTTAATTGCGCTACTGGGTTTAACCATCTGTGTACTGTATTACTTAAATCGCTATTTCCCGCTTCTAAATCGTCATCACCTAAGCTACCTGGGTGAATATGGATGCTTGTATTTGTATCACCACTTAATATACCTGTACCGCCAGTGCCAGCGTCGCCACCTGGAGCCGCAGGAATACCCGGAGTACCTGGAGCGCCAGAGCCTTCAACTACAAGCTCATTGTTTTGTTCTGTGCCTGCATCGTAAGCATTTAAATTAATTGTGTAAGTACCCGCTTCTGTTGGGATTTTCCAGCTGTTTAAGCCTACAAAGCCATCATTAGTTGGTAGCATCATTGCAGTTAAAGATAGGTACTCGTTACCGTCGGTAGTGGTAAGTGTTGCCGTTGTAGATGCGGCTGGTGCAAGTAAGCCTTCAGCTGGATTTGCAGCCATATCACTGCCCGCTGCAGTTGCTTGTGCAACTAGCTCTGCAATATTGCCGCCTTCAGCCATTGTTTGTAATGCTGTAGATGCTTGCGTTGCTACTTCAAATAGTGTGTCTTCGCTGTTGTGTGCTGTAATTAACAGTGGAGTGAAGTGAATACCCTTGGTTAGGTTAGTAACTTTTAGGTCTAATTCTGCGGCCATAGTCGATTGGCTAGCTGCCGCTAAAAGAATTGCAATTGTTAATGTAGAAGTTTTCATTATTATTCCTGTAAGTGATGATTCGAGTTAAGTATTGAATAATCGTCTCCAGAAACTCTCACAAACTTATCACTTTTTTATCACAAGATTTTACGCTGTGATTTTTAAATACAAATACGTTGGTTGATTTGTAGACATTTGTTTAGTTAAGAGGCAACATACATAAAACAAAAAGGAGAGTGTTATGGAAGAAAATCAACAGGTTGAACCAGTTAATAAAGATGACCGTATGTGGGCTATGTTATGCCATTTGAGTGCGCTTGCCGGATTTATTGTGCCGTTTGGCTCAATAATTGGGCCATTAATTGTGTGGTTAATTAAAAGAGATGAGATGCCAGTTGTTGACGTGCACGGTAAAAAGGCGCTTAACTTTCAAATAACGATGGCAATTGCATATGTAGTTTGTTTTTTACTGATGTTTGTAGCAGTAGGCTTAATATTACTACCTATAGTGGCAATTTTTGGGTTTGTAATGGTTGTAATGGCGAGTATTAAAGCTAACGAAGGTAAAGAGTTTAATTACCCGTTTAGTTTAAATTTGATAAAATAAAACCTCAGTTATTTTTATACCAATTGCATTAAATTAGTGATCTATTATAGCGATAAGAAAATAGCTCAATAACAAGGCTAAAATTATGATACATAGTTGTTCTATATAAATAATTTTTAACGTAGTTAGTGAATTATTTAATACGCTAGAATGATCATGTTTTTAATAAAATTGGTATTATAAACCCAGCTATAGGCTGGGTTTTTACGTTTAGCCATAAGGGCATTATGCTTTATCTCACGTTATTTATTAGCGCATTTATATCTGCCACATTACTGCCCAGCTCTTCTGAGGTGATAATGGTGGGGATGATTGCCCAAGGTAAAGTTAATTTATGGCTTATGTGGTGCGTAGCAACACTTGGAAATGTATTGGGAAGCTGCGTTAATTACTGGTTAGGCACGCAGGTACTGCGTTTTAAAGATAAAAAATGGTTTCCTGTATCGCAAAAAGGGCTTGATAGCGCACAAAAGCAATTTAATAAATATGGTGTATATAGTTTGTTATTTGCTTGGTTACCGGTTGTGGGAGACCCATTAACGGTGATTGGAGGCATATTTAAAGTGCGATTTAACACCTTTTTACTGTTAGTAACACTAGGCAAAGGCGCGCGCTATTTAGCGGTTATCGCCCTTGCCGTAGGATTCGAAAAGCTTTTTTAAATAAGTTTTTTTTAAGGCCTTATTTAGCCCAATCAAGCGTTAACGACACTGAGTCGGCAAAACGCAGTGCATGCGGTTTATCAACACGTGCTTTAGCGTAATGAACACTTGGGTGTGAGTGACAAACCGCAAGAATTTCAGCCACTAATTTTTCGAGCAGTAAAAAGTGGCCTTGCTCTACTAAGCTAATTACTTCTTTGGTGATCACTTTATAATTAAGTGCTTGGTCAACTTCATCCGTTTTACACGCGTCATCAGCAGGGTAGTGAATCTCTAGGTTGATCACTACATCTTGCTTTTTTTCACGCTCATCGGGGTTAAAGCCAATAAACGTACGCAGGCGCAAATTAGTAACGTTAATAATTGCATTAGCCATAGGGTTAACCTTTTATAAGCTGCAAAAATTCGTTACGTGTTTTAGGATCGCTTCTAAAGTTACCTAACATTACTGATGTACGCATGCTTGAATTTTGCTTTTCTACACCGCGCATCATCATACACATGTGTTTTGCTTCAACAATAACGCCCACACCTTTAGCGCCAGTCACTTCTTCAACTGCTTTAGCGATTTGATGCGTTAGCTGTTCTTGAATTTGAAAACGGCGTGAAAACATATCAACAATACGTGCAAATTTAGACAAGCCCAATACTTTACCGTTTGGAATATAAGCAATATGGCAACGGCCAATAAAAGGTAGTAAATGATGCTCACACATAGAGTAAAGCTCTATGTCTTGCACTAACACCATGTCGTCAGCGTCAGATGTAAATACCGCTTTATTAGTTATTTCATCAAGCGTTTGACGATACCCTTGCGTTAAATATTCCATTGCTTTTGCAGCACGTTTTGGCGTATCAAGTAAGCCTTCGCGGTTAGCATCTTCGCCTACTGCGGTGATGATTTTTTCGTAACTTTCTTTTAATTCATTGTGCATAAATATCTCAGTTTATTTATATTTACTTTAAATGACGGCCGCCATCAACAGGCAAAGAGCGCCCTGTGATGTAGTGGCTTTGTAATAGTAAATCAATGCTATTGATAATTTCTTGGCATCCGGGTTCAATGCCCATTAATGATTTTTTAAGGGTCTTAGCTCGATATTGCTCATCGTCATGTTCATTAAAAATAATGAGTGATGGAGCAACCGAGTTCACTTTTATGTTTGGCGCATATTTAGCGCTAAACGATTTAGTTAAGTTATCGAGAGCTGCTTTACTTGCTGCATAAGCTAAGTGTTTAGGGCTGCCTGTTTCAACTACATAATCAGTAAGGTGAATTATATCAGCAGGTACTTTTTCACTTTGCTGATAGTTTATAAGCAGCTCAGCGCACATTAAATTAATTAAATACGGTGTTTTGGCGTGTATACGCATCATATTATCGAACAGTACTGCAAAGTCAGGATTGTTAGCTTCGCAGTCCCAGCTTGATGCATTGTGAACAACAGCGCGCAGCGATGTTGTATGCTCTTTAAGCTTATTTATAAATGCACTTATACCGTCATCGGTACTAAAATCGGCATAAATGCATACAGCGCCTTGTTGCTCTAATTTATCAACAGCGGCGTGACGAGTACGATACGTGATAATAATACTCAGCCCTTGGGCTATATAATGCTGAGCGAGTGCTAAACCAATACGTTGGCCTGCGCCGGTAATTAAAATGGGCGATGTCATATAAGGCAGTGTTCTCTTTGGCGGGTAGTTATACCAATATTATTAAAAATATCATCGTTCTATCGCTTTTTCATAGGGCTATAATAGCTCACTAACTTAACGCAATTGGTATTATAAAATTCAAAGCGTTAATTCATTAAAATATACGCAGCTTCTTAATCTGTCGATCAAAAAAGCAATTAATCCTCAAAGGCATTAATTGCTTTATTTTAGCTACTAAACATTAATCGTAGATTGTCGGAATTGGTTGACGCTTATGTTGTGTACGCGTGTAAATACTTACAAGCTTTTGTTCAACATCATTAGACACAGGTTTACCTTCTAAAAAGTCATCAATTTGCTCATAGCTCAAACCAAGTGCTTCTTCATCTGTTAAGCCTGGGCGGTCGCTTTCTAAATCAGCTGTAGGTGCTTTATCTACCAATAAAGCTGGGGCACCTAGTGCAGTAGCAAGTGCACGAACTTGGCGTTTTGATAAACCAAACAGAGGGGCTAAATCGCACGCGCCGTCACCAAATTTAGTATAAAAACCAGTAATGTTTTCAGCACTATGATCGGTACCCACTACTAGGCCTTGGCAAAAACCTGCAATTTCGTACTGAGCAACCATACGTTGACGCGCTTTAACATTACCTTTAATAAAATCTATTTGAGCTTGCTCAGGCAGTGCTTCACCACAGCCAACTACAGCAGCTATCGCTTGCTCATGCAATGCATCAGCCGCAGGTTGTACGTTTACGGTCATACGTTTACTTGGCTGAATAAAATCAACCGCCATTTGTGCTTCATCTTCGTCAGCTTGTACACCATAAGGTAGGCGCACTGCAATAAACTGATACTTGTCAGTATCGTGTTCTTTATTTAGCTCGTTTACAGCAAGTTGACATAAGCGGCCGCAGGTTGATGAGTCAACACCACCGCTAATACCCAGTACTAACGAGCGTGAATGAGCTGCTACCAAACGTGTTTTAATAAAATTAACTCGGCGAGTTATCTCAGCATTTACATCAATAGTTGGCTGAACCTTCATTTCAGCCATAATTTCGGCGCGCATTGCCAGCTCCTTATAAAATTTAATATGTGATACGCAATAAACTTATTATGTGATTTAGTCTTAATTAATTAAAGTTTTAAATGAGCTTTTATTTTGCGAAGCTCTACTTTTAATTCTTCTACTTCTGCCAGTAAATCACTTAATTCTTTATCTTTAATTACTTCACTTGGTAGAGCAACAAAGGCATCGGCGGGATTATTTTGTTGTTCGCCAAATAAATGAATGTATCGGCTGTCGCGTTTACCTGCTTCTCGTTCTAATTTACGGGCGTAATCGCTTTCAATCAGTTTATTGAGCGCTGTTTCTACTTCATTTACGTTATTAAAATCAGCAAGCCTAGCACTGCGAGTTCTTAATTCACCTGGGGTTTGGGCACCACGTAAAAGTAATAAACAAACAATGGCACGCTGCTGAGTAGAAAATTGCAGATTACTAAACTCAGTGTTGCAAAAGCGGTGGTCGTATTTATTTACGCGACCAGAAAGCCCTTCATCTATAGTTACCAAACGCATGTCTATTAGTTCATCAAGTGCGTTTTGCACGTCACTATCTGTAAGATTTAACACAGGATCGCGATTAGACTTTTGATTACATGCGTTCACTAGAGCGTTTAACGATAGCGGATAATGTTCTGGCGTTGTGCTTTGTTTTTCTAGTAAACAACCAAGAATACGTTGTTGATTTGCTGATAACTGCATAAATAATCTCAAATTAGTAAGCGTATTTTATTAGCTTACACCTTTATTGGATACCAAGCCATTGCTGGAGTTTAGGTTTTAGGGCGGCTAAATCGAGCGGCTTACTTAAATAGTCGTTCATGCCTGCTGCTAGGCATTTTTCTTTATCGCCCTGCATGGCATTGGCTGTAAGTGCAATAATAGTAATATTTTCATTACCCTTACCTGCATCGCCTTCTCTAATAGCTTTAGTAGCTTGGTAGCCATCCATTTCAGGCATTTGGCAATCCATTAAAACTAGCTTATATGGCTTACCTTGTTTTGCATTGAGTTTTACAATTGCCTCAAGCCCATTTTCAGCAATATCAAAAGTCACACCTGCTTGCTTTAATAGCGCCGAGGCAACTACTTGGTTTATTTTATTGTCTTCAACGAGCAGTAGTTGTGGCTCTGATGAATCGAGTACTGGTGCTTTAGTTAGTTTATTTTGTAGTTGTGCTTGTTGCTGCTGTTGTTCAATGTATTTATCGTTAGTGAGTGAGTCAAACAAATCAGAAGGTGTGAGTGGTTTGAAAATCATACAGTCGACTTCCATACCTACTTTAGACTCCTCAGGTGAATAACTCATTGGCGCCATAAGAACTAACTTGCAACTATGCATATTTATAAAGTTTTTAAGCGCAGTTATATGCGTTTGCGGCGCTTTTTCAAAAAAGTAGTAATCAACTAAAATAGCTTCAGGGTGGGTGGTTACATTATTTAAATAATCATCAACCTCAAGATAGTCATGTACGCAATTAACTTTTGCGCCCCATACTGTGAGTTGTTTACTGGCTGTATTTGCATTTAACGAACACTCATCAATAATTAAAATATGTTTGTTTTTAATTAAATGACTCGGTAAATCTTGTTCTTTACTTAAGCGAGGCTGTATTTGTATTGTGAAAGAAAATGTACTTCCCTCACCTTGCATACTGTTTACGCTTACTTCACCGTGCATTAATTCACACAATTGTTTTACTATCGCAAGGCCAAGTCCTGTGCCCCCAAACTGGCGTGTAGTTGAGGTATCTGCTTGTGTAAATGAATCAAATAACGACGCTTGTTTTTTAGGGTCAATACCAATGCCAGTATCAATAATCGAACATTGTAGGAACGAGCCATCCGTTGTTTCATCCACTTTGGCGGTAATAACTACTTCGCCATCAATAGTAAATTTAACGGCGTTGCCAATTAAGTTATTCAGAATTTGGCGTAAGCGGTTCGGATCACTAATTATTTCGCTAACTGTAATTTGAGTGGCATCTAAAATAAGTTTTGTATTATTTTGCTCTACTTTTAAAGCAAACGACTCAACCACTTCTCCTAATAACCGAGGTAGGTTAAATTGCACGTTTTCAATATCGAGCTTACCGGCTTCAATTTTAGAAAAGTCTAATATGTCGTTAATTATATTAAGTAAAGATTGAGCTGATGACTGAGCAAGTTCGATATGATGCTTTTGCTGTAGGTCTAGTTGCGTTTGCTTAATTATATTAAGCATGCCTAAAACACCATTCATTGGTGTGCGAATTTCGTGGCTCATACTCGCTAAAAATTCACTTTTAGCTTCAACAGCTTGTTCTGCAGTTTCTTTGGCGGCAACCAGCTTTTGTTCAGTTTCAATTCGTTGCTGGCTCGAGTGCAAGCTGCCTATTAACGCTGCAACGGCAATTAAAAAGCTTTCTTCGTTTTTAGACCAGTGGCGCTTGGATTGACATTGCTCGGCGCAAACAACGCCTATAGCACCACTTCCCGCAGGAATAATTACGCACAGCATTGATTTAATCTCGAGTGGCATTAAATACTGCTCTTTAATTGGTGCGAGTATTGGGTGTTCTAGTGCATCGGGTGCATTAAATACTGCTTGATGATCTATTGCATTAAAAAAGCTGGGGTTGTTTTTTCTTAGCCAAATAGAGTCAATTTTGTCACTAGACGAATGTTTGCTATGTATGGCAAAGGGGCTTAGTTGAGACTTGTCTTCATTAAAAAACCAAATACTGGCACGTTTAATATCGAATGCTTGGCAGATTGCTTCAGTGATAATATCTTTCGATTGGCTAAGTTGCCCATTTAATATTAATTTATTAACGGTAAGAGAAGCTAAAATTTCGTTATGTAATGCGGTTTTATTATTTTCTAATTCAATCTTTTTACGGGTATCAATATTCTGTAATGAGCCAAAAATACGTGTGCATCGTCCATTCTTTTGTTCTGCTTCACCATGTACGAGTACCCAAACAGATCCACCTTCTGCATCCATTACTTCTAATTCAACTTCGTAGCTTTCACCATATTTTATGGCTCGTTCAATTAAAGGTTTAATTGTTTCTCTGCTAGTGCCTTTTTTAAAGTAATTTAAATCTTTAGGCCATTCTGGTTGGTTATTTAATGGGTATTTAAATAGTTTTTTGGTCATATCAGACCAATACACTTGTTTAGTTTCTAAGTTAAATGACCATGCGCCTATTTGAGCTAGATCACTCATTGCTTCAAGCATTTTTTCATTTTGTTGCTGACGATTAAGCATTTTCAAAAAGAATAAAAAGGCCCAAATTAATAATCCGCAAATAATTATAATTGATAACCGAAGTGGCCACACAGCTGAATTTGGTGGGCTCCAACCTATTTTAGGTGCTACGTAAAGTTGCCAATTGCCACCTTGAAAGCTTAACGCAAACTCAAGGGGATCTTGCTCTATTATGTTTTGATCACCGTAAAAAAATTCCCCTTTGCTGCCAAGTCCATGCCTGCCTTGTAAAGCGACGTTGTACTCTTTTCCTAGCTCATAAATACCTGAATTTTCATAGACTTTGTCAATGTTGAGAACAACTGAGAGTAATCCCCAAAAGCGATTCTCTGGCGGTATGTAAACAGGAACTCGGGCTATAAGTGCGATGTCACCTTGGACTAATTTTAATGGGCCAGCCATTACGATAGCATTTGTATCGCGGGCTCTAATTGCATCAGCGCGTTGGTTTTTTTCTTCTAAGAAGTTCAAACCGAGCGATTTTTCGTTACCTTCTAAGGGGTAAGTCATGCGAATGACCATATCGGGAGCGCCACCAATGTTACGTAGCTCATTAGAGGTTTTAAATAGGGGTTGGGCAATTTGTTCAAATTGGGTTTGTTGTAGATTAGGCTGTGCTGCTACGGCAACACCTAAACCTCGAACCAATTGGATATTAGAAACTAAAATAGATTCTAATTGAGCACGATAGGTACTTATTTCAGAGAGTATCTGTAACCTGTGAGCATCTTTTACACGATTATAGTTAATACGATCAAGAACAACACCAACTAGTACAGTTAGCGTAAGCGATAACCAAAAGGTCAGCTTAAAGTTATGAACATTCGTTTTTTTGTTATTACTAGACGGTGGCATTAGCTACATCGTGGCGTTAATTTAGGCAAATTAACTATAGCTAATTTATGACATAAATGAAAACGGCGAATTAACAAATGCGCCGTTTATTTTTTATAATTAGTAGTTTAGCGAGTTACGAATCGCTAACTTCACGTGCCCAATGATTTTGCTTTGCTACGTGTAGCTTGCGGTAACCATCAAGTAGTGCCGCATGCTTTTTAAAGCCTTCAAGCGATAAACCTGGAAAAGTTAAACCGTTAAACTGCTTTTTACCTTCGGCAATTTCTATAGCCAGCGCTACATTATTAGCACCAAACATTAAGCCTAATGCATCTTGGTAATCAGCGTATTCGCGCTCGTCATCGTATTTAATTTCAAGAATTGCTTTTAAACAGCGGAAGTGGCGCATTGCATCTTCGTTTACTTGGCCCGTATGAAGTATCCAATCAACCCAATCAATGGCTTCTTCGCTGCCTGCGGCTAAACATAGGTGCGCTTTAAGCTCACCTATACGCAGTGTGTGCCATGGTGTGTCGGCATCAGTTGCTAAGCCAATAAATTCTGCGGCGCGGATAATATCGCTATGACCGGCTTCTTCTAGGCTGTCGTAAATTTCCATCCATTGCTCTGCATCGTACTGATCAAGCGATAGGAATGCTTCGCGAAATTTTGCGCCTTCGTTGTTGTTGCGCCAAATAAGCTCATCAACTGGATAAATGTCTGACATGCCAGGTACTAAAATACGACATGCGTATACGTTTAGGTGCGTGTAATCCATGATGTATATATCGTGATCCATGCTGTGAATCAGGTCAGTACAGAAGTTATATTCTTGCTCTGTTGTGCCGCTAAAGTCCCAGTGTACAAATTCAAAGTCAGGTTTTGCACGGAAGAAATCATGCGAAATCAAACCGCTTGAATCAATAAAGTGCAGTTCAATGTTTTCTGGTGTTGCTACTTCATCGTTATCAAATGTTGCAGGTTGGAATACATCTAGTTGATCTAAACGACGACCTTGTAGTAACTCGGTAACGGTACGCTCAAGCGCTACTTCAAATGAAGGGTGAGCACCAAAAGAGGCAAATACAGAACCATCAGTTGGGTTAATAAGCGTTACGCTCATTACTGGGTAAATTCCCCCAAGTGATGCATCGGCAATACGTAAATGAAAGCCATGGCTGCGAAGCTCTTCACACGCTTCGTGAATTTTAGGATATTGCTTAACAACATCTTCAGGCACGATTGGTAAACAAATGCCTTCGGCGATGATGCGGTTTTTAATCGCGCGCTCAAATACTTCTGATAAACCTTGTACGCGAGCTTCAAACTTCGTGTTACCTGCGCTCATACCGTTAGATACAAAAATATTACCAATAACGTTTACCGGAATGTATACGTCTTGGTTATCGCGTTGGCGAGTGTAGGGCAGGGTACAAATGCCACGATCAATATTGCCAGAGTTAAAATCAAAGAGATGTGATGCGTTAAGTTCGCGCTCTGGGTCAAAGTAATCCCATAAGCTTTCATCCATAATACCTTGTGGTACTTCGTCGCCTTCAACTTTAAACCATTTTTCGGTTGGGTAATGAGTAAACTCGCCATTGGCAAATTCTTCACCTAGATAAAAGTCTGCAAAAAAGTAGTTACAGCTTAAACGCTCAAAGTATTCACCGAGTGCTGAGGCAATAGAGGCTTTGTCGGTTGCGCCTTTACCATTGGTAAACATAACACCGCAGTCACTGTCTTTTATATGAACCGAATAACAGTTAGCTACAGGGTTAAGCCAAAGCGCTTCTTCAACATTAATGTGTAGGGCTTCAAGCTTGTTTTGCATGGTAGAGATTGACGATTCTAGGTCGCGGTCTTTACCTTTGATAAATGTTTTTTCAGTCATATTGATCTCAACTAGTTCTGCACGATGTGTGGAGCTGACATTATCGTGGATTTTGATGTTTATTTCACCCTTTGCGAGCAAGAACATTATTATTTAATAAAACTGTGGTTATTATATGTCCTTAACGCTTGGTCAAAACGTGCAAAGGAAAGGTTGATGTTTAAAGTAATCAAACGCTTGTTATTATTAATTGTGATTTTAGGGCTGGCAAGTACCGCCGTTGTTTATGGTGTGCTTAGTTTAAGTTTACCTGCCCTTGATGGAAACGGACGTAGTAACGCGGTAGTAGAGCCCGTAAAAATTTCGCGCGATGCACTAGGGCAAGCAGTGATAAATGCAAATAGCCGAAACGACGTTGCCTATGGTTTAGGTTATGCGCATGGGCAAGACCGATTTTTTCAAATGGATTTACTAAGACGTAATGCCGCAGGCGAGCTAAGTGAATTATTTGGCGAAGCCGCGTTGGGGCTCGATAAAAAGATGCGTTTTCATCAATTGCGTAAACGCAGCCAAATTATTTTACAAACGCTGCCTGATGCAGATAAGCAATTACTTAAAAGTTACGCTCAAGGTGTAAACGAAGGTTTAGCGCAAGTAGGGTATTCAAGCTTTGAATATTTACTAACCGGTGCAACACAAAAGCCATGGCAAAGCGAAGACAGCCTACTTGTGATATTTAGCATGTACCTTGATTTACAAAGCGCGACATTTGAACGTGACCAAGCACTCATTCAAATTGAGCAAGCGTATGGTAAGCAAATGGTTGATTTTTTAACGCAACCAAGTAAGTACCAAGCCGCACTTGATGGCAGTAAATTAACGCCTTATAACGCCGGTATACCTACTTTGCCCACTCAAACAGAGCATACAGTTAAAAGTATTGAAGCAAACCAAGAGCGCGGCAGTAATAACTGGGCAGTTACGGGAACGCTTACTAAAACAGGCGCTGGAATGGTGTCTGATGATATGCATTTATCGATGGCAGTGCCTGTAATTTGGTACAGGGCTCAGCTAAATTATATACAAAATGGAAAACCCGCTCAGGTAACCGGTGTATCGCTGCCCGGAGCGCCGGCAATTGTTGTTGGCACTAACAACAATGTTGCATGGGGATTTACTAATGGTTATTTAGATACAGCCGATTGGATTGCATTAAACGATGATAGTAAAACATGGCAAGTAGATGAACCTATTGTATTACCCGATGGGGAGGTTGAAAACTATTCATTAATACTCAGCGAATATGGCCCTGTAAAATATATTAACGAAAAACCTTATGCATTGAGCTGGGCTGCACATCAGCCTTACGCCGTTAATATGCAACTATTAAAGTTAGAACAAGCCAAAACAGTAGATGATGCACTTGCTGTAGCAAGCGATGTAGGAATACCTGTGCAAAACCTAATGGTGGTAGATAGCCAAGGTAGTGCAGCGTGGAAAAATATGGGCGGTATACCGGCTCGTAAAACGCCAAGTGAGCTCGGTGTAAATGCCGGTGACTACTCAGCGCTTTGGCAGCAAACCGAATTAGAACGCCCCTTTATTAAAAACCCACAAAGTGGGCGATTATGGACTGGTAATTCTCGCGTGGTATCGGCTGAAGATAACGCCCGCTTTGGCAATGGTGGCTATGCACTCGGTGCACGTTCGAGCCAAATCCGCGATAGATTATTTGAAAAACAAACATTTGCAGAGAGCGACTTTTACGCACTACAGCTCGATAACCAAGCTCGCTTTTTAATGCCTTGGCATGCTTTGTTATTAAAGCAATTAAAAGCCGATCAAACCAAAAATCAGCAATATATAACAGCGCTCGAAAATTGGCAGCAATGTGCGTGTTCAACCTCCATAGGGTATACCTTAGTTAAGCGCTACCGCGATGAAGTGATTAATATTTTATTTAGTAATATTGAAAGCCAATTAAATAAACAGCAAGGCACACTTAAATACGTAAAACGAGATTTAGAGCCTGCAGTTTGGCAGCTTATTAATAACAAACCCGATACGTGGATAAACCCGCAATTTAAAAGCTGGGATGCACAATTACACGGTGCATTTAACCAAACTATCACTAAGCTTACTGAGCAATTTGGTAATAATGTACAAAGCTGGCAGTGGGGCAAGGTCAATGAGTTAGTGATAGAGCATCCGTTTGCAAAGCAAATGCCGTTACTTGCTAAGTTATTAAATATGCCCACAGCAGCGGGTTTTGGTGATAGCTACATGCCCGCCGTACAAGGGCGCAGTTTTGGCGCATCGCAGCGCTTTATTGCTCAACCTGGGCATTTAGAACATGCAATTTTAGCTATTCCCGGTGGGCAATCGGGGCATCCTCTTTCTGAATTTTATAGAGCGGGGTTTAGTGATTACGTAGAGGGTAAACATACACCTTTATTGCCGCAAACACTTATGCATCAAATAGTCATAAGTCCTATTAAATAACGTTTAAGTGATAAGTGAGTGAGCTTAAATAGTGATAAAAACGTTCTATATTTATTAATTCATACAACAGAGAACAAAAATGAAAAAAATACTACCCGCATTAATAACAGGTTTATTACTAAGTACAGCAGCGCAATCCGACGAGGGACCAGTAACAGCACAAAAGCTAAGTGAGCATGTATACGTACTATTTGGGCAAGGCGGTAATATTGCAGCGAGTGTAGGTGATGATGGCATTTATATTATTGATGATCAGTTTGCCAAACTCTCAGATGATATTAAAAAAACGATTAGCGATTTAAAACCAGGCAGTGCAGAGTTTGTTATTAATACGCATCATCATGGCGATCATACCGGTGGCAACGAAAACTTTGCTAAAGCGGGTGCGCACGTTATAGCACACGACAATGTACATAAACGTTTAGAAGAGCAGCATGGAGAAGGGTCAGACTTTTTACCGCGCATTAGTTTTGGTCACGATTTAAAACTGCATTTTAATAACGAACACGCCCATGTAGTGCATTACGAACATGCACATACCGATGGTGACTCGGTTGTCTTTTTTAGTAACGACAACATAGTGCACATGGGCGATATTTACTTTAATTTTGGCAGCTTACCGTTTGTTGATGTAGATAGCGGCGGCAGCGTTGATGGTATTTTAGCGGCAGTAGACGATGTAGTTAAACAAATTGACGACAACACTAAAGTAATACCAGGACACGGTAAGGTAAGTGACCGTTCAGGACTGATAGCGTATGGTAAGCTAGTTCAAAACGCGAAAGACGTAATGCTAAAAGCAATGCAAAATAATGCAAGCTTAGAGCAAGTACTTAAAGCCGATCCATTGGCAGAACTTGGTCTTGAATACGCAGGCTGGTTACCAAAAGAGAAAGTAACCACACTCTTTTATCGCAGTTTAAAGTAGTACATCTAAAGTAAAAAACATGATACAAAGCTGAGTGTATTCTTGATTTAATCGAGCGTACATTCGGCTTTTATTTTCTTATGCCTAAGGAGTTGTGTATGTCGGCAGAAAAAACCCATCTTGAAATTTGTAACTTAACCAGAGAGCAATATCCGCAAATTAAAACCTTGATGGATCAAGCGTATCCCGACTTAGGTGGTGCGTGGCCAAGTCATACCATTTTTAGATTAATAGACCAATTTCCTGAAGGGCAAATAGGTATTGTAGATGACGGCGTGCTGGTGGGCTTAGCGCTGAGCGTACAAGTTGATTACACACGTTTTTCAAACCCGCATACATACGAAGACATTGCAGATGGTCACGACCGTGTATTTAGCGATACAGACGGCGATGCGCTATACGGCTTAGATGTTGCCATTAGCGAAACTCACAGAGGCATGCGCTTAGGTCGTCGCCTTTATGATGCCCGTAAAGAACTGTGCCGCCAATATAACCTACGCGCTATTTTAGCGGGTGGTCGTATTCCACGTTATTACAATCACAGCAGTGAAATGACGCCAATGGAGTACATTGCAAAAGTAGATCAGAGGGAGCTATACGATCCTATTTTAAGCTTTCAGTTGTCTAATGATTTTCAGGTAAAGCGTTTGCTTAAAAAGTATTTACCGGAGGATCAAGAGTCAGTAGGTTACGCCACTTTACTTGAGTGGAATAACATTATGTATGAACCAACCGACACGGTACTCGAGTCAACTAAATCAATTGTGCGCGTAGGTGCTGTGCAATGGCAAATGCGTTGTGTTGAATCGGTTGAAGAAATGCTAAAGCAGGTTGAATACTTTGTAGATACCGTATCTGACTACAAAAGTGACTTTATACTATTCCCTGAATTTTTTAATGCGCCATTAATGGGGCTAGGAAATCAAAGTAATCAAACTGAAGCGATTCGTTATTTAGCGGAATATACCGAAACGTTTAAAAACGCGATGTCGCGTATGGCAATAGAATACAACGCCAATATTATTACCGGCTCTATGCCGCTTGCCGAAGACGATAAAATTTATAACGTGAGTTATTTATGCCACCGCAGCGGTAAAATAGACGAGCAACGTAAAATACATATTACCCCGCATGAGCAAAACGATTGGGTTATTCAAGGCGGCGACAAAATTGCCGTATTTGAAACCGATGCTGGGCGTGTAGGTATTCAAATTTGTTATGACGTAGAGTTTCCTGAGCTTTCACGCATATTAGCAAAACAAGGGTTAGATATTTTGTTCGTCCCATTTTGGACCGACACTAAAAATAGCTACTTACGTGTGCGCCATTGTGCACAAGCGCGTGCAATAGAAAACGAATGTTATGTGGTTATTGCAGGCTCGGTAGGTAACTTACCACAAGTAGAAAGCCTTGATGTGCAGTACTCACAATCGGCTGTATTAACGCCATCGGACTTTTCGTTCCCGCACGATGCAACACTTAACGAAGCAACACCTAATACAGAAATGCTGTTATTTAGTGACCTTGATATGGATAAGTTAAAAATTCTTCACAGCGAAGGCACAGTGCGTAACTTAAAAGATCGCCGCGAAGATTTATATGAAGTTATATTGAAAAAGAGAGATGTTTAATGGCGTGGATTTATTTGGTTATTGCCGGTTTACTTGAAATTGGCTGGCCGATAGGTTTAAAAATTTCGCAAAACTCAGATACTCGCTGGCAAGGCATCGCAATAGCGGTGGCATTTTTAGTTGCTAGTGGTTTTATGTTGTGGCTTGCTCAAAGGCAAATATCAATGGGCACCTCATACGCGGTGTGGACAGGTATTGGCGCTGCGGGTACGTTTTTAGTAGGTATATTGTTTTATAACGATGCAGCTACATTTGGTCGTATTGCGGGAGTATTAATGATTATTAGCGGTGTGATAACACTTAAAATAAGCTCTTAATTGGTAATTTGAATAAACGCTTAATTATGAATAGCGCAGGTATAAAAGCCTGCGCTTTTTTATGCTCTTAACTTGGCAACATGACCAAAATAGCGGCAATGGCTATGAGTATTAAGCCTGCAGTATCTTGTTTTTTAAGTGGCTGCTTTAACCAAAGTACGGCAATTAGCATGGTAAAAAATACTTCAACCTGTCCAAGTGTTTTAACGTAAGCAACGTGCTGTAAGCTCATTGCACTAAACCAGCCAATAGAGCCGACACAACTAAAAACACTAATAGCGGCTGTAGTGCCTTTGTATTGCCACAGTTTACTGAGCGTTTTTGGCTCTTTTAGTAATAAATAGCCCAGTAGTATTAGCGTTTGTAAGCTAATTACAAACAGCAAAACCCAAGCGGCTGAGTGTGGAAATAATAATCCTGAGTTTAAGCTCGCTTCACGTACCCACAGTGATGTAAGTGCAAAGCAAGTACCACAAGAAAGTCCTAGTAATGCAGTTTTAGCATTAAAGTGTTTAACGCTTGTTATGCCGCTGAGTAGCAATACGGCAATAGCGCCAAAAAACACACCAAGCCAACCGAGTAAAGAAAGTGCCGAGCCAAAAAATAATACACCTAAAATAGCAGCCACTAACGCTTCGCTTTTGGCAAGACCAGCACCTACAGCGTAATTATTCATTTTAAATAACTTAACCATTAAACCAGTGGCAAGTATTTGCATCACACTTGCGCCTATAATAAATCCCCAAAAGGCATTATTAAACGTAGGCATGGCGGTATCTTGATATTGATAAAGGCCATATAAATACACGGCAGCAATAGGGCCTGCAATAATAAAGCGGGAGAGAGTTACGCCAGCAACACTCACATCGTTACTTAATTTACTTTGCAGGGCATTACGCCATGCTTGCATGAAGGCGGCTAAAAAAGTGAAAAATATCCAGGTCATGGTCGTCATCGTTAAAATGTAAGGCAGTAAAGTTAACAAGCTTTGTGAAGTAAAGCGATGCATTAACTATGATGTTGAATATTCATCATCTGCGACATTATGTCGCATGGGTTTGAGGATATATTTAGCTATAGTAAGCCTGATGTTATTGTTAGCCGCCAGCGTTTGTCATAAAACGTATCTGGCGGCTTTTTTATTGCGCTTATGCTAAATTATCCGAAACATCAAAAGGATAAATTATGACAACATTAGTTGTATGTGCATTACTTGCGGTATTAATGCCTTACTTTGCAAAAGTGCCGGTTGCTATAGCAATGGCAAAATTAGGTCGATACGACAATAAACATCCAAGGGCGCAACAAAAAAAATTAACCGGCTTTGGTGCACGGGCGCTCGCTGCTCATCAAAACTGTTTTGAATCGCTTGCTGTTTTTGCTGTCGCTATTGCAGTTGTACTGGGCACTAACTCTGTAGGTGCAGTGACCGAAATGTTAGCGGTTACGCATATTGTGTCGCGTATTTTGTATTGCGTTTTTTACTATATGAACCTAGATATAATTCGCTCATTAGTGTGGTTTATTGGCTTGGGTACAGCCATTGCCATGATTGTGGTGAGTTTGTAACTTTATAGCGTAAAACCACAAAGCAAGCAGCCTAAAAGGGCGCTTGCTTTGTAGTCTTGAACAACTCGAGGTGTTAATGCGATACTTTAATTCGCTCTATTAAATCGGTAGGCGCCACTTCACTATTAATCGCAAAATCTAGTTGCACAAGTACATCTTCAAAACCTGAATCTGATGCTTTATATTTCCATTTTGCTAGCGCCTCTTTCGCTGATTTATCAAAAACATCTTTAGGTTTAGATTGAATAACACTAATGTTTTTTGTTTTACCGTTTGCTGCAATATCGTATTTTAATACAACAGAGCCGCTGATCCCTTGTTGAGCTGCTTGTATTGGGTAAGCAGGTTCAATGCGTATTGTTGGTGAAATGTGATCCTCTTTAGTCATTGCTTCTGGTTGCTTTGCAATTGCTAAGCCACTTAGCATGCTTGCGGCTACAAGTAATAAGCCACCTTTAGCAAACTTTGAACGCTCCCCGTTGTGTTTTATATTAGTAAGTCGTTGTAACATGGTTTTTTTATCTCCGTAGTGTGAATAAGCCATAAGTCCTGTGGGCGCATTTGCCGCGCAGTTTATTAAGGCTTTGCTATATAAAATATGTTGTTGTGTGGTTTTATTGCTAAGTACCCGTTCATCACAAGTCAGCTCTTGTAGTCGGCGCATGCTTGCGTAACAAAACCAAGCTAGTGGGTTAAACCAAAGTAAAATAGTAGGTAGTAATATAAGTGCGTTTGTTAGGTTGTCTTTGCGTTTTATGTGTACGTTTTCGTGCTCTAAAATAAGCGCTAATGTGGCTTTATCAAACTGGGTATTGTAGTTACTCGGTAACACCAGCTTGCTGTTTAAAATACCCACCACCATTGGCGTTGCCACATATTGACTGGTGTAGGTTTTAACACTAGTGGCAAGAGTGCCTTCAAATTGGGTTAACTCAGTTAACTGCAGGCTTTTAACAAAACGGGTATGTGTAATAAAACTAGCTATTAATAACCATGCGGTAATAAGTACATACATGAGCGCCCAGCTAATACCCATTTCATGTGTAAAAGGCTGGTTAGGGGTGATTAAGTAATGGCTAATATTGCTATTTTGCAGTGGTTTAATCGCATTTGGTAAATTAGCAATCACCAATGCCGCAGGTAATAGCCATGCTAATTTATATACAAACCGCGAGCCAAGGGCTTTTAAACCAAATCGCTCGAGTAAAATAAATCCACAAAACAAAATGCTTAATAGTAATTGCTGCTCAATCAACCAATTAAAACCAGTTTGAATAACCATGTTAATCCCTTACTTTTGGTTTTTTTCCCAGTCATCTATAACTTTTTTAAGCTCGTTTATATCTTGCTGAGAAAGCTGCTCCGATTTAGCAAAACCGCTTACAAGTGGCGCAATACGTCCACTAAAAAAGCGCTCAATAAAGTTTTGGCTTTCTTTTAAGGTGTAGTCGGCGCGCTCCATACACGGCATATAAATATACTGACGACCTTCTTTTTCAAATGTAAGTGCGCCTTTTTTTACTAGTCGACCTAGTAGGGTTTTAATGGTTTTTTCGTGCCATTGCTTATCGTCGCTTAAGCGCTCAATTATTTGGCTCGCGGTGGCGGGGTAGTTAATCCAAAGTGCGTCGAGCACGTCAAACTCTGCTTTTGATAACTCAATCATGCTATTGCCTACAAATGTAATCTTTAATTAAAGACTACACCTGTAATCTGTAATTGCAAGTTTATTTTTAACTTTTTGAGATGTAATTAAGTGACTTGGTATTAGATTTTTGAAATATCGTTTTTATTAATTTGTATATATTGGTTTTCAGGTAGGTTTAGTTTTGAAAGGGTGAGGTCACTAAATTGCACTCTAAATAAATCAATTACTTTATATCCGCAGTAATGCGCCATTTTACGTATTTGTCTGTTTAGCCCTTGTTTTAAAACAATACTAAACTGATTGCTGGCTATTTTATTTACTTCACAAGGCAGGGTTATGTGTTTATCAACGGGTACGCCTGCTGCCATTTTTTTACAAAAAGCATCGTCTAAAGGCTTATTTACGGTGACTAAATAATGTTTAGGCTGGTGGAAGTCAGGATGTATTAGTTGATTACAAAAATCCCCATCATTGGTCAAAATAAGCAAACCGCGAGAGTCTTTATCTAATCGACCAATAGGGTATACGCGGGTGAGTGTGGGCAAATGGTGAATAAGGCTGGCTGGGTCATCAATATTTAATTTGCAGTCAATACCTACTGGTTTGTGGTACGCAAAATAAACTAAATCGGCAGCACCTTTAATTTCTTTTTCATTCACTATTACAATGTCTTGCTCATCAACGTGATCTATATGATTCGCTGGGCGATTATTTACAGTCACAACACCTTCATCAATTAAACGCGATGCCTGTTTACGAGAACAAATACCTGCATGGGCAATATATTTAGCGAGTCGGATTTTTGTGCTCATAACGTGTGACGCCAGCGGCTAATAAAAATTTGATCGTGATTATAGCAAAGCTGCGTATCGATAATGTTAAATAACCAGAACTCAGGTTAAATATAAAAAGGTAGCCAAGATGGGTATTAAATTTTCACAGTTAAAAAAGCACGAGCCGCTACAAAAAGTCATTGTTCACTCGTTAGATATGGCGCTTTATCAAGTATCAGTAATGATTAATAACGTTGAATACTATGTAACAGAAGACAGCGGTGAGTTTTTAAGAGCGCTAAGCCCACTGCATGTTCAAAAGCGTTTTGACAAAATAGCGTATGCCGAAATGGTACTGCGCCAAACAAGCGCTTACGACGAAATGTGCGGTCAGCCAGAAAAAACCGGCAGCAATATGCTTGAAGTACCTTACGGTAAAAATAATCTTTATTGATTGAGCTAATTTGCTAGTATCTGCTTTTTAAGGGCGATAAATGTATCAATTAAAAGTAGATAATACCGATGCGTTAAACTCAGCGCTTCGCGCACAAATGGTTGAATTTAACGCCCAGTATTTTGATGCGCAAAGAGTGCCATTAGGCTATAAATTTACTGATGAGCAAGGCGAGCTTGTTGCCGGTATTAGTGGGTGTGTGTTTGGAAATTGGCTGATGATTAGTTGGCTTTGGTGTAGCGATAGTGCACGAGGTAAAGGGCTTGCAGATAAATTGCTAACGGCACTTGAGCAAGCTGCTATTGAGCTAGGAGCAACAACTGCTCAGCTTGATACACTTGATTTTCAAGCAAAACCTTTTTACGAAAAGCGCGGTTATAGTGTTAAGTATCAACTTAATAATTACCCACGCTCAGGTACGCGTTACTTTATGGAAAAGCCACTTTAATTTTTGCTGGCTATTTTTCTTTTAGTGGCTCGCCTTCAAAGGTAATTCCTAAAAAAGGCGTTGCCTCTGGTGCTAACATAAAGGTGCGAATGTTCATGTGATCATCCCCTTTAGGGTTTTTCAGCACGTCCTCTCGGTAAAACTTACCAAAGCAATCTAAGGTATTTTGTTTACTTAAATCGTTTAATTTAGCAAATGCAAAAATTTTACATGAACCGTTGTTCTCACTTACAGAGCTAAGTAATCCATGGTTATTAAAGCCGCACGCGGTAAACGTGTAATTTGCCTCAATAACAGCAATAGTATCGGTAAATTGAATGCTTTTTGGGTTTTCTGCAAGGGTTGCTAAGTAGTCATTTAACGTCATTTTTTGTCCTTATATTTTATAATTATTTAGCGCTCAACTCTAGCTCATCTGTTTGCTGATTTATATTGAATTTAAATCGCGATAAAAAGTTCATCCCTAGCAAACCTTGCCCACCTGTGCTTTCAATGCTCAACACTTCAAAACCATAAATAATTTGCGAGCCCACTTTAAACGATTCAATTTGATAACGCTTTACAATAATTTGACCATTCGCTGTATTTACCGTTACATCGCCTAAATACAAAGGCAGTGGCGAAATTTGCTCAATTATACTTGTAGGTAGTGAGGTTACGCTTGCGCCTGTATCAATCATTAGTTCGGTCGATAGATTGTTATTTATTTCGGTGTTTATTAAGTAATGCGCGCCGTAAGGCGTTAAAGCAACAAAGTCGTCTTGCGATAGTGCTTTATTGATCATAGCTTGCAGTGTTTGCACTTGGCTTTTCAGATTGTGCTGGTTTGGCATTCGATCAAGGGTTGCTTGTGCGCTAATTAAATCGCCTTGCTGATAGTGGGCGTACGCAAGCGGATATAAAAACTGCGCGTTATCGCTTTTATAATCAAGCCAAATTTGTGTTTGCTCAATAATAGCTTGCCAATTTTGTTGCTCAGTTAATGTGTGTAATTCGTTTTGAGTGAGCGTATTTAAACGTGTATTTTCGTTACTTTGCTGATCAGCAGGTTGTAATGAATTAAGCTCAAATAAAGCAATAATGGCGTTTTGTGTTTGCTCGCTATTTATTAAATACTCAACCTGTAAGTTAAGTAATTCTACGTTATAAGGGCTGTTATTTAATAGCGCATTGAGAAATGACTCGCTGAGTAATAAATTGCTATTTAGCCATGTTTTAAGCTGTATCAGCCACGATGAATAAAGTTTTTTTGCGATTTCAGGATTGCTGTTTTTGAGTTGTTGATAGCTACTGAGTGCGGCTTCAAATTGGTGTTGTTTAAATTGCTGCTTTGCCGTATTTAATAACGTATTTTGTTGTTTCGGCGATATGCTTTGCTGGGCACTTTGTGTTTTTTGTACTTTAGTTAATGCAGGCTGCGGCCACAATAAATAAGCGTTAAGGCTAAGTGAGCCAATTAATAGCAAGGTGATTAGCTTGGTATAGTGGCTCATTGTGACCTCTTATTTAATGCAATTGGTATTATTTAATAAAGTGCGTTAAGGCATGAACATTGGCTATTTCAATATCAGCCAGCCCTTTATAGGCGTAATTGGCGCCTTGGTCGTTTAACCATACCGATTGGCAACCGGCATTATTTGCGCCTTGTACGTCGGTATCTAGGCTATCGCCAATGTGTAAAATTTCACTTTTAGCAACGTTTAAATGTGTGGCTGCTTTATCAAATAAGGTGCTGTGAGGTTTTGCTTTACCGTGCATACCTGCTTGCAGTACGAGTTCAAATTTATCGTGTAAGTTAAAGCGTTCAATTTCAACGTTACCGTTAGTAATCGCAACAAGCGTAAAGTGTTTGGCTAGGTTATCTAGTAAGTTTAGTACGTCATCGCTTACGACTATGTTGCTGCGCGTATCGGCAAAGGCGTTATAGGCGGCATTTGCATGGCGCTCTACATCATCTGCGGTAAACCCAAGTTTAGAAAGCGCTAAACGTAGGGTGTGTTTGCGCCATTTAGTTACATCATCTGCGAGATCTGGGTTTTGTATTACGGCAAGTTCGCGACATAGTTGCCAGTACTTTGGACCTTGCTCTTGATAGCCCGGTAGCGCGTTTAAATAATTTTGTTGGGCTTTAACGGCTGCTTTTATAATAGGGTGATTGCTGTATAGCGTGTCGTCTAAATCAAAGCTCATGACAGAAAATGGCTTAATAGCACGATTAAATCGGATCATATTTATTTTCCTAATCAGTTCGTTTTTTTGCGCGAGGGTGAGTGTTGTCGTACACCTTGGCTAAATGTTGAAAATCTAAATGTGTATATACTTGTGTAGCCGACAAACTGCTGTGCCCTAGTAATTCTTGCACTGCGCGTAAATCACCAGATGATTCTAAAATATGTGACGCAAACGAGTGGCGCAGCTTATGCGGGTGAACCTGCGAGCTAATGCCTTGTTTTATTCCCCACTCTTGCATGCGTAGGCGCACTTGGCGAATAGAAATACGGTTTTTTTGGCTACTTAAAAATACTGCTATTTCATCGGGCTTTGCAAACTGAGGGCGTATTGTGAGCCATTTTTTTAATGCATCTAACGCTTTTTTGCCCACCGGAATTAATCGCTCTTTATTGCCTTTACCACGCACTAAAATTTCGCCATTGGCAGCACTAATATCTTGTATGTTAGCGCCAACTAACTCGCTTATACGCAGTCCTGATGAATACATAAGCTCCATCATTGCTTTATCTCTAATTGCGAGAGGTTCGTCGTCGGGTATTTCGAGCAAGCGTGCCATTTGATCTACGTCGAGATTTTTAGGTAGAGGCTTTGCAAACTTAGGGCCTTTTATACCTATAGCCGGATTATGGTAATGCGATTGCTCGGCAATATTTTTTGCTTTTAAAAACTTATATAAGCTGCGAATACAACTGAGCTTTAAGCTAATTGTACGGCCACTTAATTGTTTTGAGCGTAGTGCCATGCTGTAGCGGCGAATATGCTCGCCTTGCACGCCAAACCAGTCGTCACATAATTTGCTAAAATAAAGTGCTGCAAAGCCAAGCTGGCTTACATATTGGTTTACGGTGTGCGCTGAATATTGTTTTTCAAACTTTAAATAGTCACTAAATAGCGTTATAGGTGTACGCCAATTGTCGCTTAACTGGGTAATATTAGGCGCATCGTCACTCATGCTAGTTTTTGCAACCGCAGGTGTAATGCGTTTATAAAGTCGAGTACAAACAGGTTATCTTGCGCGGGCTCAAAATGGTTTACGTTACTGCTACCAAACGCCAAAATAGCGATAGGGTGCTTGGTGTCGCCAATTAAATAAATAGCGACGGATTGTGTATCTTCACTAAATAATAATTCGCGCTCTTGCTGATTAATACGCCCTAAATAATGCCCAGAATGGGTAAGGCGATGCGCAATAAGCTCGTCGTACTCGGGATTATATTTTACTAATTTGCAGTCGTTAACATCTTCACTTGAGCAAATTATATTGCGTAGATTATTTGCAAGAGTATCAAAATCGTCATGATTCCAAAGCTGGCGATGGCACTGGCTAAACAAACGATATACAAGCTCGTTTTGCGTTGCATGCTTGCTCATGGCGTCTATTTGGCTTTTTAAAAGCGTGTTGTGCTCGCGTAATTGGCGTTGCTGAATATGTACCAGCGACGTTGCACCTTGAGCTTGCTGTTGCAGCTCAAGTTGTGCGAGTAGCTCCGGGTGCTGAACCAAAAAATCAGGATGTTGATGTAAGTAATCAATAACCTGTTCTTTACTTAGCTCGCTCATAGCGCTACTTGCCCGTCGAACACATGCTCTGCGGGGCCAGTCATGCGTACTGGGTGACCTTCGCCACTCCAACGTACTTGTAAGCTACCGCCTGGTAAATCTACTTGAACAGTTGTTGATAACTTATTTTGCATATGACCAATCACCATTGCTGCACACGCACCTGTGCCACAGGCTAGGGTTTCGTTAACGCCGCGCTCCCACACTCTTAATTTAATGTGTTCTTGCGATACAACTTGCATAAAGCCAATGTTCGCTTTTTGCGGAAAACGTTCGTGGTTTTCAAGTAATGGACCCAATATATCAACTTGCGCGGTGGTTACGTCGTCAACTTCTAGCACGCAATGCGGGTTACCCATAGATACCGCGCCACTAAATACAGTGTGTTCTTCGGTTCTAATAATATAAGTAAGCTCACGCTTGCTCGCTTTTAAAGGGATTTTACTTGGCTCAAAATTTGGATGACCCATGTTAACCGTTACTTGACCGTCTTTTTCTATGTAGAGCGTTAAGTTGCCCGACTTGGTCGACACAGTAATTTTATGCTTGTTAGTAAGGCCCTTCATACGTACAAAGCGGGCAAAACAGCGTGCGCCGTTACCGCATTGTTCTACTTCGGTACCATCGGCATTAAATATTCGATAATGAAAGTCGAGATCAGGAGAATATGGCGCTTCAACCATTAGCAATTGGTCAAAGCCAATGCCAAAATGGCGATCTGCCAGTTTTTTGATTTGATCTCGCGACAAAAAAACATTTTGTGTAATGTTATCAATCACAACAAAGTCGTTGCCTAAGCCGTGCATTTTGGAAAAATTAACTAACATAGCGCTCTAATTCGGTTTTGCTCTGTGCTAATCATGCCACAGAGCAGCTAGTAGACAAAAACGTTTATGGTAAAACTTTCTCACCTTGATAAAGGCTTTCAATAGTTTCGCGTTCACGAATAAGATGATGCTGCTGACCATCTACCATTATTTCTGCAACACGCGGGCGCGAGTTGTAGTTTGAACTCATGGTAAAGCCATATGCACCAGCACTTCGTTGTGCGAGTAAGTCGCCTTGTTTAAGCGCTAGTTCACGATCTTTTCCTAAAAAGTCGCCGGTTTCGCACACCGGACCCACAATATCAAAGTTGTGAGTAGGTGTTTCGTCGTCGCGAACTGATACCGGAATGATTTTTTGCCACGCTTGATAAAGCGCAGGGCGAAGCATGTCGTTCATACCGGCATCTACAATGGCAAAAAATTTGTCTTGGTTTTGTTTAATAAATTCAACTTGAGTAACTAAAATACCTGCATTAGCTGCAATAGCGCGCCCTGGTTCAAAAATAAGTTCAAGGTGTTTGTAGTTAGCTAAGCGTTCGGTAACTTGCGCTGCATATTCACTTGGGTGCGGTGGTTGCTCGTTGTTATATGGCACGCCTAAACCGCCACCAATATCTAAGTGAGTTAGCTCAATACCGTTGGTTTTTAGCTCATCAATAAGCGCCATTAATTTATCAAGGGCTTCTAAAAAAGGTCTGACTTCAGTTAATTGAGAGCCAATATGGCAATCAACACCAATAATTTTTAAACCAGGTAAAGCCGCTGCTTGTTGATAAACACTTACAGCAGTTTGTATATCAATACCAAATTTATTCTCTTTTAAGCCGGTAGAAATATACGGATGTGTTTTTGCATCTATGTCGGGGTTTACGCGAATAGAAATAGGTGCTTCTAAGTTAAGCTCGCAAGCCACTTCAGAAATACGCTCAAGCTCAGAGGCTGATTCAACGTTAAAGCATTTAATCCCCAATTTTAATGCGTACGCTATTTCGTCTGCTGTTTTAGCCACGCCCGAAAAAACCACTTTAGAAGCATCGCCTCCCGCTTTAATTACACGTGCAAGTTCGCCTTTGGATACAATATCGAAACCCGATCCTAGGCGCGCTAATATATTAAGCACGGCTATATTTGAGTTTGCTTTAACGGCGTAACATACCAAGCTTTTATGATTTTTAGTGGCGTTAGCAAACGCTAAGTAATGGCGTTCAAATGTGGCGCGCGAGTACACATAACAAGGCGTACCGTATTGCTGCGCTATGCTTGCCACACTTACGTCTTCGGCAAATAATTGGTTGTTTTTGTAGTTAAAATAATCCATTTATTGCTCCTGACTTTGCGATGTTTTGGCTTGCTCAGCGGTAGTGGCTGGTTTAGCTGTATTTTGAGGTTGGTTTTGCTCTGTTTGTTGCTCTGGTAAATATAACGGACCGCTTTGTCCGCAGCCAGCTAAGGCGCTTAACAGTACAGTGCTTATTAATAGTTTTTTTAATTGTAAGGTATGTGTCGCTTTCATTAGATTAATACGGTTGCTGGCTTTATAATCGCAGAGTAACAGAATATCTAAAAAATGCAGCTATTCGCGGATGATTTTATTCCTGTTACACTAGGACTTGTTTATCTCTCGAGGTTGAATTTGCGCTGCCCGTTGGGTTCGTCCTAGGAACGATTTACTCTTTGTTGCTCGGTTTTAACTTAGTCCACTAGGTTACAAACCTCGCGCCGCGATTAAATCGTCCCTAGATAGAACAAATTTCAATCCTGAAAGGTTAACAGGCCCTAGCTGCACATTTTTAAAGCTAATTCAAAGCTAAAACGTACCCAATATTAGGCGGCTCGCCTGCAAAGGAAATAACAATGACTGAACACGAATATCACCAATTAGCCGAAGCTCTTATGTTCACTATTGAAGAGCAGGTTGATGATTGCGAAGCTGATTTAGATTACGAATCGGCACAAGGTATTTTAGAAATTATTTTTCCTGATAAAAGTAAAATAGTGATTAATAAGCAAGCACCTCTTCATCAAGTATGGGTTGCGACTAAGTTTAACGGACATCATTTTGAAATGCGTGATGGGTTATGGATTGATAACCGCTCTGGCGCTGAATTTTGGGCGTTTATAAATGAAGCCTCAACTCGCCAAGCAGGCCAAGAAGTTAAGTGGCAATCATCACTATGAGTTTAGAATTTGTAGAATATGCAGCCCAAAGTGAGCACAAAGCAACGGTTATTTGGTTACATGGTTTAGGTGACTCTGGGGATGGTTTTGCACCCGTAGCTCCGCAGCTTAATTTACCAAGTGAGCTTGGTATACGGTTTGTTTTTCCGCATGCGCCAGTACAACCGGTCACCATAAATGGTGGTATGGAAATGCGCTCTTGGTACGATATTAAATCTATAGAATTAGATAAGCGTGCCGATGAACAAGGCGTAAGGGATTCGGCTGCAAAGGTAGAAGAGTTAATTAATAAAGAAATTGCTAATGGCATACCTGCTAATAAAATTATTTTAGCTGGTTTTTCTCAAGGTGGTGTTGTGTCTCTGCATTTAGCACCGCGCTTTGAGCAAAAGCTTGGGGGTGTTATGGCGCTTTCTACTTATATGTGTGTGCCGCAAAAATTTACTGATGAAGCAAAGCATACTGATTTAAACGTATTTATGGCTCATGGTAGCCAAGATAACGTTGTACCGCATAGTGCGGGAAGAAGTGCGTTTGAAGTATTAACAGCACATAACATGGATGTAAGCTGGCAAGAATACCCAATGGCCCACCAAGTTTGCGCAGAAGAATTGCAAGCTATTCGCCAATGGTTAATTGCTCGTTTAAGCTAATTTTGGAACCGCTGAGGTCAATATGAGTCAAAAAATAGTTATTAAAGCAAATGTTAAACGCGAACTACAAGAGAGTGTACCAACGGTAAGCTACGAGTGGAATTGGCGTCGTATTGTGAGTATTGCTATGTTGGTATTAATGACCTCTGCAGCAGTTGTGTATGGCTTAACAACGTCAGCCAGTGCAGAGCAAGGTGAGCATCCAAATGAGCAGGAGCAATTTTTAAGCTTTAGTAGTAACGCTCAAAACCAGACAAGCGTTGAAGTAACGGATGTTGAGCCTCAATCATCAGTAAACAACACTCCTAACGAGCCCGCAGAGATAACGCAACCGAGCATTGAACCGTTATTATTTGCGCAGAATGAGGTTGAGCAAAGCATATCAATTAATGCACCTGATAAAGCGGATCTTGTAAATACTGATACAGTTTTATTAGCTAACAACGATATTGTGATTGATCAAAGTGAGAGTATTAATACAGAGTTAAACTCAAACCTTGATAATGATGTGCAAGAAGAAACCGCAGAAGCTCAAAACGTAGCTGAGCCAGCCAGTCAAAGCGACTTACTTTTAGATTTAGAAAGTGATGATGGTGCATTGAGTGGCACTGAAGGTTTTTCACCTACAGCACAAGTGGCAAGTGTGGCATTGGGGGCGCAAATAGATACAGGTAAAATTAGCCGTGCAGTACTTACTCGCAAAGTAAGTAAGCGTGAACCTACTAATGTGTTTGCTGCTGATATTAGATTAAGTCAGTTTGATGAAGGGCTTTCGTTTTTTAGTGAGATTAAAAACCTTCAAGGCCAGCAAGTTAAGCATGTTTGGTCGTTTGAAGGTGAAACTATGGCTGAAATTACACTTAATGTTACTTCGCCTCGCTACAGAACGTACTCAACAAAAAATATCATGGACACACAGACAGGCCATTGGCGTGTTGATGTAGTTGATGAGCAAGGCAATTTAATTGCCCAAAAAGAATTTAGAATTTTAGCTGACTAAAACTAGCTAAACGCAGTAATTAATTGGATACCCCTATGACAGAAAAAACAAAATTAGTACGCATCGCAACGCGCAAAAGCGCCTTAGCACTTTGGCAGGCCGAATTTGTAAAAGCAGAGCTTGAGCGTTTTCATGCAGATGTGCGCGTAGAATTAGTCCCAATGTCGACGCAAGGGGATATAATTTTAGATACGCCATTGGCTAAAATTGGCGGTAAAGGCTTATTTGTTAAAGAGCTAGAGCAAGCCATGTTAGATGGCCGAGCTGATATTGCCGTGCATTCTATGAAGGACGTGCCAGTAGAGTTCCCAGAAGGATTAGAGCTGTATACTATTTGTGAGCGTGAAGATCCGCGTGATGCGTTTGTATCAAACAATTTTGCAAATTTAAACGAGCTACCACAGGGCGCCATTGTGGGTACTTCGAGCTTACGCCGCCAGTGCCAAATTAAAGCACTTCGCCCTGATTTAGATATTCGTGATTTGCGCGGTAATGTAAATACGCGTTTAGGTAAATTAGATGATGGCCAATATGATGCTATTATTTTAGCGGCAGCGGGGCTTATTCGTTTAAAAATGAGTAAGCGTATTGCTGACTACATTGAGCCAGAAGTGTCATTACCGGCAAATGGTCAAGGTGCTGTAGGTATTGAATGTCGTATTGATGATGAAGTAACAAAAGCATTACTTGCACCACTTGAGCATACCCAAACACGTATTCGCGTAAATGCAGAGCGTTCGATGAACCGCTATTTAGAAGGTGGTTGCCAAGTTCCTATTGGTGCTTATGCATTAGTTGATGGCGAGCAAGTACATTTGCGTGGTTTAGTTGGTGCTGTTGATGGCAGCGAAATTTTACGTGACGAAGTAACAGGTCATGTAAATGACGCAGAAGAACTAGGTATTGAGCTTGCTAAAAAATTACTAGCTCAAGGCGCAGACAAAATATTAGCTGAAGTTTATAGAGACGCATAAATGACACATATTCTGATAACTCGGCCCGAAGGAAAAGGCGCAGCCCTTGCACAGCAACTTGAGCAAGCGGGTTATCAGGCGTCTTTATTTCCGGTATTAAAAATAACGCATTTAACACCCTCCAGCACTGAACTTAGTCCGCTGTTAAATGCAGATAAAATAATATTTATATCGCAAGATGCAGTCAGTGCACTTTCGCAATTAAAACCCGATATAAATACCAAGGCGCAGTTTTATGCGGTTGGACAACAAACAGCCGACATTATATATGAGCAATTTGGTGTGCGCGCAGCAGTACCAAAGCAGTATGATTCAGAAGGGTTACTTGCGCTCAAATCACTCGCCGAGGTTGATGGCAGTAATATAGTGTTAGTTAAGGGTCAAGGTGGCCGCCCTGAGTTAGCTAAAACGCTGAAAGAGCGCGGTGCTTTTTTAAATAATTGTGTTGTGTACAAACGTGAACCCACAGAGAGTATCACCCCCAACTGGACAGACCACTGGAAAAGCCAGAATGTACACGGTATAGTCATAACAAGTAATGCAGCAGTTGATGCTATATTTAAAAGCCTTACTGCACACCAACTACAATGGTTACAACAGTGCCGATTTTATGTTGCAAGCGAGCGGATAGCCGCTTATTTAAAGTTGCAACAGGTAAGTTCGGCTAATATACACATTGCAGCAGGGGCTAGCGATAATGCTATGTTTACCTGCATAAATCAGCAAGGTAGCAACATGAGCGAACAGTCAAAGCCAGTTACGGCAGAAAAAGCCACACCAACAATAGCTAACACGGCCTCAGCTAAATCAGCTAAGCAAGAGCCAGCAGCTACAAAAAATACGACAGAAAAAAACAAACAAAAGGTAAGTAAGGTTGCAGCACTTGCGCTTCTTATTTCGTTAATTGTGGCCTCTGGTGTTGGATACGAGTTTTATCAAAAATTAAATGCTGGTAAGGCGCGAAACCTAGCCGTTAATGAGTTAAGCGAGCAAAATAAGTTACTCGTTCAAGAGCTGCAAGCACTTAAATCGGCGCAATCTAATTTGCAGCAAGCGCTGTTTAATAGTGAGAAAAAAGTAGCCGCAACCCTAAGTGAAAGTGCAGCTCAAAATCAGCAAGAGCTAAAAGCAGCCCTGCAAAAAGCGCAGCAACAAGGCTCGTCTTTAAACCCACAAGAAGTAACCAGCTTACAGCGTATGGCTGAATTTAAACTATGGGCTGAAAAAGATTACCAAGGCACTAGTGCTGTTTTAAAGCGCTTAGATGCATTACTTAGCGAACACCCAGGAACAGTTGAAGTTCGCCAAGCTATTATGCAAGACATACAAACACTTGATAGCCTTAAACCTGTTGCAACAGAGGCTATTTATTTACAGCTAAACAGTGCACTTAATAGCGTTGATAATTTAGTTTTTAATGCGGTTAACTTGCCAGAAGAAGCGGCTGCAATAGATGAAAATGCTTTAAGTGATGACGTGAGTGATTGGCAGCAAAACCTGAGTAATAGCTGGAATAAAATTGTGGATAGCTTTATTACTATTCGCCAGCACGAAGGTGTTTCCATTGAGCCATTACTTACAGATCAAGAGCGCCATTTAATTAATCAACGAATCAAGCTTAATATAACTCAGGCACAAGATGCACTTATGAGTAAGCAGGCGAGTATTTTCTTTAGCGCCTTAAGTGAAGCAAAACGTTTAGTTGGTGAGTACTTTAAGCAAGACGATGATGCAACCAAAACGGTACTTAAAGCGTTGTCTAAACTCGAAAAAGAGCAGCTTAATTTTAATCCAAAAATAACCTTAAATAGTACACAAAAGGTTAAGGAGTGGGCGCAATGATAGGGCTAATTATTTTAATTGTAGCTATTGTTGTTGTACTAGCGGTTACTCCATTTGTGCTAGATGAGAAAGGTTATGTACTTATTTCATTTAACAATACGACGATAGAAGGCACGATAGTATCGTTTTGTATAATGGCAGTCATTACCGCTGTTGTTTTATATTTAACATATAAGCTAATCCGCTACTTATTATCGATTTATCATAATACTAAACATGGCTTTTTTGCACGTAGCCAAGAGCGCAAACAAGTAGCTATTGAGCAGGCTCTGTGGAGTGCTATTAATGATGATTACGAGCACGTAGAACAGGCTTTATCGGGTAATAGCGTACCAGATAAGTTTGAAGATATTCGCTTAGCATTACTTGCAAAAGCAGCGCTTGCTAATAATCAAACAGATAAAGCACTTGAGCGTTTATTTGAAATAAGCCCAGAGCATCAATTAAAAGTAGCAAAGCTATGGTTGGCAAGTGGCGACAGTAGCGCGATTGAGTCACAAATGCGTATTAGTGCAGAAGCTAAAAAAGTCACCGCACTTGAGTTAAAACTTTATGCAGAAGTATTAGTACAGCAACAACACTTTAGTGCGCTGGAAGACTTTTTGCCGCGTTTACTGCGCAAAAAAGCACTTACTGATGCACAGTGGACGCAGTTATTTAGTGCCTACTTTAATGCGTTAGATGCAGACAAACTGAGCGAAAAATATAAACAGCTACCTAAAAAGCTGCAAGCTCATGCCCACACCGCATATTTAATGCAAATGGCGCAAGCAGGTCAATTGGCTGTTATTGAAAGTGACTTAATTAAAATGGTTAAGCACAATGAGCAACACTTAGAGCTTGCCAATATATTAAGTAAATCAACAGCAGCCGATGCGCCTAAGTTGCAAATAAACATACAAGAACGCCTTAAAAAGGATGATTCAAATAATTCACTATTACTTGCGCTGGCTTGCCTTGCTAATGCTAAAGGTGATTATGACTTAGCAGCTAGAATTTTTGATAAAGCACTGAATAGTGACAATAAAAAACAGTTCTCTGAACAAGCTGTTTTGAGTTATAAAAATAGTGCACAAGCAGAAAAGGCGCTCGTTTTATATCAATAAATGACTACACTATAACTACTTAGCATTTTTTGTAGTTCAGGAGCACAAGCATTGAGAAAGTTTTTAATATTAACCCTTAGCTTGGCTTGTGCTTACTTCTTTACTGGGTATTTTAGCAATTCACTTCTTTCTGTAGATGGCTATGCGGTCGCCTCTTGGCCGCCCTCAGGAATTGCTTTAGCGAGCTTTTTAATTTGGGGACGTAAGTCATTTATTGGCCTTATTCTTGGTGCTTTCTGTACTAACTTAATTCACCTTGATAACACCGTAGATATTCTTCATTTTAATGTGCTTTTACAAGCTATTTGCGTCACTTTAGCCTCTGTTTTACAGGCTTGGATTGGTCGTCAAATTATAGTAAATGTTATAAAGGCTCCGCTAGATTTATCTTCTTTAAAACACAGTGTTCAAAGCTTAATAGTAGCGGGGCCAATATGTTGTGTTATTGCTGCAGGTGTGGGAACTAGCTTATTAGCATTGAATAATGTGATTCCGACCAATGCTATTTTTGATAACTTTATAGCATGGTGGATTGGCGACAGTATTGGTGTACTTATATTTACTCCACTCATGCTCGCAGCCTTTAATTACACGCAAGTACGCCAACGTATGTTGGTAATTTTACCTTCACTATTAATTTACATACTGATTAGCGTTAGTTTTTATGGCGCTGCTAGTGTTAAAAAAGAAAAAGATATTCAAAAGCAAGAAGCCAAAATACTTGTTGTGCAAAATGCTATAAGCCAAAAGCTTGATGGTATTACTGCTCATTTAGGCTTATTAGCTACATTTTTTGCTAGTAGTAGTGACGTGGATTTCAAAGAGTTTAAACAATTTACTTCAAAGCAGTTGGGCTACAGCCAAGAAATTCTAGCATTTGAATGGATACCTTATATACCAGCAAATAAACTCGCAGATTTTGAAACACATGAAAATCCAGCCTCCGGCCAACCTCTATATATAAAAGAAAAGTCACTAGATGGAGCTTGGCAACCTGCAGGTACTCGTAGTAATTACTTTCCAGTAAAGTACGTATATCCCTTAAAAGGTAATGAAGATGTTTTAGGGTTTGATTTAGCTTCTAGTAAAGTAAGAGGTGCAGCGCTTAGCAAAGCGAAAGAGCTTAATGAACTTGCACTAAGTGAGCCAATTAACTTGGTCCAAAATACAGCCGAACACGGTGTACTTTTTTTATATCCTGTTTTTGGAGAGTCCTCTACCGAAGATGATTTTCAAGGCTTTGTGGCAGCGATTATCAGCCTGAAACGCTTATCGCAAACACTATTATTTGATCACAACAACTCAATTTCAGCCAGTTTTTTTGATACAACGATACCAGGGAAAAAGCAGGCAATTTATATTGCCGATACCGATAACTCGCAGGCGCTATTTAAAGAATATCAATTGTTGATTGGCAAGCGCATGTGGCAGGTCGAGTTATATGAACCAATAGTTAGAACGTCTTGGTTAATGTATTGGCTTGCACAAATAGTAGGTATGTTGTTTGTGTGGTTACTGATTACATTTTTGATTTCAGTTACAGGTACAAACATACAAATTCGCGAACAAGTGGCCAAGCAAACACATACACTACGCAAAGAAAAACAAAAAGCAGATGAAGCGAGTCATATTAAAGGACAGTTTTTAGCAAACATGAGTCACGAAGTCCGCACCCCTATTAACGGTATAAAAGGGCTGCATTATTTAGCGCTGCAGCAGAATGATTGGCAACAAGCAAGAAGTTACATTGAACAAGCAGATGGAGCACTGGGTGTTTTACTGCGGGTATTAAACGATGTGCTCGACTTTTCAAAAATGGAAGCAGGCAAGCTAGACTTAATGCAAGAGCCTATTAATGTAGCGAGTTTAGCGGATGAAATGCTTAATTTACTTCAGTTTGAAGCTGACATTAAATCAATAAAGTTAAGTCTCGATTTTGATAAAACATCAACTTTGGTCATTAATACCGATCCAATCCGCTTAAAACAAGTGCTGCTGAATCTGCTCAATAATGCGGTTAAATTTACAGGGGAAGGTGAGATCACTCTGAAAATTTGGCAGTCGAAAAAAATGACTTACTTTAGTATTAACGATACGGGTATTGGTATTAGTAGTGAAGCACAAAAACAATTGTTTAAACCGTTTGCGCAAGCCGATAGCTCAACCTCACGTCAATATGGTGGTACAGGCTTAGGGTTAAGTATTTGCAGAAAGCTGGTTGAGTTAATGGGTGGTGCAATTGATTTAGTCAGTTATGAAGGCAAAGGTTCTACATTTACATTTAGTTTGCCGCTTATATCGCCTTTACCAAAGGCAGAGCAAATTCAGCAGCAATACGACGAAATAGATGTAAGTACCTTATCATTCGCAAACTATAAGTTGCTTCTAGTAGAAGATAACCCACTTAACCAGCATGTTGCCAGTGCCATTTTAAAAACAAAAGAGTGTATTGCCGATATTGCTAATGATGGTTTTGAAGCCATAGAAAAGCTAACCGAAAATAGCTACGACATTGTTCTTATGGATATTCAGATGCCAAAAATGGATGGACTCCAAGCAACAAAAGTAATTCGTTGTGATTTAGGGTTAATTGATTTACCCATAATAGGGCTATCGGCGAACGCCCATGACGATGACGTTAAAAAGGCATTAGCCTCTGGAATGAATAGTTATATTACCAAACCTATTGATGCAAATACGCTTTTTAAAACTCTTTGGCATTATTTATCAAATAAATAAATAAGTAACGTTATTTTTTGCACAAAAAGCAGACATATGACCGCTTAAACTTAACGCAAACCATATAGACTTGAAAAATAACTATATCTGCGTATCATGCGCGCAAATTTAACTAAACTGGGTTGCTATTATGATCAATAGAAAATTACCTTTGCTAGATATTCACCGTCATTTAGATGGTAATGTACGTGCGCAAACCATATTAGAACTTGGTCGTCAGTTTAATATAGAGTTACCTGCAGATAACGTTGAGGCATTAATTCCTCATGTTCAAGTTATTGACCCTGAGCCAAACCTTATGGCTTTTTTACAAAAGTTAGATTGGGGTGTCACTGTACTTGGCGACTACGATGCGTGTAGACGCATAGCGATTGAAAACATTGAAGATGCACAAGCACAAGGCCTTGATTATGTAGAGCTTCGATTTAGCCCTTACTACATGGCACAAAGCCAAGGTTTACACCCAGAAGGGGTTGTAGAGGCGGTTGTTGATGGTATTAAATCAGCAACAAAGGGTGCAAATATAAAAGCTAACTTGATTGGTATTTTATCGCGCACTTATGGCGTAAAAACATGTCAAAAAGAGCTTGATGCATTACTCGCATTTAAAAATGATTTAGTCGCTGTTGATTTAGCCGGTGACGAAATTGGCTTTCCTGGTGAGTTGTTTGTAGAGCACTTTAAACAAGTACGAAATGCTTATTTAGCTTCGACTATTCATGCTGGAGAGGCACTCGGTGCTCCAAGTATTTGGCAAGCAATTAATGAGCTAGGTGCAAGCCGAATAGGGCATGGCGTTAAAGCTATTGAAGATCCAAAACTAATGGATTACTTACGCGATAACCGTATTGGTATTGAGTCGTGCTTAACAAGTAATATTCAAACCAGTACAGTAAACGATTTAGCTAAGCACCCACTTAAACAGTTTTTAGATCACGGTATTTTAGCGTGTATTAATACTGATGACCCTGCGGTTGAAGGCATTGAAATTGAGTACGAATATACCGTTGCAGCACCTAAAGCGGGCTTATCTCAAGCTGATATGGAAAAAGCCCAAAAAAATGCATTAGAAATAGCATTTTTAAGCGATGGCGATAAAAAAGAGCTTTCAGCAATCGTTAGCGCACGTTAACTCTATTTAATACACATTAAAAATGCCGCTTTATAAGCGGCATTTTGTTATCTGCAATTTAGTGTGTTTGGCAGCTTATGTAATTATCGTAAAGTGCTTTAAGTACATCTGCTCGGCTGATCATGCCTATTACTTTAGCACCCTCTACAACAGGGTAGTTTTTTGGTTTACCAGGCTGCATCTGCTGTGCAAGCTCAATAATGTTGGTATCGCCGCTAACGGTCACTACCTTTGTTTGCATAAGTTGCGATACTTTAACCATCCCATCACAAAAATAACTGCTTTGCGTAAGTGGTTTTAATAGTTCTTGCTCAGATATAAATCCGACTAGGCATTTATCTTTATCAAATACTGGTGCGCCAAGTAGTTTAAATTTTTGTAGTTCTGCTATGGCTGTCGTCATTTCTGTATCTGGTGTGATATTTGGCAACTTGCGTTGCATAAAATCTTTTACTTTTGTATTTAGCATTTGGGTCTCTCCCGCTGATGTTCTATACAAAGTATGGTTTATAGATAGGGATTTAGGAAATTGTTTATGTTGATGAGATTGATAGGTTTTAACTATTAAGTATTTGTTGTTATATAAAATAAAAGCACCGATTAGGTGCCTTTATTCATAACTGAAAGTTAATTTCAATTATTTGATAAATGCGAATGCATCGGCGTACATGTTTTCACGAATTGCACCATGAGTAATAAAGTCATCACGGACAATACCTATCATGTCAAAACGACCGGCCATGTAAATATCGTATGGTTCAAGTGATACAATATCTTGCATTACCGCTTTATGTACATAGCCAGTGTGACCTTGCCAATTAGCAGATGGGTTTTCTACCACAGGGATAAACTCAAAGTTTTTGTGGCTATCGGCCCATGTTTGCATTTCTGTATGTGCGTATAAAGCAGATTCTTCTTTTACACCCCAGTAAAATAATACAGGACGGTCGCACTTAATTTCAGCTAAGTGATCAGCCATTGATTTTGCGTATGAAAAACCAGTGCCACCGGCAAGTAAAATAATAGGACGCTCACATTGCAGGCGCAACTGTGAAATACCCAAGCCAGCTTCAATGTCTACTAACTGCCCAGTGGTATGGGCGTTTCGTAAATGTTCCAGCGATTGCATTGCATACGAATCGGCACCTGACGCGCCAATATGCAGTTCTATTGCATCGCACTGTGAAGGGCGACTAGCTATAGAAAAAGCACGTTTGTCTTTTTCGCCCAATACGAGTTGCATGTATTGGCCAGCTTCAAAGGTCACAGGTTGTTGTGGCTTTAAAATTACTTTGTGAACAAATTCTGTAAGTGGGCTGATAGCTACAACTTCAGCTTTTAATGTTTGCATTTTTTACCTTTTAGCAGCGCTTTAAACAGCAGATACGCAATCGAATGACTCGATTCTAGCATATCTGCAGGGTTATTTTATAGCCTGTTATGTACTTACATATAAACACTTAAAGAATATTTAGGCTTTCCCAAATATCATCTACGCGGTCTTTGGTGTCTTTATCCATAACAATAGGCTCGCCCCATTCGCGGGTGGTTTCGCCAGGCCATTTATTGGTGGCATCCATTCCCATTTTTGAACCAAGGCCAGAGACTGGCGATGCAAAATCGAGATAATCAATAGGTGTGTTTTCTATTAATGTTGTATCGCGAGCAGGATCCATTCGGGTTGTTATAGCCCAAATAACATCTTCCCAATCACGGGCATTAATATCGTCATCGCACACAATTACAAACTTGGTATACATAAACTGACGTAAGAACGACCAAACCCCCATCATCACGCGCTTGGCATGGCCAGGATATTGTTTTTTCATTGTTACAATCGCCATACGGTACGAGCACCCTTCAGGCGGAAGGTAAAAGTCGACTATTTCAGGAAACTGCTTTTGTAATATAGGCACAAACACTTCATTAAGTGCTACACCCAAAATCGCAGGCTCATCAGGCGGTCGGCCAGTAAATGTGCTGTGATAAATAGGATCTTTACGATGCGTTAAGTGAGTCACAGTCATAACTGGAAAGTCATCTACTTCATTATAGTAACCGGTGTGGTCACCATAAGGGCCTTCAGGTGCGATTTCACCTGGCATAATGTAACCTTCAAGTACTATTTCTGCACTGGCAGGGACTTGCAAGTCATTGGAAATAGATTTTACAACTTCGGTTCTGCTACCACGTAATAAACCAGCAAATGCATATTCGCTTAATGTGTCGGGTACAGGCGTTACTGCACCTAATATAGTAGCTGGATCGGCACCTAGTGCTACCGAGACAGGGTAAGGCTGCCCTGGGTTTTCTTTACACCATTCTTGAAAATCAAGCGCGCCACCACGATGCGACAACCAACGCATAATTATTTTATTTTTGCCTAATAATTGCTGGCGATAAATACCTAAATTTTGGCGCTTTTTATAAGGCCCTTTAGTAACTGTAAGGCCCCAAGTAATTAATGGCGCTGCATCACCTGGCCAGCAATGCTGAATAGGTAATTTAGTTAAGTCTACGTCATCACCTTCTAAAACCACTTGTTGGCAAGGTGCTTTTTTAACTTCTTTTGCAGGCATATTAAGCACTTGCTTAAAAATAGGTATAGCGCCTAAAGCTTCTTTAATACCCTTTGGTGGATCAGGTTCTTTTAAAAAAGCGAGTAGCTTACCCACTTCGCGCAGCTCGCTAACGTCTGTTTGGCCCATGCCCATTGCTACGCGTTTTGGTGTACCAAATAAGTTGGTAAGCACCGGCATATCGTAGCCTTTTGGATTTTCGAATAATAACGCAGGACCTTTAGCACGCAATGTGCGATCAGATATTTCGGTCATTTCAAGATACGGGTCGATTTCTTGGGTGATACGTTTAAGTTCGCCTTTTTTTTCAAGCAAATCGATAAAATCACGTAGATCTTTATATTTCATTGTGGGCCGCTATTAAGCAAAAGAGTTGAAGTATTATACCCATTTCATGCAAGCCAAGTCATTACTTGCACTTAAAACTTAAAGCGCTCAACGGCACTTGTTAAGGAGTGTGCAAGTTGATTTACGTCTTCACTTTCGCTTGCTAGGGTTGTCGCGTTTTTGGCATTCAAGGTTGCTTGCTCTGTCACCTTGGCCATTATTTGTTGAATGTCGCTACTGTTAGTCAATTGCTCATGTGATGCATGAGCAATTTGCTCACTCATCTGATTAACAGACAACAATGTGCTTTTAATACGCTCTACGGCTTTATTTAGTTCAGTGCTGTTTTTGACACATTGCTTGGCTTGGTGTTGGCCATCAGTAATGTGTTCTTGAGTTGTTTTAGTGTGTTGTTGCAATGTTTGGATCATGGTGTTTATTTCGCTAGTCGAGGTCTGTGTACGTGCAGCTAATGATCGAACCTCATCAGCAACTACAGCAAACCCGCGTCCGTTTTCACCCGCTCGCGCTGCTTCAATTGCAGCATTGAGTGCCAATAAGTTGGTCTGCTCGGCAATGCTGCTAATTGTTTCAACAATGGCTTCAATAAGCTGAGTGTGTTGGGCTAGTTCCTCAGTGCTGCCTACTGCTTTATCAAGGCGCTGTAATAAAGTTTCTATACTTAGACTATTTTTATTAGCAATCTTGTTTACGTCATTGGCAAATTGCGATGCATTGGTTATTTCACTTGATGTTTTATCTGCTTGTTCATAAACCGCTTGTGAGTTGGTTAGCATATTTTGTGCAAGCGATGTTGCCTGCGCGCTTCGCTCCAACTGCTGTTGTGCAACAACCGTCATTTGCTGACCTTTTTCACTGGTTTTAATAGCGCTGCGGTCTAGTTCATGGGCGTCACTACTAATTGCGCCAATTAACTGGGTAAGGTCTTCACTGAGTTTATTTATGTTATTTAGCAAAGTACCAAATTCATCTTTACTGCGCGGATGGCTTCGCTTTGATAAATCACCTGAGGCGATTCGGGCTAAATCGCGGTTTACTTTTTTAAGCGGTTTTAGCATTGCGCGAGTTGTAAAAATAGAGATAGCGATAATCAATATAATTAAAACAAGCGTAATAATTACTACAGAACTAATCCCAGTATTTATGGCGGCCTTTGCATTAGTTTGTAAGGCATTAAAGCGCTCATCAGCCAATTTATTAAGTTCAATAAGCTGACCTTCTGTTGTTATAAATTGCTGTTGAAAGTGTTCAAAATTTTGAGCCGCAGCAATAGTACTTTTGAGTACTTTATTTTGTTGGGCATAAATTCCTGTATTGTTGTTAAGTAACTCTCTTAATTGATTAAACTTAGTCGTTAAATTTTTAGCATTAAACGCATTATTAAAGGGTAGCGCTTGTTGCTCTAAATAGGTGAAATTAGGTTGGATGTTATCTAGTAGAAATAGGGTATCTTGCTGATGGCTATTTAAATCATTGATACTTGTAGTTTGAGTAATGCTTTTTATATTATTGCTTAAGTTAAACAATAAATCATCTATACGGGTCGCTGTTCCAAACATAGCATTAAGTAGCGCCTGCTGTTTTGCAGGCACTTCTAAAAGTTCTATATCAAGTAAGTTAGAACTTAAATTGTAAAGTTGCTCGTTAAACGTTGCTGATAATTCTATGGTGGAATTTTGCGCTACAAACTTACTCTCTTTAGCACTAAACATTGCGACACTTACTTTAGTCAATTGCTCAAAGCCTTCGTTGGTACTGGCGAGTAAATTTTGCATTGTTATTTGTTGATTTAGTTGAGTGCTTAACGAATTGAGCATATCGCTAAATTGTTGTTGCTCAGCTTGCGCCTGTTTTTTATTTTTTTGAAGTAAATCAAGGTTTGCTTGGCTGTAAGCTAAGGCATTAAATTTGGTAATAGACAGTAATGATAGCCTTAAATCTTTACTGAACTGCTGTACCGGAACTGCTAATTTTTCGGTTCGGGTATTGTTAACGCTAATTTTGTTTAATGACCAATAAAAAAACACACTACTTGTTAGCACCAATAAACCAATGGCAGTAAAAGCTAAAATTATTTTATGTTTGATCGCAATTGAACGCATAACTTCATCACAATAATGGGTCTTTAATTATTGTAGCATTGCTGTAATTTATTGGTTAGTTTTGTGTTAAACCTTGATGCACTGTCTTTTTTTACCAGCAATGATTAGCATGGCCTCATTTCCCTTACCCCAAAACAGTACCTCTTCACTTATATATTTATTCCCTGATGCACTTTTTTCGTGATTAAGTACATGCACTTTATTGTTAAAGATAAGTTCGGCTTCAGAATTATTAATGATATTGAGTTTTACGCTCTCATCATCGCATTGGTAAGCAGTACTGGTTTGTAAATCACTACATGCGGTTAAGCTTAGTAAAATAGCGATTAATGCTAAATATACTTTCATTTTTCCTCCCATCTTCTTTAAAAGTTAGTTAAAACACAGGGCAAAATTTTAATCTAATGTAAGAATAACAAAGCAAAATTAACCGTTGGTGAAAGTAGCGCTTTACGTTATGTTTATAGCAATATTTTTTGAGCTCGGAAGCTTTATGGCAGGCACTAACCTTTTAACGTTATTAGACGATATAACCACTTTACTTGATGACATTGCGACAATGAGTAAGGTAGCAACAAAAAAAACAGCGGGTGTATTAGGCGATGACTTAGCGCTCAATGCACAGCAGGTTACAGGTGTTGCAGCAGAGCGTGAATTACCGGTTGTTTGGGCTGTGGCAAAGGGCTCATTTTTAAATAAAGCGATACTCGTACCCGCTGCTTTATTAATAAGCGTATGGCTGCCTTGGTTAATAACACCGCTTTTAATGATGGGTGGTTTGTTTTTGTGTTTTGAGGGAGCTGAAAAAGTATTTGCTAAGTTTTTGCCTCATCACAATGAAGTGGTAGATGAAGATGAAAAATTAGATTTAGTTGAGTATGAAAAACAAAAAATAAAAGGGGCAATAAGAACCGACTTTATTCTTTCTGCCGAAATTATTGTTATTACTTTAGGCACTGTGGCAGGCGCTACGTTACTTAACCAAGCTTTAGTGCTTTGTGTTATCGCAATTATAATGACGATTGGCGTTTATGGCTTAGTGGCCGGTATTGTAAAGCTGGATGATGCCGGGCTTTATTTACTCAACGAATCTAAAGTGTCAGCTAATAAATTTAAAGAGTTACTTGGTAAAGGCTTACTCGCAGCAGCGCCTAGGTTGATGCAGTTTTTAGCATTTGCGGGCACCATTGCAATGTTTTTAGTAGGCGGCGGGATTTTAGTGCATGGTGTTGAGTTATTGCATCATACTCAAGTGGATGTAACGAGCTATGCTCAGTCTGTTGCTGGCGGCACAGGAGAAGTATTAGCGCCTCTCTTGTTTGATGGTTTGCTAGGTGTTATTGCCGGCTTAGTTGTTGTGCTTATACATGTAAGTTATACAAAGTTATTTAAAAAATAGTTTATAGCTGGCGTACTTGTTGCGCCAGCTATATTTAAATTCACTCATTCACAGTTAGCTATTTTACAAAGCGATTCTAATTCAAATTGTGCTTTAGTATTTTTTTGCTCAATGGCCTTTTTATACCAATAAATAGCCTGTTGATAATTTTGAGCTATTCCCTGACCATCACGATACATTTGCGCTAAATTTAATTGCCCCCATTGAGAACCCGCTTCAGCAGCTAGCTTAAAGCTATTAAATGCTTCAAAAAACAACTTATCTTTAAAATAAATAATGCCTTGTTGATTGTTTTTATCGAGTTTTAAACCTTTATATAGTGGCTTAGGTTTGGGGGGAAACATCACAAACCCGCCATAAAGACTGTTGGCATAAGGTCGCAGCACGTCATAAATAGCTTCGTCTTTATACAAACGCTTTACTTCATCACGAGGGAGAGTGATTGTTTTAGTGGAGAAGTAATTGTCTTGAATTAGTTGGCTGGTACGCATTGCCAAGGTAATACTATTATTACGTTTATAGCTGTAGTTGCTTATCTGAAAGGTAATAAACTGCTTATCAAAACTTAAAACTTGAGCAATTCTTAAATTGGTTAGGGTCCAGGGTTCGTGTGTAAATTTGTCGGCGTGTACTAAGTAGGTGTCATATATTTTAGGTGTATTCAAATAACTTTGCTTTTGAGTCTCGGTATCAAGGTGTTGTTGATAAAAAAACGAAACAATCCAAAGCAATAAAAATACGCCAATAAAGTATTTAGGTAGGCTTAGTTTTTCTATTAACGGTAGTTGCGGTATTTTAACAGGTTCGCTTTTTCCGCATTGATAGCACTCGCGTTTATAGCTTAATTTTAAGGCAAGCATAGGTAAAATGCTAAATCGTAAATAGCGGCTTTTATTTACTAAATGGTAGGCGTCGCTTTGGCAGTGAGGGCAGCGTGTTATTTGTGCAAAATGTGGAAATGATTCACTCGTGTTGAAAAGTAACATAAAGCACGCTCCTTGTTTAATTACCTAAAGGTAAAACAAGAAGCGTGTTAGTTAAAGCTACAAACTGTAAGTAAGTATGTCTGTTATTACTTATTTTGAGCTTTAGGCTTGATAGTGGTTTTTGCATCGGCAGCCATTAGAGCAAATACAGCGTATGCAGCGGTATTTTGACGAAGCTTAGCAGGTGTTACTTTATCAAGCGTATCGTCAGCTGTATGGTGGTAATCAAAGTAATCTGTTCCATCTTGAGCAAGTTCAAAAATAGGCGCTGACGTTGCTGCTTTAAGTGGAATTAGATCGGGGCCACCATTCGCTTGGTTTTTACCAATGTGCTCAATATTTAACGGCGCAAGTTCTTTTGCTATAGCGCGAACTACAGGAAGTGACTCTGCGCTTACGTTCGATTCAAAAGCATATACAACATCGGCGCCAAAATCAGACTCAGCGGCTGCAACAATATTGCTTAGCTCGTTTTTATGCTGTGAAAAGTATGCTTTTGCTCCCCAAAGGCCAAGCTCTTCAGCTGCAAAAAGTACCACACGAATACTGCGCTTAGGGCGTTTTACATCGCTAATATGTTTAGCGGCTGCCATTGTTAGTGCAACGCCTGCGCCGTCATCTAATGCGCCAGTCCCTAAGTCCCAAGAATCTAAATGCCCTCCAATTAATACATATTGCTCAGGGTTTTCGGTACCATTAAATTGGCCAATAACGTTATAACCAGTGCCTTCACCAAGGCTTTCGGTTTGCACATTAATATTTACCGACACTTCTTTATTTAAAGCAACTAAGCGTGCTATTTGATCTGCATCTGGGTTAGCAATTGTTACGTTAGGTATTTTTGTAACACCTTCTTTGTAGTAACTACCGCCAGTGTGTGCAAAGCGATGATGACCGGTACTAACCGAGCGCATCATGTAGGCAACAGCGCCTTTTTTAGATGCTTCTATAGCGCCTGTACCGCGTGCTTTTACAGCAGGTCCGTAACCATTCCCGTCTATGTCGCGGTTCATACGGTAATTAATATACGCAATTTTACCTTTTAAACTGTTTGCCGGTGCGGCTTTTAATTCATCAAGTGTTTCGAATAATACAACCGGCGCTGTAATCCCATCTTTTGGCGTGCTTATACTGTTACCTAATGCAGTTAAGTGCAGTGGTTGCTCGCTTGGTGTTAGTATTTTTCCGCTTTCGCTATAACGGCGCCATTCAGGAAATGTGGCTTTTTCTAACCATACTTTATCAAAGCCCAGTTCATTAAATTTGGCTTGAGCCCATGCCACGGCTTTTTTATCGTTTTCGGTACCAGGAAGGCGTGGGCCTACTTCAGTTGTTAATGACTCTAGTAATTTATAACTTAAATCACTATTTAGTGCAGAGGTGCGCACTTTGTCTACTTGTTGTAATTGCTTTTGGGTAAATTCGGCGCTGTTAGCGTTTGCAGCCATACTGCTAGTAAGCAGCAGTGCGGTAATTAATTTTTTCATTTTGGTAGGCCTTTTTAATAATTAGCGCTATTAGAGCATGTAACAAACATGATAAAAAATAGATGAGATGAATAGGCTTTGTAATAGGTTTAATGCTGTTAGGTGTGAATATTTAGATATAAAAAAGCCCGCGTAAATGTACGCGGGCTATATTTTAAAGCTGTTATTTAAGGCATTTATTTAAAAGCTAAATTGCGCAGCTAAACGAAGATTTGTGCCCTCGCCAACAGTTACATTATTTGTGCCGCCACCACCTAAATAGCTTTTATCAAATAAGTTTTCGATGTTAAGGCGTAAGTTAATATCGGTATTGCTTAAGTTAAACTTATAAGTGGCGCCAACATCAACACGTGTATATGCATCTTTAGTAATTGTATTGGCGCTATCGGCAAAGCGCTCACCTTCGTAAAAAGCACCAGCATTAAGTGCAATGGCGTCGTTTAATTCATAACGCGTCCAAAGTGATGCCGACCATTTTGGTGCATCGGTAGGGCGTTTACCTTCCAATACTTCATCGCGTTCAAAGTTAGCATCTAGATACATAGTTGATGCCATAACAAATAAGCGGTCAGTAGCGGCACCTTGTGCGCTTACTTCAACACCTTTGTGGCGTTGTTCACCCACTTGGTTTGTTTCACTTGTGAATGAGCCAATAGGCGTCTCAAGTTGTTCGCTAACAAGAGTACCTTCTTTGCTAATATCAAAAATAGCACTGGTAAGCATTAGGCGGTCATCAAATAACTGCCATTTAATACCAATCTCTCTTTGCTTAGATGTAACAGCATCTAATTTCATGCCGTTATTTACATCTGTTTCATCAATCAGTGTTTCACTACCTTGAGGCTCAAAACCTTCTGAGTAACTAGCGTATATAGTTGCAGAAGCATTTGGGTGATAAAGCACACCTACTTTTGGTACAAATGATTCGTTATCATTTCCTGTGCTATTTTGTTTGTCGTAACGACCACCCAATGATAGTTGCCACTCAGGCGAGAACGAAATTAAGTCTTGAACGTAAATTCCGTAGTAGTCGTATTCAGTTTCGCTTACTGTATCATCTGTTTTATAGCTTACTGATGGACGAGATGGTTCTGCTTGTCCTGCAGAAAAATCAAAGTAGTCGGCAGAGGTACGGCGCTGTCCGTAGTAATAATCAAGCGAGTTTGCGCCAATTAAAAATTGGTGCTGTAAGCTACCTGTTTTAAATTCACCAATAAAATCAATAAATGCAGTTTTAAATTGCCAATCGTCAAAGCGATCATAAGGGCGAGATTCATAACTATCGCCTTCAGCAAAGCCACCTGGCATACGCGGTGCTGACTCAAAGCGTTGGCGTTCAAATGTTTGTTCGTTATAGCCAAGCTTTACTTGCCAGCTATCGGTTAAAAATACTTCTAGGTCTACACCTAGATTTTCTACGGTTATATCGGTAAACGCCCAAGACATATCACGGATTGTTTTATCATCACCAATTACATTGGCGTTTTCGTCTATCCATGCGCCAGTATCTAAACCGGCTTCGTCGTCTGTGCGGTCGTAATGCACACGTACTAATGCGTTGTCGCTAATATCGTAATCTACAACTAAAGCACCTAAAAAGCGGTCACGCTCGCGGTTTTCACCGTTTTGGTATTCACGCCAGTAATCAACATCTTGTTTAACTAAAATACCACGAGCACGTAAATCTTCTGATTCAGTCAATGCACCACTGGCATCTACCATAAAGCGAGTTGAACCATGCTGATCTACATCGGCACTGGCATTAAATAATGTTTGTGCTGTAGGCTTTTTAGTAACCATGTTCACCAAGCCACCCGGACCTGATTGACCATATAAAATGCTCGATGGGCCTTTAATTACTTCAACTTGTTGTAAAATTTCGATTGGTTGTTGGTAGTGCGACCAATGCTGATGCCCATCACGTAAATAACCTGTTGATGAGCTTAGCTCAAACCCGCGTAAGTTAAATACCTCACGATTTCGTTGTTGTGAGCCTGCAGTTAAGCTTGCGTCATTTGTGAGTACTTCGCCAAGGGTAGTGGCAAGTTGCTCACTAATAATAGTGTCGGTTATTACGGTTACAGATTGTGCGGTTTCAAGTAATGAAGCTGATGTTCTCATTGCGCCATTAGCGTTATCTACTTTGTAATCGTTAAAGTAGCTACCTTTTACTTCTATACGCTCAAGGTCAGTAGTGTTTGCGTATGTGTTTGTTGTAATGCTTGCTAATAGTGCTATGTAAAGAGAATTCAGTTTCATTGTTTGCTTCCAGCAGTGATATGTAAAAAACAATCGCGATCTTAATGCAAACTACTATCATTTTCAACATCTTTTGTTAACGTGCTTTATTATGTGTTTGTTAATGGTTGCTAATTACGAATTCTGCTATTATTAGCAGCATATTTAGTGGGGCTTTCCCCCACGTTATTTTTATTGCTATGGAACTTACTGTGACTTCAACTGCTTTTTCATCTTTGGCTTTACCAGCTGGACTCGTTGATAATTTATCAACACTTGGTTATGCGCATATGACACCTGTACAAGCGCAAAGTTTACCGCCTGTACTTGCTGGTAAAGACATCATTGCTCAGGCAAAAACCGGTTCAGGTAAAACTGCTGCGTTTAGCTTGGGTGTGTTAGCTAAATTAAACGTAAAACGCTTTCGTATTCAATCTTTAGTGTTGTGTCCTACTCGTGAGCTTGCCGAGCAGGTTGCGGTTGAAATGCGTAAATTAGCGCGCGGTATCCATAACATTAAAATATTAACGTTATGTGGCGGTGTATCAATTGGTCCACAAATAGGCTCGCTTGAACATGGCGCGCATATTATTGTTGGCACACCTGGGCGTGTTGATGACCATATTCGTAAAGGTACTTTACGTTTAGATGATGTTGAAACATTGGTACTTGATGAAGCCGATCAAATGCTTGATATGGGTTTTCAAGATACACTTGATGCAATTATTGAGCGTATCCCACAAAATCGTCAAACATTGTTATTTAGTGCAACATTCCCAAGAGCTATTGAAGCAATTGCTAAGCGTGTACTTAAAAATCCAGAAATGGTTAAAGTAGAAGAAGAGCAAGCCAAAAGTACAATTAAGCAGTACTTCTACAAAATGGATAATAATAAGCAGCGCTACCCAACGCTAAAATTATTATTACTTAAATTTACACCACAAAGCTGTGTTGTGTTTTGTAATACTAAAGTAGAAACACAACAAGTGTGTGACGATTTAGCTGATGAAGGCTTTAGTGCTGTTTCGCTACACGGTGATTTAGAACAGCGCGATCGTGAACGTACGTTAATTCACTTTTCAAATAAAAGTGCTTCAATACTTGTTGCAACCGATGTTGCTGCACGTGGTTTAGATATTGACGATATGGATATGGTGATTAACTACCATTTAGCACATGACACGCAAACACATGTGCATCGTGTTGGTCGTACAGGTCGCGCTGGTAAAAAGGGCATTGCATGTTCTATTTACGGTGAAGCCGAAGCGTTTAAAATTGCTCAAATAGGCGAACATTACGAACGCGATATTACTCCAGAGCAAATGCCACCATTTAATTTATTAGACAAGCCACCATACCGCCCTGAAATGGTTACTTTGATGATTGATTCAGGTAAAAAGCAAAAAGTACGTGCAGGTGATATTTTAGGTGCTTTAACGGGTAAAGATGGGGTTGCAGGTCGTCAGGTGGGTAAAATTAACGTACTTGATAACGTAGCGTTTGTTGCTGTTGAGCGTAACTCATTAAAACCTGCGCTTCGTAAATTAACCGAAGGCAATATTAAAGGGCGTAAAATACGCGCACGCCGCCTTACTCGTTAATTTAAACTTCTAAATTAATAGATTAACGAGCAGCTACCTTTAGCTGCTCGTATTGTATTTTTATTTTTTTAAACTCAACTTCACAGCCATTTGGTTTATCTGGGTGCACTTGTAATGCAAGTTGTCTCCAGCGCTTTTGAACATTTTTAAGAGTGAAATTTTCAGGTAACTTCCATTCTAAAGCCAATGCTTTAAATTCATTTTCATTTAAAGCCTGTTGTGGTGATGTCGTTTTAAACTGACGCCAAAAGCTATTTAAAAGCTCATCAATCTGATCTTCACTGGTATCGTAATTATGCCAATCTAAATAATAATCTCGCAAATTTTCGCTTGTTGTTACTAAACTATTATCTCCTTTTTCTAAAAGCTCGATATGCAGAGCTGAAATGAGTAAACTCTGAGGGCGTAATTGTGCCTGCAGTTGGTACAGTGCATTCATGATTAAAAAGTTACGTTTAAATAAATCACGTTCAGGACTTTTATCGAGAGTGGTCATAGCGCTGCGGTTTGTCAGTTCTGCTGCTAAAGTATGAACTTGCCAAACCTGCTTTGTTAGTATTAGCTCAAAAATCTCATCAATCAGTGGGTTAAGCATTGTTTAGGCCCTAGTAGTTGGTGTATCTTCAATAAAGATTACACTGATATAAGTAACGGTTTGAAGGATTAAAATTATGCTGGGCAAGTTAAAATGCCTCTTATTTACTATATGCTGTGTACTAATAGCTCCTAGCTATGCCCAAAATAATGATTCGTTATTTGAGCAATTCAAAAACGAAGTGCAGTGGGAGCCTAAATTACAATTAGCAAACATGCTACTTGCTAATAAAAATGCCTCCAAAAAAGAGCGTGTCGCTGTTTATTCGGCATTGGGTAATACTGCGTTATCGGTTGATAATTTTAAAGACTCATTACATTACTTTAAATTACTTGAACAACATACTTCGGGTACTTTCTTCCCTGATGAGCACTTTCGTGCAATTAAAATGCAAGGTGTTGTACTTTTTTATCAAGGCTTATTTCAAAAAGCGATTATTGAATATACCCGTACCCTAGCATTAGCAGAAAAGAATAAGCAATTACTAGAGCAGGCAAACTTATTAAATAATATTGGTTTGGCCTATTTTAATATGAATAAGCTAGGCGATACCCTAGAGTTTTATTTAAAAGCAAAAGCTATCTACGAGGCGTACGGCAGTGAGCAAGATAAAACCGATATACTACTTAATATAGCAGGCGTTTATATACGCTTATCACGCTACGATAGTGCGTTTGGTCTTTATCAAGATGTACTTAAGGTTTATCAACGATTAGATGATAAAAGCGGTATTGCGCAGGTATATAACAATATGGGTGTTGCCCATATGGAGAGTAATCAATTTGACTTAGCACTGCATTATTATCAGTTAGCGCTGCGCTATTATATTTCAGCTAATGATTACAATAAGTTATCTACACAATATACAAATTTAGCAAATACTAATTTAGTATTAAAAAAAGTGGATGAAGCGTACGAGCAAGCTAAATTAGGTGAGTACTACGCCCTTAAAATAGATAATCATAATTTAGAGCTTAATGCGCTACATGCGCTGGCTAAAATTCAGTTTGTTAAGGGTAACTTAGAAGAGGCGCAAATAAATTTAGATAGAGCTATTTTACTTGCTCATGAATATGGTAGTGAGCGAATAATTAGAGAGAGCTTAGGGGCCAAAGCACTTCTTGAAGCCAGTAAAGGCGATTATTCAAGCGCAATGGCTTTGCAACAAAAATATATTAGTGAGTTGCGAAAGCTTAGAAGTACGGCAATTATAAATGCACTAGCGGTACTTCAGCATCAATTTAAAGCAACGCAATTGAACCAAGAGATAGAAAAACTTAAGCAAGATCGCCGTGTGCAAGAGCTAAAAATGTCGCAGCGTTCTCAGCTTACTTTATTCTCTTTTTTACTATTACTTTTAGTTGTCGTAACTGGTATCGCGCTTTATCGCCGTGGTGCAGAAAAACGCGCTAAGCAGCAGTTAACAGAACAAGTTACGCAACGTACTGCAGAATTGCAGGCAATTGCACAAGAGCTGAGAGAAGCCAACGATGTTAAAAGCCAGTTTTTGGCTAATATTAGTCACGAAATTCGCACTCCACTAACGGCTATTTTAGGGCAAACAGATGCTTTGATTAATGAATTATATGAGCCTGAGTCACTTAAAGATGAATTAAGAGTAATTCAGCGTCACAGTGACCATTTAAAAAGCTTAATAAATGATGTACTCGATTTAAGTAAAATTGAAGCCAATAGATTAGAGTTAAATATTTCGTGCTTTGATATTGTAGAGCTGGTAAATGATGTGCACGCAATGTTTATCACCCAAGCAAAAGCAAAAAATCTACACCTTATTTTAGACAATCAAGTGGGTAATGAGTTTTACACTAAGCTGGATTTAATACGCGTAAAACAGATTCTTATAAACTTATGTGCAAATGCTATTAAGTTTACTCATTCTGGGCAGATCATTATTGCATTAAATAAGAGTGAGCAAGGACTAGTTATTATTGTAAAAGATACCGGTATTGGTATGAGCTCTAAACAGTTAAAGCTTATTTTTGAATGCTTTAGCCAAGCTGATAACAGCATTAGCCGTCGCTTTGGTGGTACAGGGTTAGGCCTTAGCTTATCGCAACAATTAGCTGCGATGATGGGCGGTTATATCAGCGTACAAAGCGAATACAAAAAGGGCAGTCAGTTTTCGTTCTTTTTACCGTGCGCAGAAGTAAATAAATCTCAAAGCATGATTGAAACTCAAAGTGCTCCTAAGGCAAATAAGCAATTGGCAGGTCGTGTCGTACTTGCGGAGGATCATCCTGATAATCGTAGGTTAATAAGTCGTTATTTACGCTCAATGGGACTCGAGGTTATTGCTGTTGAAAATGGTGAGCAAGCGGTAGAGCAGTGCTTAAAAGAATATCCAGATTTGGTATTGCTCGATATTCAAATGCCAGTGATGGATGGGCGTTCTGCTTTTCAGCTATTAAAACAATGTGGTTTTGAGCGACCTATTTTTGCTTTAACAGCAAATGCTATGAGTCATGAAGTGGATGGTTATTTAGAGTTAGGGTTTACTGGTTACTTAGGTAAACCGATAGACAAAGAGTCATTTTATAAAGCGCTTTCTAGTCACCTACATAATGCAGAAGATCAGCCAATTACAAAGCAAAATGAAGTTGATATGAGCGATCTTGTGATTAGTTTCAAGCAGAGCTTTGCTTTGGAGAGTGAAACGATTACGCAGCATTTTATAAGCGAAGATTTAGATGCGCTACAAAAAGATAGCCATCGCATTTTAGGGGCTGCACAAATGTTTGGTTTGGATGAAATTGCGCAATCGGCTAAAAATTTAGACAGAGCACTTCTACGCAGAAGCCAAAAAAGCAGTGCAAATGACTTTAAAGCGCTCGTTGATACGCTGCAGGGTGTACTTAAAAAGTATAATGAAAGTTAAACTGTATTTAATCCAGACATAAAAAAAGCGCCTAAGGCGCTTTTTTATTCAATTAAAACGCTTTTATTGGCGTCTCATCGAATCAAAAAATTCATCATTGGTTTTGCTCATCGATAGTTTATCGATTAAGAATTCCATTGCATCAATTTCTGACATGTCATGAACAATTTTACGTAAAATCCAAAGCTTTTGAAGTTCATCTGGTTTTGTTAGTAATTCTTCACGACGAGTACCTGAGCGGTTAAAGTCGATAGCTGGGAATACACGTCTTTCCGCAATTTTACGGTTAAGGTGAAGTTCCATGTTACCAGTACCTTTAAACTCTTCGTAGATAACTTCATCCATTTTAGAGCCAGTATCGATAAGAGCTGTAGCTATGATTGTTAAGCTACCACCTTCCTCAACGTTACGTGCAGCACCAAAGAAGCGCTTAGGTTTATGTAATGCGTTAGCGTCAACACCACCAGTAAGTACTTTACCTGATGAAGGAATAACGGTGTTATAAGCACGTGCTAAACGAGTGATTGAATCCAATAAGATAACAACATCTTTTTTATGTTCAACTAGGCGTTTTGCTTTTTCGATAACCATTTCGGCAACTTGTACGTGACGAGAAGCTGGTTCATCGAACGTTGATGCAATAACTTCACCTTTAACTAGGCGTTGCATCTCTGTTACTTCTTCCGGACGTTCATCAATAAGTAAAACCATTAATGTTACATCAGGATGGTTGTGCGTAATTGATTGTGCAATATTTTGAAGTAGCATTGTTTTACCCGCTTTTGGCGGAGCTACTAACAAACCACGTTGGCCGCGGCCAATAGGAGATGCTAAATCAAGTACACGGGCTGTAATATCTTCTTTACTGCCGTTACCACGTTCCATGCGAAAACGTTCGTTTGCATGTAATGGAGTAAGGTTTTCAAAAAGAATTTTAGTTCGAGAGTTTTCAGGTTTATCAAAGTTAACTTCATTTACTTTAAGTAAAGCAAAGTAACGTTCACCGTCTTTAGGTGGACGAATAAGACCTGAAATTGAATCGCCAGTACGCATGCTGAAACGGCGAATTTGGCTAGGTGAAACATAAATGTCATCTGGGCCAGCTAAGTAAGAGGCTTCTGATGATCTTAAGAAGCCGAAACCATCTTGTAAAATCTCTAATACACCGCCGCCGAAGATATTCTCTCCGCCTTTGGCATGGGATTTAAGAATGGCAAAAATGATATCTTGCTTTCTTAAGCGGGCTACGTTTTCGAGCCCCATGGACTCAGCTAAGTCTACAAGCTCTTTAATGGACTTGTCTTTTAATTCGCGTAAATGCATATTGGTGGGTTCTTTATTACAGTTGTCATACTCAAAATCGCTTTGATCGTTGAGTGAGGTTTGTTGAATATAACTAAGGATTAGTTGGCTTTATAAACTAGCAGTTCACTGGCAAAGCGTCCAGTCTTTATACAAAATAAATTTAAAAAAGGGCAAAAAGCCCTTTTTATTGTTCTAGCTTACAGTTAGATGTTGTTTTCTAAAAACTCAATAAGTTGAGTTTTTGAAAGAGCACCTACTTTCGTTGCAGCTACTTGACCATCTTTAAAAAGAAGTAAAGTAGGGATACCACGAATACCAAATTTTGGCGGTGTGCCAGCATTTTGGTCAATGTTTAATTTAGCAACAGTCACACGGCTGTCGTATTCATCAGCAACTTCGTGAAGAATAGGGGCGATCATTTTACAAGGTCCACACCATTCAGCCCAGAAATCTACTAGTACTGGTTTGTCAGATTGTAATACGTCAGCTTCAAAGCTATCGTCAGTAATTTGGATTATTTTCTCGCTCATTGCGCTCTCCGATTTAGTTAGGCGAAATATTTAGTGCGTATTTAAACACTCTTGTTTCTTATTGCAAGTTTAAACGTTATGCTTAAACGCTATGACTAAGACACATTTAACCGATAAAAAGTTTTCAGACTTTGCTATCGCACCGGAAGTGGTTGCCGGTTTAACCGAGAATGGGTTTGAATATTGCACACCTATTCAAGCAAAATGCCTACCTTTTATTTGTGATGGACGCGATATCGCGGGCCAAGCTCAAACAGGTACAGGCAAAACGTTGGCGTTTTTAACTGCCACGTGCCATCGGTTATTACAATCTAGCAAAGCACCTAGTAAACATCCAAGAGCCCTGATCATGGCCCCTACTCGGGAGCTTGCGATTCAGATACACAAAGATGCTAAAATTTTAGCGCCGCACTGTAATCTTAACTTAGGTTTAGTATATGGTGGCGAAGATTACGAAAAACAACGTGCACAACTAGAAAAAGGCGTTGATATTTTAATTGGTACTACAGGTCGTCTAATTGATCTGTATAAGCAAGGCTGTTACACCCTTAATGAAATTGAGGTAGTCGTGCTTGACGAAGCTGATCGTATGTTCGATTTAGGTTTTATCAAAGATATTCGCTATATGTTCGATCGTATGCCAGATACATCAAAGCGTTTAAACTTATTATTTTCTGCCACATTATCGTATCGCGTACAAGAATTAGCTTTTGAGCACATGACAAACCCAGAACATGTTCAAATTGAACCTGACGTTAAAACGGGTAAACGTATTCAAGAAGAGCTATTTCATCCTTCGCAAGAAGATAAAATTAAGCTGTTGTTAACCTTAATTGAAGAAGAATGGCCAGAGAAAGCAATCGTGTTTGCAAATACCAAGCACAGTTGTGAAACAGTATATGCTTGGCTTAAGTCAGACGGTCATCGTGTAGGTATGCTTACTGGTGATGTTAACCAGAAAAAACGCCAAACTATATTAGCGCAGTTTAGCAAAGGCGACTTAGACTTTTTGGTTGCGACTGATGTTGCAGCGCGTGGTCTTCATATTCCAGAAGTAAGTCATGTATTTAACTTTGATTTACCTGACGATTGTGAAGACTATGTTCACCGTATTGGTCGTACTGGCCGCGCTGGTGCATCAGGCCACGCAATTAGTTTTGCATGTGAGCAATATGCATATAACCTGCATGAAATTGAAGAATATATAGAGCACAGCATTCCTTTATCACATTATGATAAAACAGCATTGCTAGATGATTTAACTCAGCCTATTATTCAAAGAAAGCGCAACTATTCAACAGGTCCACGTAACCGTAGTAATAACAGCGGACGTCGCCCAAATAATAGTTACCAAAAAGGACGGTCGTAAACGACCGTTTGTATAAGTAGTAGTAACTAGAGGTTTTTGAACGGTGGGGCAACTTAAACCGCAAAAAAATGTGTACGCAGTTATTGATTTGGGCTCAAATAGCTTTCATATGCTTATAGCCAAATCAATTGCTGGCGGTCTACAAACAATTGGACGTGTTAAACGCAAAGTCCGATTAGCCGCAGGGCTTGATAAAGATAACGTATTGAGCACTGAAGCAATGCAGCGAGGCTGGGAATGCCTTGCCCTTTTTGCTGAGCGTCTACAAGATATCCCAGATAAAAACATCACCATAGTAGCAACAGCCACCTTACGGTTAGCAACTAACGCCGAAGTATTCAAAAATCATGCAGAAAAGATTCTTGGCCATAACATTAATGTTATTAGCGGAGAATTAGAAGCGCGCACAATTTATAAAGGTGTTGCTCATACTTCATCTTGTACTGGCAAACAGCTTGTTATTGACATTGGTGGTGCAAGTACCGAAGTTGTAATTGGTAAAGCATTTGATGCCTTACATTACAAAAGCCTCAATATGGGCTGTGTTACCTATCTTGAGCGCTACTTTAAAGATTGCCAATTAAGTAAGAGTAACTTTAACGCAGCCATAAAGGCAGCTCGTACAGTCATTGATGAAATTTCTCCAGAATATAAAACAGCGGGATGGCAAATTGCATCTGGTGCTTCTGGCACAGTGCAAGCAATTCAAGAAATTATGGTCGCTCAAAATCTTGACGATTTACTTACGCTTGAAAAGCTCAACACTATAAAAGAGCAAGCAATTGCATTTAGCACTATTGCAGCGCTAGACCTTCCTGGATTAAGTGAAGACCGTCGACTGGTATTTGTATCAGGACTTGCAATCTTAATCGCACTATTTGAATCTCTTGAAATAGAAAAAATGGGGTTGGCGGGTGGAGCACTGCGTGAAGGTGTTTTATATAGCATGGTTCCGGAGTTTCATAATAACGACATTCGTAAACGCACAGTTGATGGGTTTATGAGTCGTTATCACGTTGATCAAAAACAAGCGTGTCGAGTTTCAAGCTTGGCTATGCAGTTAGCGGTAAGTATTGATAAAGATTGGCCAATTGAAAGTTTAAATGGGTTACCACTATTAAAAGCGGTAGCGCAGCTTCATGAGATTGGATTACTAATAGAATATAAGCAGTACCATAAACACACTGCTTATATTTTGGAAAATACTGATATGCCTGGTTTTTCACAGTCAGAGCATAAATTAATAGTAGCGGTAGCGGATGCGCATCGTTCTGATTTTCCAAAAGGCTGTTTTAATTCACTCGGCGTAAATAGTCTATTAGCGCAATATATAGTGAGATTACTACGAATAGCAGTCATCTTATCAATGCGCAGACAAGATGACGTACTGCCTAAGTTTAAGTTAACTGCTAAAAATGAAGTGTTAGACCTTAAGTTTGAAAGTAACTGGTTAAAAGATCATCCATTAATGGCCAGCGAGCTACAACAAGAGTCTAAACAACAAGGTAAACTTGGGTGGAAGCTCATAGTAAACTAATTAAAAAGGCCCACCAGGGCCTTTTTAGTGTTTAAAGTAACCATTTCGATGCAAATATGTGCGAACAGCACATTATTTCAAGTTTTCTTCAAAAAAGGGTTGATCTGTTTTCGGATCTCCCTATAATGCGACCCCACTGAGACGGGAAACGCCAACGCATAGCGAGGCACGAACAACTCAGGGTGTTAAGTAAAACTTAGTTTGAATCTTTTTAGAAAGTTTAAATTTAAGTGTTGACAAAAAAATAGGAAAGCGTAATATGCGCAGCCCTAGCGAGATAAAGTTTGACTTTATAATCGCAACGTTCTTTAACAATATAAAGCAATCATCTGTGTGGGCACTCGTACAGGTTGAGTTCTAACAGCCAACCTACTTAGGTAGAGAGGCAAATAAATTAGAGTCTCAATTGAAAACTGAGTGACCAACAGAATAGTTGTTTCGGCAATTATTCGGCACAGTCAATTCAATATCGAAAGATATTAAAATAAATTCAGAATTCATTGAGCTGTCGAAAGACATAAAACTTTTTAATTGAAGAGTTTGATCATGGCTCAGATTGAACGCTGGCGGCAGGCCTAACACATGCAAGTCGAGCGGTAACAGAAAGTAGCTTGCTACTTTGCTGACGAGCGGCGGACGGGTGAGTAATGCTTGGGAACATGCCTTGAGGTGGGGGACAACAGTTGGAAACGACTGCTAATACCGCATAATGTCTACGGACCAAAGGGGGCTTCGGCTCTCGCCTTTAGATTGGCCCAAGTGGGATTAGCTAGTTGGTGAGGTAATGGCTCACCAAGGCGACGATCCCTAGCTGGTTTGAGAGGATGATCAGCCACACTGGGACTGAGACACGGCCCAGACTCCTACGGGAGGCAGCAGTGGGGAATATTGCACAATGGGCGCAAGCCTGATGCAGCCATGCCGCGTGTGTGAAGAAGGCCTTCGGGTTGTAAAGCACTTTCAGTCAGGAGGAAAGCGTGGTGGTTAATACCCATCATGTGTGACGTTACTGACAGAAGAAGCACCGGCTAACTCCGTGCCAGCAGCCGCGGTAATACGGAGGGTGCGAGCGTTAATCGGAATTACTGGGCGTAAAGCGTACGCAGGCGGTTTGTTAAGCGAGATGTGAAAGCCCCGGGCTCAACCTGGGAACTGCATTTCGAACTGGCAAACTAGAGTGTGATAGAGGGTGGTAGAATTTCAGGTGTAGCGGTGAAATGCGTAGAGATCTGAAGGAATACCGATGGCGAAGGCAGCCACCTGGGTCAACACTGACGCTCATGTACGAAAGCGTGGGGAGCAAACGGGATTAGATACCCCGGTAGTCCACGCCGTAAACGATGTCTACTAGAAGCTCGGAGCCTCGGTTCTGTTTTTCAAAGCTAACGCATTAAGTAGACCGCCTGGGGAGTACGGCCGCAAGGTTAAAACTCAAATGAATTGACGGGGGCCCGCACAAGCGGTGGAGCATGTGGTTTAATTCGATGCAACGCGAAGAACCTTACCTACACTTGACATACAGAGAACTTACCAGAGATGGTTTGGTGCCTTCGGGAACTCTGATACAGGTGCTGCATGGCTGTCGTCAGCTCGTGTTGTGAGATGTTGGGTTAAGTCCCGCAACGAGCGCAACCCCTATCCTTAGTTGCTAGCAGGTAATGCTGAGAACTCTAAGGAGACTGCCGGTGATAAACCGGAGGAAGGTGGGGACGACGTCAAGTCATCATGGCCCTTACGTGTAGGGCTACACACGTGCTACAATGGCGCATACAGAGTGCTGCGAACTCGCGAGAGTAAGCGAATCACTTAAAGTGCGTCGTAGTCCGGATTGGAGTCTGCAACTCGACTCCATGAAGTCGGAATCGCTAGTAATCGCGTATCAGAATGACGCGGTGAATACGTTCCCGGGCCTTGTACACACCGCCCGTCACACCATGGGAGTGGGTTGCTCCAGAAGTAGATAGTCTAACCCTCGGGAGGACGTTTACCACGGAGTGATTCATGACTGGGGTGAAGTCGTAACAAGGTAGCCCTAGGGGAACCTGGGGCTGGATCACCTCCTTATACGATTTAGAACTTATTTGTTCGTAGTGTCCACACAGATGATTGTTA
>NZ_AUTR01000014.1:0-21561 GCF_000497875.1 Pseudoalteromonas sp. S8-8
AATAACCCATTTTGAATACTAGTTTGAAAGAAGTTTTGTTTTATTTGTTAGTACCCCGTTGTTTTAGTAATAATCCTACGCGATATCCTCAAGTTAACTATTTTTTCCGGCTCAATCGCCTCTTTTCAGGCACACTTATATTAATTTTTTAGGATACATATTATGTCTACTACAACTACTGGTTCAGTAAAATGGTTTAACGAAGCAAAAGGTTTTGGTTTTATCGAGCAAGAATCTGGCGCAGACGTGTTCGCACATTTTAGCGCAATCTCTGGCGACGGTTTTAAAACTTTAGCTGAAGGCCAACGAGTACAGTTTACTGTTACTCAAGGTCAAAAAGGTCCACAAGCCGAGAACATTGTTAGCATCTAATTGCTACACAATTTAATGGGTTAGCAATAACCCATTAATATATTTACCTTTATAATTATTTAGTCGAATATCTTCAAAACCTCCTCTGTAAATATTTTCCAAGCGCAATCTCATTTGTATACACAACTCATTAATTAGTACATTTTTAAACACATTTACTACTATCTCTCTTGAGCGAAAGCTTTGTATTGCCTACAATAGCGCATACTTCATTCAATATAGAATATGACCATGAACGACACTACCGCAAAACCTGCTTTACCAGATCGCCTTTCTATTAATCCACGTAGCCCACATCATGTGGAAGAAGTTTTTGAACACGATATTGGTATCACGTTCAACGGCAAAGAGCGTTTTGATGTTGAAGAATACTGCATCAGCGAAGGTTGGATAAAATTTGCATCTCCAAAAGGCCTTGATCGTCGCGGACAACCACTTTTACTTACAAGAAAAGGCACTGTTGAAGCCTTTTATAAATAAGCTAATACTACTTACTAAAAAAGCGACACCATATTGGGTAGTCGCTTTTTTTGTGCTTGTTAAAAATCATTTAATTATATTAATTTTCGCTTTACCTAGGGCCTGTTTATCTTTCGAGGTTAAATTTGCAGCAGTATGTTTGGTATTTAGGCAAGGCAGAGCCTATGTAGTGTGGTTATTCCCCATAAATAGGCGATAACGCAGCATAAATGCCAAACATGCGCTGCCCTTGGGTTCTGCCTAGGGGCAATTTACTCTTTGTTGCTCGGTTTTTACTTAGCCCACTAGGTTACAAACCTCACGTCGCGATTAAATCGCCCCTAGATTGAACAAATTTTAATCCTGAAAGGTCAACAGGCCCTAGCACCCAATCTAAGCCTTGGATTGCTGTTGTTGGAAATGCGGTTGCATGATTAGCGCCGTCAATAACAACACTTTTTAATTCTATATTGTCACTTTTAAGCGCATTAATTTTTTGCGTTAGCTGCTTAGCACCTTCAACCATATTTTGCCCTTCGCCGAAAGCTGGCGTTTCCATAGATCCAACTGATATATATACCCTTATAGGCAATTTTGGCTTATTCACTTTTAACGCTAATAGTGCATTGTTATCAAACCAAACCGATGGGCTGCCAATAATATAATTGCTAAATAAATCGGGTGTCGTTAATAAAATAGTCGCGCCAAATAAACCGCCTAACGAATGCCCCATGTAGGTTCTTTGTAAGTTACTGGCCCGATAGTTTTTTTCAATAAAAGGGAAAACTGTACTTTGTAAAAACTGAATATGCCCTTTGGCATTACCTGTTTGCTTTTTCCAATCTTTTGCAAAGGTAGGCGTGTAATCTCTAATTCGGCTGTTAGAGCCAGCGGACCCTTTTTCATAGCCAATTGCTACAATAATAGCCTGTTGCATTTTGCCACTATTCATAGGGAATCGTGTAGCCCCAGCAATGATGGGAAAGGTATACGGTGCATCGGTTACATAAATAACTGGATACGTTTTATTAGGCTGCTTTTGGTATGATTTAGGAAGCTGAATATACACAGGATACGCCCGCTCGCTAACGGGCTCAATGAGCTCAACCACGTTACTTCGGGGTATTGAATAAGGGGAATTTAAAACACATTAAGGCGCTTAAAAGCAAAAGAGATTTTAAAATAAGAGGCACTGTATTGGTTAACCTAAGCTAAAAATAAATTAAGTACCTACTTTAAAGTACTTTTAGCGAATATTTAAGCTATCCAAAAAAACAAAGTTTAAATAAAAGATAAAGTGCCAGTATAGCTTTCGTTTAAACCACCAGCACTTATAGCATTAAACCACTTGATCTGGCTCAATGCCTGAACACGGGCAGTTGTCGTCATTCTGTTTAAGACATTGCTGATAATTAAACCAATGGGCTACAGCAATAAACGCTGAGCCTATTAAGGTTAGCGCTTTTTCGACCACTTCATGGCCTAGCAATACGGCAAATATCATAAAAGCTAAGCCTGTTACACCAGACACCATATAACGTGTACGTTTATGTTTTTTACAGCCTAAACTCAATGCCAACAAACTGGTTGGCATTACCGCCGCAAGAATCCATAAATGAAATTGCTCACTATCTATTTGCAGTACAGCAAAACTTGGCAATAACGCTAAAATAACCGGGGTTGCAAAACAATGCACTGTGCACATTACCGATAACCCAATTGCCATACGATCCATAACACTTTGACTCGACTTCATTATTTCCTCTACTAAATCAGTGTCTCCACTCAAAAACGTTACTTTTAATGAGACATTTTAATAACATCAGTTAATTACTATTGATATATTATAACATTACCCCATAATTGATATAATATAACATCTAACAAGGTAGTCAAATGAAACGTAGATCGCAATTAGCTGTTCTCATAGCAGCTTTATTGCCGGCTAGTGTGCTTGCATCCACAATAGAAGGCGTTGTTTTAAACAACAAAGGTAAAGCAGTTAGTAATGCAACGGTAGAAGTTGAAGGCTCAGACCTTAAAGTAACCACCGATGAAAACGGTAAATTTTTTATAACCGAGCTAAAAAATGGCTTAAAAGAGCTTCACGTTGTAGCCCCTGGTTATGCGCATCTTCATCGCGATATAACAATAACTAATGATGAAAACCAATCGGTTACTTTTAATTTAAAGCGCTCGCCTATTGAAGTTATTGATATTGAAGCGACCCCTATTCATATGTCGGCAATGGAATCTGCATCGCCTGTTAGTGTTTTATCTGGCGAACAACTAAGACGACAACAAGCTGCAACCCTTGGCGACAGCCTTGAAAAACTCCCAGGCGTTAATACAAATTTTCACGGTAAAGTAGCCAGCACACCTATTATTCGTGGTTTAAGCGGCCCTCGCGTACTTATTACTCAAAATGGCCTTGATGTAAGTGATGTTTCGCGCGTTGGCCCCGATCACTCTGTTGCATCGGAGGCGTCTACCGCACAGCAAATTGAAGTATTACGCGGCCCTGCAACGCTGTTTTATGGCAGTGGCGCAATTGGTGGTGTGGTTAATGTAGTAGATAACCGCGTACCCACCGACAGCACCACGCGTGGTGAATGGAACCTAGAACATAACTCGGTAGATAACCAAAAAGTGGCCTCGTTTAATGCCACCACAGGTACAGACTCTATGGCTTTTTATGCCGATGCATTTTGGCGTGAGGCCGATGACTACGGGGTACCTGTAGCTGCCGATATAGATAGCGACGGTGAAGGCCATAGTAGCGATTACAAAGTTGAAAACAGTAATGAAGAGTCTGACGGTTTTACTGTTGGCGCTAGCTATTTAATGGATAACGGCTTTATTGGCTTAGCAGTAGAGCAATTTAATCGTCAATACGGTATTCCTGGTCATACGCACGGCGAGGAAGAAGAGGAAGAACACAACGACGAAGAAGAAAGCGTATTTGCTGATTTAGAGCAAACTAAAGTGCAGTTATTAGGTGAGTACAACCTAGATAATAAATGGCTAAACAAAATAAATCTCCGCGCTGGCCATACCGACTACGAACACGCTGAAATTGAGAGCGGAGTTGTTGGCACTACCTTTAAAAACGAAACCAACGAATTACGCATAGACCTACTGCATAACCAATTTAACGAATGGAATGGCGGTATTAGCTTTCATTACAAGCAAAGCGATGTTGAAGCACAAGGTGAAGAGGCCTTTACTCCTCCATCAGAGACCGAAAGCTTTGCTGTAGCGTTAATGGAAGAAAGCCACTTTGGTGATTTTTTAGTGCAGGTAGGTGGGCGTATTGAGCGAGTAACAATTGAAGCAGGCGACGTATTACTGCCAAATATTGACGCTCACGCACACGATGAAGCAGAAGAAGCCGACGAGCATGATCATGACCACGAAGAAAGCGCAGAAACCACTCGCGTATTTGATGTAGAGCATGAATTTACGCCAGTCAGTTTATCGGCAGGGGTAGTATGGGATTTTACACCTAACTATAACTTAGGGCTTTCGGTATCGCGCTCTGAACGTGCACCTTCTGCCTCTGAGTTGTTATCGTTTGGGCCGCATATTGGTACTGGCACTTACGAAGTAGGCGCACTATTTGATTTAGATGAAGATGGCCATTTGGGTTTATCTGAACAAGCAATAGATCTGGAAACAGCCAATAATATCGATTTAACCCTACGTAAAACTCAAGGCGATGTTGGCTTTATTTTAAATGCCTTTTACAACCAAGTAGATAACTACTATTACCAAATAGACACCGGTTTATACGCCGAAAGTGGACACGACCATGGCGATGAAGAAGGCGTTGACGAGCACGACCATTCATCAGAGCTACCCGTTTATTTATTTAAAACAGATGATGTAGTTTTACACGGCTTTGAAGCGCAAATTGCGTGGCAATTAACAGATGAGTTTAAGCTAGATGTATTCTCTGACTACGTTCGTGCACGCCTTAAAGACGGCGGCGACTTACCCCGTACACCACCGCTTCGTTTTGGCAGCGAGCTAAGCTATCAAACAGATAAACTCAGTGCGCATATTCATGTAACTCGCTATCAAAAGCAAGACCGCACAGCCCCACAAGAAACAGCCACAGACGGTTACACCTTAGTTGATGCGAGCATCTCTTACGACCTTTCAGTGTTAAACCAAGATATGTCTGTGTACCTACGAGGCACTAACTTAACAGATACAGAAGCACGCGTGCACAGCTCGTTTGTAAAGGATATAGCGCCACGTCCAGGACGTAGTTTTGCGCTAGGTATTCGCGGTTATTTTTAAGCGTTAAAAAATTATAATTAAAGGAAATAAACATGAAAAAACTATATCAATTAAAGCTTATTACACTCGCTATTAGCGCTATATTTATTACGGCCTGTGGCGATGCCCAAACCAACATTGTGGAAAAAGATCCTATTGTTGTAGAAGACGAGCACGAGCATGATGATGATGATGATGATGATGATGATCACGACCATGACGACGGCTATACCATAGACTCACTTGGCAGACTTGCCGTTCTGGCAGGTGACAGTAACGAAGCTAACTTTTTTGATTTAGACAACAACGAATTACTTGATACATTTACACTAAACAATGACTCAAACACGTTATCTGCATCACCAGGCTTTCGTTATGCTGTTATTGCTAATCGTACTCAAGATTACCTAGGGTTTATAGACGGCGGTATGTGGCGCGAAGATCACGCAGAGCACTTGCATGATTATGAGCAAGGCCCTGCGTTTAGCAGCTACGAGCTAACAAGTGGTAGTCGCCCTACACACTTAATAACTCACGACGGCCAATTAGCAATATTTTACGATGGCGATGCAGAAACCGGTACGCCTGCCTCAGTAGAAGTGCTAACCGATAACGATATTACCAATACAACAGCTAAACTAACGGGCATTAACTACGACATTAACATGCATGGTGTAGCTGAGCCTCGCGGCGAGCATTTACTCTCAACCATTCGCCGCGACGATGCAAGTAATACATCTAATGCCAAAGTACTTCCCGATCAAGTGGGTGTTTATCATCTTCACGATGGTAATTACGAACTAGAGCAAACGTTAGAAATAACCTGCCCCGATTTACACGGCGCAGCACAAAATCACGATTATGTTGTATTTGGTTGTGGCGATGGTGTATTGATTGCCCATCAGCAAGGTGATGTATACAGCGCTCAAAAAGTTGTAAATATAGATGCCGTAGGCGATCAGCGCATTGGTACTTTGTACGGCCATAAAAACAACGACACAATTTTTGGTATTGCCGCAGGGCATGATGGCAGTGGCTCAGTATTACTGAGTATTCATTCTGAAAATGCCGAAATGGAAGAAGTAGAATGGCAACTTGCTGATGGCGCAAGTGCTGTTTCTTATTCTTTTTCAGCCAGTGGTGAACACTTTTTAATACTCGACAGCCTAGGCTTTTTAAATGTACTTACTGGGCATGAACATGACGGTGAAATGCACTGGGAGCTTGCAGGCCAAGTAGATATTACTCAAGCAGACGTAACCAAAATGCCCGAAGGAATGAGCTTTAGTATGACAGTGGCGCAAAGTGGTCAGTTTGCTTATATTGCCGACCCAATTACTCAACACATAGTGCAAGTGCACCTAGAAGACCTAGAAATTGAAAGTGAGCTAGAGTTAACTTTTCCACCTGCAAGCATTACCTGGTTAGGGATTGCACAAGAAACAGAAGATGAAGATCACGACCATTAATTTAAAACTAACGCTTTAAGTTAAAGCCACAAAACAAAAAACCCGTAATTAGGTTTACTAATTACGGGTTTTTACAGCTATTTATTTAGCTCTATTGTTACTTACGGCGCCAGCCACTCCATACATCATCTACATCATCGGCTTTATTTTTTTTCTTTTTCTTGCCTGTGCCTTCTGGTTTTGCCATTGGCTTTTCATTTTTAAGCGCATCAGCTGCATCAAGATTAGCTTGGTTTACAGCAAAACCGGTTACTTCTTCACGTTCAAGACGTAGTTTGTTTTTCTTCTCGATTACTTTAAAGTGATGCAAGTCTTCATAATCAACCAATGAAAGTGCTAAGCCTACTTCACCAGCACGGCCGCTTCGGCCAATACGATGCATGTAATCAGCAGGACTGCGTGGTAGATTAAAGTTTATTACCACTGGCAGCTTTTCAATATCCAAACCACGTGCAGCAATATCGGTTGCGATAAGTACTTCGATTTCGCCCGCTTTAAATTTTTCTATTACACGAGTTCGCTCACTTTGGCCTTTATCGCCATGGAAAACTTGTGCATTAACACCGCGTTTTTCAAGCTTAGCCGCTAAATGCTCACAGTCTTTTTTAGCGTTCACAAAAATCAGCGCTTGGCGCCATTTATGCGTTTTAATTAAATGTGCTAAAACTGTGGTTTTTTCACCTTTGTTTACGGTAAAAACACGCTGTACTAAGGTGCTTTCATCTTTGTTTTGTACTTGTATTTCAACTGGGTCGTTTAAAATCTCTTGCGTTAATAGCTTAACTTGCTCAGGGAAAGTTGCTGAAAACAACATGGTTTGTTTTTTAGCAGGCATTAACGCTAAAAGGTCAGCCAGCTCTTCGGTAAAGCCAAGGCTTAGCATACGGTCGGCTTCATCAAGCACAAGCGTAGTTACATTATCGAGCTTAATCGCATTGCTTGAGATTAAATCAAGTAAGCGACCAGGTGTTGCCACAATAACATCGGCGCCGCCGCGCAGTGCCTGCATTTGTGTATTAACCGACACACCACCAAACACGGCCACCGTTTTAATTGCACCATTAAAGTTAGCAGAATACGATTTAACGCTATCGGCCACTTGCGTAGCAAGCTCACGCGTCGGTACTAAAATAAGCCCCGTTACAAAATTACCTTTGCTGGCAGTATTTTTAGCGCCCTGCTCAAGGAAAGCTTTTTGCAACATAGGTAATGCAAACGTTGCTGTTTTACCCGAGCCAGTATTTGCCCCTGCAATTAGGTCACTACCCGCAAGCACGCTAGGTATAGCCTTAGCTTGAATAGGTGTTGGCTGGGTATATTCCAAATCGGTTAATCGAGCTAATAGCTCTGGAATAAGGCCAAGTTCGGAAAAAGTGCTAGGGCTTGTGGCTGAGGTCATAAAATTGTGGGCTTATTGCTAAAAAAGTAGCCTGTAATTTTAGCGTATTTGGCGCTTATTAAGTAGGGGTTAGTGATTTAAATATCTTTATCGACTAATTGCTTGAACACACGACCAACTTGATCATAACTTGCATAATTGTCAAAATCTTTACGTTCAAACACATAGCGGCGAGAACGCTTTATTTTTTGATAAATACGGTCAGTTGCAGTCATGGCTAATTCTCCTACGTTATGATTTTTTAATATAGCTTGAATCAAACACTGTTTAAAAATAATACGGCATAAATAAAATAAAAAACACGACAAAAACCATCAATGACATACACATAACTTCATGTTTAAAAGAATTATAAATACATCCTCTAATACAGACATGAATTTATAATTGCAATCGACCTAATTATTTACAAAACGTTATTAAGCACCGTAATAATGATCTTTGAAGTTACAATATCTAAATTAACTATTTCCTTACAAAATTAGGGGATAAAAATTAAAGTAATTGGGCTGATTTAAATCTACTCTTTAGTGCTGAACGGTTTGAATAACGTGCCAGCAACTCATTTGTTTTCACTTTAAATTCAGCACTGTGATGCTGCATTTGAGCTAACTCAGACAAATCGACTAATATCATAATCGCTTGGTCATAGGGCTTGGCTTGCTTTTGCTCTATCAACTCCAGCACCGTTTGCCAAAGCTGCGTTTGTTTAGGTATAAGAGATGTAAGGTATGCCAAGCGCTCTTGCTGCTTAGCTTCAGCTATCGCTGCTACACGCTGCGATTTTATTTGCTCCGCTTGCTTTAATAAAGAACTCACTGTTACGGGATCAGAAGATGCAACTTCATCGGTATTGAGCGTCAAACGCTGGGTGAGTTTTTCCACTAACAATGGTTCTGCATCCAACAATCGTTGCAACCAGTCGGTGCACTCTTGTGCTGATAAACTACCCAAGGTCATTAACTTAGGCACACCTGAAAGCTCAGGGCTACATTTAGCAACAGCAGTAATCAAGTCTCTCTCTAATTCAAATAACTCAGCTAATGCTTGCAACGATGGTTCAAGAGAGTTAAAACCAGCAGGTATCATCATGCTAGCGGCAGCAACATCACTTTCCCATTGCACTACTTTTAGCCACATTAAATACAATGGTCGATAATCACCATTAAGTATCATGGCACGGATGTCTGCTATTTCAGCCAGCTCACACCTACCTTCAATCCAACGACCACCTTCTTCATCAAAACTAATATCAAGCACAATTGAATCTGGCTCTTCGTACACACTAATCAAATCAGTAATGCTAAATACCCGTAATTTATCTACATCCACTAACCCTGCGGGTAACCGAATTAATAGCTGCACAGCTCCCCAATTGGCTTGATACAGCGCCAAATCAAAACCATACAATAACACCGTGTTTATATCTTCGGGGAAGTCACTATAGTGATATTGATATTGCGCGCTATAAGCGGTAACTTGCGCCCGTGAAGATAAACCTTGCATGTGCTGTTTTTGTTGATGCGTTAAAGGGGCATCAATGGCTTGAAATTGATATAACTGGTATTCACTCATAACAAAAATCACAGAAAATAATAATGCACCGAGGCTAACGAGAAATACTTTTTAAGGCAAATATATTGGTCTCATATACCTAAATAATCATTCGCCTCAGCCGACTTTTTTATGAAGAAAATTAAAAATCAGATTCCCAAAACGTACTTTTATCCTTCATAGTTCTACTACTTAGTGTGCTTTGTAACTCAGAGCATTTCGATAAAAAGTTAAAGTTCGACATCCTTGATTGGAAATAGTGAAATGTATCTGCTAATTGCTACTATTGCTTTTTCGTTATGGCGCGCAACGCGGCGATACTGTCTTGTAGCCCTTGTTCTTCTTTTAAAGCTCGGCGCTTTGCTTCATAGTTTTCATAAGCCTGTTTAGCTTTAATATCTGCCTGTTGTTTCGAAATATGCCCTTTGCCTTGCAATACATTTCGATCATTAAATTCAAGAAAGCTATCTAGTTTTTCATCCCAATCATTTAAAAACACTTGCTTACGACGTAGTGCTTGATCTTCAGCAAAATCAAGCCACATAGTAACAATTCTATTTAACTCGCTAACTTCTTCTTGGGTCAAATAATTTTTAGCGATGGTCACATCGCCTTTACGTACTTCATCACCTTTAAAAACGGTTAATCCTGCATTGGGTTTATCGGCATCTACGCGTGTAACAATAAGCTCAGCTGCGGTCATACCGGTTGTGGCATAGTGTAATTTGTTTTGAATACTTTGAAAAAAATGTGTTGTTTCTTTATTGCTGGGCTCGTAATCTGCAGCCATCGCAAATATCTCACGCACCCGTAAATACACTCTACGTTCACTGGTGCGAATATCACGAATGCGTTCAAGCATTTCATCAAAATAGTCTGGCACTAAAGAGTTATCAACGGCTGGGTTCTTTAACCTTTCATCGTCCATTGCAAACCCTTTAATAAGGTACTCTTGCAAGGTTTGCGTGGCCCAGCGTCTAAATTGGTTACCTCTATTTGACCTAACTCGGTAACCAATGGCAATAATCATAGCAAGGTTATAGTGCAGCTTGTTGCGCTCCACAGATCGACCGCCTTCCATTTGAACTTGTAAGTAATGCTTACAAGTTAAATTTTGTTCAAGTTCGCCTTCATCAAAAATAGCTTTAATATGCTGAGTAATAGCCTGAGGTGTTACTTGATACAGCTCTGAAATTGAAGCTTGTGTTAACCACAAGGTATCAGATTCAAAACGGCACTCAACCCTTGCTTTACCATCTTCAGAGGTAAAAAAAAGAAACTCACCATTCGGCGCTTTTTCATCCGATATTAATTCAGTCATTTTTTATCCGTTACATTCAGTTAAACTAAGTTTGCCTGTTAACATGTTTTTCCTAGTTTTTTCAAAACCTAATTGAATTAGCTGCTTTGCTACTTCTCAATCGTGTTCAAATTTTACTATGATCTTTAGATGTCAGGTCCACAGCCTCTGATTGCAATCTTAGTAGAACTACCTTTGTAATTACAAATAATAAAATTACGCACTCTTATTTTCTTCAACCACCGCATTAGCGAAAATGGCCAACCCCAAAAGGGCATTCATCTGCGGCTCTATCAAGTAGGTTTTTCATGGTTGGATAAGTTGAAAAATACAGCCTGCAATTTTAGCGTATTTAGAGCTTATGAAGTAGGGGTTAGTGATTTAAATGTCTTTTAGGTAACAGCAGCAAGTTTTGAGCTACAAGTTACGAACAGGTTTGTGATATTTATAGGCTTAGGTTTATCCCGCGCTTAATTAATGTGTTTAGAACAATCCTTTTATTCTAGGTGCTTGAATGAATTAAAGGTTACCCAATAAGCTTTTTCTGGAATCGATGGATTACCTAAATCCAATGCATCAGATGCCTCAATAAACTGTTTTGTCAGTTTTGGGATACTCATTTACGATAACTCAATACCCTATTGCCAACTTTAAGATTTCGGTTAAATTGCTTAGAGTTCCAGCTGTATTTGATGGACGCAGGTATTTGGGTAGATTTACCGTTAATGCTCCTCAATGACATCGCATCCATCTCAAAGTCTACACCGCGTAACTTTAAAATTTCACGCATGATCGCATCAGTGCCGCCAGGGCTTGTTGGCATCGGACTGTTAGTAAGACTATTAATCATTGCTTTAGTATATAAACCATAGCCAATTTTCATCAGTATGCCTTTATCGACTAATTGCTTTAACACACGACCAACCTGATCGTAGCTTGCATAATTGTCGAAATCTTTACGTTCAAACACATAGCGGCGAGAACGCTTTATTTTTTGATAAATACGGTCAGTTGCAGTCATGGTTAATTCTCCTACGTAATGATTTGTTTTAGTATAACCCAAATCACCTCTGCCTAAAAATAATACGGCACTGAAAAAAGAAAAAAAACGGCAAAAAAAATCAAGATAAAAACATAAGCTGTTGTTTATAGGAAGATATAAATAAGTTAAACAAAACTGACATAAACTATAAATTGCAACCGACCTAACTATTGATAAAGCCTTAGTAAGCAACGTAATAATGTTCGTTAAATAAGAATCCATCAACTAAGTTGACAATATTATTAGCTCTTACTCAGTCCTGCTTGCAACCTAGCTTTTGTTTCTTTTAAGTAATTTATATAAGGATATGAGTCGTCTGCAATCTCTAAAGCAGACTCCATCTGTTCAAGCGCTTGGCGAGTATCACCCTGCATTTCATAGCCATAAGATAAGGCTGAAAACGCATCGACTGATTTTGGGTGATTTTTTATATTGTACTTAAACACTTCAATAGCACGGTCAAATTGCTTGCTGCCCGTTAAGTTATAACCGAGTGATCTAACAGCGCGATCCGGTGGCGCAATCTGCTCGCCCCATTGTTGAGATAAGTTTTGATAATAAGCATCAATAGAGGCTACATCGTCAGTTAAATCACTTATGGGCATTTGTTTGGGTAAAAATAAATGATGGTAAGCATTAAAGGCCCCAGCGGCAGATGTTAAGTTATGCGATACATTTTCAAATGCGTCACTGAAAAAGCGTAAATTTGGCAAGCTATTAGATTGTAAAGCTTACTGCAGCTCATTATATCGCTCACGCATTAAGCCAGTTTCTTCGCCAATATTTATATAAACATAGTTATTCAGGTCTTTTGATTTATTGATAAACGACTTAGTCGCTTTTACCGGTGCGCCATAGTTCCACCAAACGGCAGGGCTGTAAGCAATATGCGCTTGGAAAAGCTCAGGGTTAGCTTGCATAGTATAAAGTGCAAACACGCCTGCTGCTGAGCCTCCAGCAATCACATTAAAGTTGTGCGTACGATAGCTTTTATTAATCAAGGACATAAGCTCTTGCTCAATAAATGCTAAAAACTTTGCTGCGCCTCCGCCTTCACCTACCGGGCCTTGTGGCTCTTTATTAACTGTGGGGTATAAATCTCTTAAGCGATTAGTGTTTTCAATAGCGACAATAATAACCTCAGGCGCACGATTATTATTTTGCAGCCGATCCATTACAACACTTATAAGCGGTATATTACCCGCGCCATCTAGGCGATAAATTACAGGATAAACTTTGTCTGCATTAGCTTGGTAACTCTTTGGAAGTTGAACTACAACGGTACGTAGCTCATTTAAAATTACTGAATTGATAGTATGTGTTTGTTGCGTATAGCTAATGGTTTGCTGTTTTAAATCAGGCTCAGCTGGTGTGTTATTAGAAACTATAAATAAGCTACATATAAAAATAGCAGTGAATAAACGCATAGCTAATCCTTTAGAAAATAGTGTGTTATTTAATCTAACAGGCTTTGAGGTACAAAAAAAGGCGCATTGAGCTGTCTCTTATACACAAATCCCTGCTAAGAAATTAGCGGGGATTTTTTTGAACTAAATCTCAATGTCATGATCAGATCTTCAAATCTTGTTTGAGGGCACATTATGATTAACGAACATACTCATTGGGCAAAACAACAATTCGGTAAATCGGACTTAGGTGATCCAAGAAGAACAGCGCGTCTGGTAAAGTTAGCATCAACGCTTGCAAATGAACCAGGAAAACCACTTGTAAACATCACTCAATCCCCCGCCGATATGGAAGGTGCCTACCGCTTTATTCGCAACGAGAATATTGACGCAACGGCTATAGCAGAGTCAGGCTTTAAAGCCACGGTTGAACAAGCAAAAAGTCATAACTTATTGCTCGCATTAGAAGACACGACCACACTAATTTATAAACATTCCTCCATTCGAGATGATTTGGGTCATGTCGGACGAGGAGCAAAACAACGAGGCTTGTTAGCTCATAGCGTATTACTGTTTGCGCCAGACACAAAGCAAGTTGTGGGATTAATTGAACAGTCTCGCTGGAGTCGTGATATCAACACGATTGGAAAAAGAGAAAAACACGCGACGACTTCTTACGAAGAAAAAGAAAGTTACAAGTGGGAGTCAGCGTCACGAGCGATGGCAGAGCGGCTGCAAGGACAAATGGCGAACGTGATATCGGTGTGTGACCGCGAAGCGGACATCTACGAATACTTGCAGTATAAACTGACCGAGCAGCAACGATTCGTCGTACGCTCGATGCAAAGTCGTCATATTGAAGAAGGTGAGGATAAGCTCTATGCGTTTGCAAGCGAGCTGATGAGTGCAGGCACCAAACACATCCACATTGCACAAAAAGGAGGAAGAAAAGCCCGAAGCGCAACACTGGATATCACCTATGCGCCAGTGACACTCAAAGCGCCTTACAATAAGAAAGGACGCTCCCTCCCAGTTTACTATGTCGGCTGTGCAGAGAGAGGAAACGCTGAGAACGGCTTAAGCTGGCACCTATTAACCAGTGAACCAGTCACCAGCAAAGAAGACGCCTTAGCTATCATCACCTACTATGAGCACCGTTGGCTTGTAGAGGAATACCATAAAGTCTGGAAAAGTGATGGCACGGATATCGAAAGTTTACGCCTTCAAAGCCAAGATAACATGGAAAGATTGGTGACGATTAATGGCTTTATTGCGACGCGAATATTGCAACTAAAGTTCACCAATGAGCAGCCTGATTCTCCAAGTTGTGAACAACTGTTATCTCCCAAAGCATGGAAGTTATTGTGGTTAAAGAGAATAAAAACACCATTGCCTGAAACTGCTCCAAATATGTCATGGGCGTATCAGGAACTGGCAAAGTTAGGAGGCTGGAAAGATACCAAGCGCACAGGGCGTGCATCTGTGAAAGTGTTATGGCAAGGATGGCTTAAGTTACAAGCCATCCTGGAAGGCTACGATTTAGCAAAATCTCTTGAGTCAAACTTGTGATCAAGAGACAGCATTGAGCGCCTTTTTATCTTTAACAGGTAATTACCAACCTATTGATTTTACTCAACCGTAACCGATTTAGCTAAGTTACGTGGTTGGTCAACGTCAGTGCCTTTAATTACCGCTACGTAGTACGACAGTAGCTGCAATGGCAAGGTGTAAACAATTGGCGCAATAATATCGTCAGTGTGGTTTACGTTGATTACACGCATTGTGTCGTCTGACTCAAAGTGTGAATCTTTATCTGCGAATACGTAAATAATGCCGCCACGTGCGCGTACTTCTTCTACGTTTGATTTAAGTTTTTCTAGCAATTCGTTATTTGGTGCTACAACAATAATTGGCATGTCGGCATCAATAAGTGCTAATGGGCCGTGTTTTAGCTCGCCCGCTGCGTAAGCTTCTGCGTGAATGTACGAAATCTCTTTAAGTTTAAGCGCACCTTCCATTGCAATTGGGTATTGCGAGCCACGACCTAAAAACAATGAGTGGTGCTTATCAGCAAACTCTTCTGCAAGATCTGCAATACCATCAGCGAGTAATAATGTTTCTTCTAACTTAGCTGGAAGTACTTTAATTGCATTTACAATTGCGCTTTGATCAAGGCCTTTTTCCTGCGCTATAGACGCAGTAAGCATTAACAAACCAACTAACTGCGTAGTAAATGCTTTAGTAGATGCCACGCCTATTTCAGCGCCTGCTTTAGTCATAAAGGCAAGGTCTGATTCGCGTACAAGCGATGAACCAGGTACGTTACAAATAGTCATTGAGGCCATGTAACCTTGCTCTTTAGCTAGGCGTAATGCAGCTAGCGTATCGGCAGTTTCACCCGATTGAGAAATAGTAACAAGTAAGCTATTTTCATGAACAAACGACTGACGGTATCTAAATTCAGAAGCTATTTCTACATTACAGCTAACACCCGCAAACTGCTCAAGCCAGTAACGTGCAACCATACCTGAATGGTAAGACGTACCACAGGCAATAATTTGCACATGTTTTACATCTTTAAATATTTGCTGAGCGCTTTCGCCAAAGGCATCAATTGCTACACGGTCGTCGTTTAAACGCCCTTCAAGCGTATTACGTACAGCAAGTGGCTGCTCGTAAATTTCTTTTAGCATGTAGTGACGGTAATCGCCTTTGCCTGATGCATCTTGCGTAATGTTTGATTCAATCACTTCACGCTCAACTGCGTTACCGTCTGCATCAAAAATTTCTACTGTGTCACGTGTAATACGTGCTACGTCGCCTTCTTCTAAGAAGATGAAGCTACGAGTAACAGGTAGTAATGCTAACTGATCAGACGCAATAAAGTTTTCGCCAAGGCCTAAACCAATAACAAGAGGACTACCTGAGCGTGCTACAATGATTTCGTTGTCGTTGTCTTTATCAAATACAACAGTACCAAAAGCGCCTTCAAACTGTTTAACAGCTGCTTGTACTGATGCAAGTAACGTTGTGTGTTGTTTACGAAGTTGGTGAATTAAATGCACCATTACTTCTGTATCAGTGTCTGATAAGAATTCGTACCCATCTGCTTTAAGTGCTGTACGTAGGCTAGCGTGGTTTTCAATAATACCGTTGTGCACAAGTGCTAACTGGTTGTTTGATACATGTGGGTGTGCATTTGCTTCTGTAACGCTACCATGTGTTGCCCAGCGCGTATGTGCAATACCTGTATGACCGCTAACGCCTGCTTTTTCTAGAGCTGCTTCTACGTTAACTACTTTACCTACTGCTTTAACAGTATTAAGTGTGTTGCCATCAAGCAATGCTACGCCTGCTGAGTCATAACCACGGTATTCAAGACGTTTAAGGCCTTCAACTAAAATTTTGTTTACTGGACGTTCTGCAACTGCCCCAACTATTCCACACATAGTGTCTCCATTAATTTTTTAATTCTAGTAACTCACTTTGTAGTTACTATTCAATAATCTCTGCGCAAATTAGTTTTACACCACACGCCTCAATTGCTTTGCGTTTTTCGTCTGCTAAGCCATTGTCGGTTATTAATGTGGTTACTATTTTCCACGGTAATTCTAAATTTGGTATTTTTCGGCCAATCTTATCTGATTCAACCATTACAATTACTTCACGAGCGGCTTTTGCCATTACTTGGCTCAAACCAACTAACTCATTAAAAGTCGTTGTGCCGCGCTTTACGTCTATACCATCCGCACCAATAAATAGCTGATCAAAATCGTAAGAGCATAATACGTTTTCGGCAACTTGCCCCTGAAACGACTCAGAATGCGGATCCCATGTTCCACCGGTCATCAAAAGTGTTGGCTCATTCTCGAGCGCTAATAAACGACTCGCTACTTTAATTGCGTTGGTCATAACAACTAACCCACGCTTATCAGCAAGCTCAGGGATCATAGCTGCCGTAGTGCGTCCGCTATCAATAATAATGCGGTTATGATCTTTTATAAGTTTTGCTGCTGCTTTTGCTATCGCTACTTTGCGCTTTGAATCTACTTCATCGCTAACAATTTCTTTAGGTAGTGCAATAGCACCACCGTAGCGGCGAAGTAATAAGCCACTTTTTTCAAGCGAGGTTAAATCTTTTCGAATGGTTACTTCAGATGTTTGAAACTGCTGTGCTAACTTTTCAACGGCTACTTCACCTAATTCATTAACTTGAACCAGTATATTGTGACGACGCTGCTGTGTGTTTCGTTTAGTCATAAAGCTCGTGAATTAAGTTTCATTTCGAAAGTTATGCGATTTTAAACGAAACAACCTAAATGGCAAGTGAACGAGCAAAAAAAACACAGTTTTATTCTAATAATAATAATAAAACTAAAAGTGCGGTAAGCTATAACTAATTAAGTTATAAAGATAAGTACAATGCAGTCATTTAACAGTATCAGTAAAGAATACTTAGCACAGCGAAAGCAAGCAGGTGAAACCTGCCGTTTATTTAATAAGAGCCCAAGTAAAGGCAACTTAAAACGTATCAAAGAGTTATTTTTAAAGTCGGGTGATGGTGTAATTATAGAATCAGGTTTTCATTGCGATTACGGCAATCAAATAGTTATTGGTGATCGTACTTTTATGAATATTAATTGCACACTTCTCGACTCGCCATTAGCCAATCATTCAATCACCATTGGTGATGACTGCTTAATAGGCCCGAACGTTCAGCTTTTAGCTGTGTCACATGCTACTAATCCCGCAAAAAGGCTTAATAAGGAAAACTTTGCAGCACCTATCGCGTTAGGCAATAACGTATGGGTTGGCGCAGGTGCAATTATTTTAGCGGGTGTGAGTATTGGTGAAAATAGTATTGTGGGTGCGGGTGCTGTGGTTACTAAAAATGTAATGCCTAATACTTTAGTAGCGGGTAACCCAGCTCGTGAAATAAGAAAACTGTAGCTATTCTCGATGTGATTTTAACGTTGGGAGTCGCTGCGCTCGCCCGACCTACGTGCTAGGTGTTGATGTGAGTGTGTATTAATTACGCACATTTCACTTTTCTGCAGACGTAAAAAAGCCCGAATTGTTAAATTCGGGCTTTCTACAATTTGAAGCCTGGTAATGTCCTACTTTCACATAGCAAATGCTACACTATCATCGGCGCTGTTTCGTTTCACTACTGAGTTCGGCATGGAGTCAGGTGGGTCCAAAACGCTATTGTCACCAAGCAAATTTGGGCGTTAATCCGTATCGCTACGCACTAACTGAATTTGGAAAATATCTGATAATATTTTTTAAGTCTTTCTAAGTAATATCTACTTTAGTCATATTAACTTCTGTCTAAACTGTCGCATAAAACGCGTTTGGCGTTGTATGGTTAAGCCTCACGGGTAATTAGTACAAGTTAGCTTAATGGCTCACACCACTTCCACATCTTGCCTATCAACGTTGTAGTCTTCAACGGCCCTTCAGAGACTTTAAAAGTCTAGTGAGAACTCATCTCGAGGCCTGCTTCGCGCTTAGATGCTTTCAGCGCTTATCAGTTCCGAACGTAGCTACCGGGCAATGCCATTGGCATGACAACCCGAACACCAGCGGTTCGTTCACTCCGGTCCTCTCGTACTAGGAGCAACCCCTCTCAATTCTCAAACGCCCACGGCAGATAGGGACCGAACTGTCTCACGACGTTCTAAACCCAGCTCGCGTACCACTTTAAATGGCGAACAGCCATACCCTTGGGACCGACTTCAGCCCCAGGATGTGATGAGCCGACATCGAGGTGCCAAACACCGCCGTCGATATGAACTCTTGGGCGGTATCAGCCTGTTATCCCCGGAGTACCTTTTATCCGTTGAGCGATGGCCCTTCCATTCAGAACCACCGGATCACTATGACCTACTTTCGTACCTGCTCGACGTGTCTGTCTCGCAGTTAAGCTGGCTTCTACCATTACACTAACCGTACGATGTCCGACCGTACTTAGCCAACCTTCGTGCTCCTCCGTTACTCTTTAGGAGGAGACCGCCCCAGTCAAACTACCCACCAGGCACTGTCCGTAACCCCGATTCAGGGGCCAACGTTAGAACATCAAAACTACAAGGGTGGTATTTCAAGGTTGACTCCACAACAACTAGCGTCGCTGCTTCAAAGTCTCCCACCTATCCTACACATGTAGGTTCAATGTTCAGTGCCAAGCTGTAGTAAAGGTTCACGGGGTCTTTCCGTCTAGCCGCGGGTACACAGCATCTTCACTGCGATTTCAATTTCACTGAGTCTCGGGTGGAGACAGCGTGGCCATGGTTACACCATTCGTGCAGGTCGGAACTTACCCGACAAGGAATTTCGCTACCTTAGGACCGTTATAGTTACGGCCGCCGTTTACCGGGGCTTCGATCAAGAGCTTCTCCCTAAGGATAACCCCATCAATTAACCTTCCGGCACCGGGCAGGTGTCACACCGTATACGTCATCTTGCGATTTTGCACAGTGCTGTGTTTTTAATAAACAGTCCCAGCCACCTGGTCACTGCGGCTCCCGTCCGCTTAGAGAGCAAGTCTCATCACAGATAGGAGCGTACCTTCTCCCGAAGTTACGGTACGATTTTGCCTAGTTCCTTCACCCGAGTTCTCTCAAGCGCCTTAGTATTCTCTACCTGACCACCTGTGTCGGTTTGGGGTACGATTCCATATAATCTGAAGCTTAGAGGCTTTTCCTGGAAGTATGGCATCAGCAACTTCATCACCGTAGTGACTCGTCTCGTGTCTCAGGTTTAGTGTTTGTCCGGATTTACCTAAACAAACGCCCTACTCACTTTCACATAGACTACCAACGCTATGCTTGCTTAGCCTGCTCCGTCCCCCCATCGCAATTATATCGAGTACAGAAATATTAATCTGTTTCCCATCGACTACGCCTTTCGGCCTCGCCTTAGGGGTCGACTTACCCTACCCTGATTAACATGGGATAGGAACCCTTGGTCTTCCGGCGTGGGAGTTTTTCACTCCCATTATCGTTACTCATGTCAGCATTCGCACTTCTGATACCTCCAGCATACCTCCCGGTACACCTTCAACGGCTTACAGAACGCTCCCCTACCACTCAGAATAAATTCTGAATCCGCAGCTTCGGTGCATAGTTTAGCCCCGTTACATCTTCCGCGCAGACCGACTCGACCAGTGAGCTATTACGCTTTCTTTAAAGGATGGCTGCTTCTAAGCCAACCTCCTGGCTGTCTGGGCCTTTCCACATCGTTTCCCACTTAACTATGACTTTGGGACCTTAGCTGGCGGTCTGGGTTGTTTCCCTCTTCACGACGGACGTTAGCACCCGCCGTGTGTCTCCCGGATATTACTTTACGGTATTCGGAGTTTGCAAAGGGTTGGTAAGTCGGGATGACCCCCTAGCCTTAACAGTGCTCTACCCCCGTAAGTATTCGTCCGAGGCTCTACCTAAATAGATTTCGGGGAGAACCAGCTATCTCCCGGTTTGATTAGCCTTTCACTCCTAGCCACAGGTCATCCCCTAACTTTTCAACGTTAGTGGGTTCGGTCCTCCAGTTGATGTTACTCAACCTTCAACCTGCCCATGGCTAGATCACCGGGTTTCGGGTCTATACCTTGCAACTATTCGCCCAGTTAAGACTCGGTTTCCCTACGGCTACCCTATTCGGTTAACCTCGCTACAAAATATAAGTCGCTGACCCATTATACAAAAGGTACGCAGTCACCCAACAAGTGGGCTCCTACTGCTTGTACGTACACGGTTTCAGGTTCTATTTCACTCCCCTCACAGGGGTTCTTTTCGCCTTTCCCTCACGGTACTGGTTCACTATCGGTCAGTTGGGAGTATTTAGCCTTAGATGATGGTCCACCTATATTCAGTCAAAGTTTCACGTGCTCCGACCTACTCGATTTCACTTAAAATGTCTTTTCATGTACGGGACTATCACCCTGTATCGTGGCGCTTTCCAGCAGCCTTCCATTAACACATAATAAGCTTAAGGGCTGTTCCGATTTCGCTCGCCGCTACTTTCGGAATCTCGGTTGATTTCTTTTCCTACGGGTACTTAGATGTTTCAGTTCTCCGCGTTCGCCTCGTTAACCTATGTATTCAGTTAACGATACCTGCAAGCAGGTGGGTTTCCCCATTCGGAAATCTTAGTCTCAAGCGCTTTTTACTAGCTTGACTAAGCTTATCGCAAGTTAATACGTCCTTCATCGCCTCCAACTGCCAAGGCATCCACCGTGTACGCTTAGTCACTTAACCATACAACCCAAACGGGTCTTT
>NZ_AUTR01000015.1:0-16925 GCF_000497875.1 Pseudoalteromonas sp. S8-8
GAACTTAAAAAGCAAATCCAACGCATTGAATTAGAAAAGGATATATTAAAAAAGGCTACCGCTCTCTTGATGTCCGACTCCCTGAACAATTCTCGTTAATTGAGAAACTAAATCAACGAGAGCGTTACCCAATTAGCGTGCTGTGTAACGTATTCAATGTGCATCGTAGCAGCTATAAATATTGGGCTATAAGGGATACAACGCCGACACTAGAACAAATAAGGCTAGAGGCTGAAGTTAGAGCAATACATGCAATGAGCGGCGGCTCAGCTGGGGCGCGGACAATCGCGGCAATAGCAACGAACAATGATTTTGAATTGAGTCGTTATCGTGCTGCTAAGCTAATGGTTAAATTAAAGCTTGAAAGCTGCCAAGTACCTCAACATTCATATAAACGCGGCGGTAATGAGCACCTTGAAATTCCAAATCTGCTTGATAGACAATTTGATGTTGTTGAGCCAGATACCGTGTGGTGCGGTGATGTGACGTATATTTGGGTAGGTAATCGCTGGGCTTATTTAGCCGTTATTATTGATTTATTTGCACGTAAAGTAGTTGGCTGGGCCATGTCGTTGTCGCCAGATACTAATTTAACGCTAAAAGCGCTTGAACTCGCGTATGAAAGCAGAGGAAAACCGACAGGACTGATGTTTCATTCAGACCAGGGTAGTCACTATACCAGTTTAAAATATCGTCAACGTTTATGGCGCTATAAAATCAAACAAAGTATGAGTAGGCGTGGAAACTGTTGGGATAATGCACCAATGGAGCGATTTTTTAGAAGCTTTAAAACGGAATGGATGCCAAAGGTTGGATATGGAAATTTTATAGATGCTAAATATAGCGTTAGTGATTATATCAACGGATATTACAACAACGTTAGGCCACATCATTATAATGCCGGTTTAGCCCCAAATGAATCTGAGGTTAGATGCCAAGATTCTAAAACTGTGGCCAAAATTAGTTGACCACTACACACTTAGTACATAAATAAGGCTAGCTTTTATTTGACTCTGCTAAGTAATGGGAAATTTTTTAGAGATAAGTATCGAAATTATTGCCTCAGCTACATCCTTGATTTCACCATATTATTAATTTCAGAAACAACTTTTAGGGTAATAAATTTATTCCAAATTTACTAACGACGAATGCAAACACTCCAAAAATAAAACAAGTTATTAAGGCGCTGAGGCCGAGTGATGGCCAAAAACCAAATCGGTGTAGTAATGATGGAAATATTAAAAACATCGGTAAGGTAGGCACAACATACCAAAATGTGTACCAGGCATGACTCGCAATTTTCTCTGGCGGCTGTTTTTCAACGTACAACCAAATCATCGCTAAAATGGTTACCAATGGAAGTGCTACAATTAGTGCTCCGAGTTTATCACTGCGCTTTGCGACCTCTGAAACCGCTACAACAATTGCTGCTGTCACTAAGTATTTAAAAATTATCCAACCCATGTATTACTTTCCTTTTTAAATAAAAAAATAAAAACCGATTGCCTATCGGTTTTTATTTTGCCATGATATGGCTATGTTGTTAAAAGATATTTGATTATGCAGTTAGGCGAATTAGAAAAACTAGTACTTCAATATTTGTGGTCTTCTAAAGAAGCGGATGCAAAGCATGTGCACAGTCGTTTAGGTAAAACACGTGGCTGCACTCTCAATACTATTCAAAGCACCCTTGAAAGACTTTATAAAAAAGGCCTTCTTAGCAGAACTAAGCAGGGTCATGCTTATAATTACCGAACTAAAGTTGATCGTAACTCGCTTATAGCTACTTTAATAAATGATATTACAGCTGACTTTGTTGAAGAGGGTGAAAACAGTTTAATTGCTGCATTTTCTTCTACTTCGACTAATTTTAATGATACACAATTAGATGAGCTCGAAAAGCTTATAGAGCAACAGCGAAAACTACGAAGCGGAAAAGTGTAAACATGATTGTTGGAAATTGGGCCGTGTTTTTAAATCTAGCGAGCGCAGCGGTGACCGCTTTTATTTGTGTGATCATATTGATTTCCTTCTTCCACACCTCGCTTTGTAAAAAACTTACTATTTTCCAGTTTACCGAGCGTAAGTTCATGCTTTGGTTAACTATTAGCAGCCCTTGGTGGATCTCATTATTGTGTGCAGCTGTATTTTGGCAGGCACATCAAAACCAAATGTCTAATTGGTTGCAAGGGGTTGCTCACTGGCATCACCTAGAGGTTTTCTCTGTCTATAGTTGGCATTCGGTATTACTTATATCAGCAGCTTGTTTGATGACAAGCGCTAGCGTACATGCATTTTTTAGTCTTAATAGACATAGTTCAGCAATGAGCAGTCTGTTGGCTTTATCAAATACTCAACCTCACAAAGATTATCCCAACCAGTCTGTACACGTTATTGAACACCTTGTACCAGAGGCATTTACTGTTGGTTTTTTCAATCCAAAAGTGTATATAACCAGCGGATTACAAGCACTTGATGAAAAAACAGTACACATAGTCATACAGCATGAACTAGCACATTTAAAAGCCCGAGATCCGCTTTTTAAAACACTGTTTAGTCTATTTGGTTGGTGTTTTCCTGCGTCAACGCGCGCGGCGTTACAGCAATCTTATACGGCTTTAACAGAACAAATCGCTGATGTCGGTGCAACGCAAAGTTTTGATGGATTAGATGTGGCTCAAGCACTTATTAATGTTGCTCGATTTCAACGACAACAACATATTACGAATGACAATATATACATGAGTCATTTTAGTAATGAACAAATAACTCAGCGTATACAAACATTGTTAATGCCAATCTCCACTACGCCTAAGCTACTTTTAATGATCACCTTGTTTAGCTTTGTGGTTATCACTTTATTCACACTGTCGACTGTCGATAGTGTCCACCATCTTATCGAAACTTTTTTCATCCACTAAGTAAGGATTAAAATGAAATCATTTAGTAGTCATTTTACCCACAAAAAACCGATTGGTAGTCGGTTTTTTGTGGGAGTATTGATGGCTTTTACAGCACTGCCGTGTTTTGCAAGTGCTGAGGCTTATCAAACATTAAATCTAAAGCAAGCCATCTCATTCACGCTTGCTAACAACCCGCAATTACAGGGCTTCTTTTATCGAGATAAAGCCCAGCAAGGCAAAATAAAGCAAGCAAGTATAGGCCAAAGACCACAAATAGGCTTAATGGTTGAAGATGCTTTTGGGACAGGTGAGCATAGTGGTTTGCAAAATATGCAATCAACCTTAACTTTCTCTTGGCTGATGCAACAAGAGCAAATTGATAGTCGCGTAAAAGCAAGCCAGTCTGAACTTGAGCAGTTACGTTTAGATAAACAAATTATTGCACTTGATTTAGCCGCGATGACTGCGAAGCAATTTATTCAACTACTGGTGAAAGAAGAGGCACTAAAGCTCAATAAAATGGCAGTAAGACAAGCGAATGAAGTTGTAAATGCAATAGATAAACGAGTTCGTATTGGTCAGTCGTTGGCTATTGATAAAAATTTAGCCAAAGCTGAACTAATTAAACAAAAATTACTTGTCGAAGATCTTGAGCATGAAATAGCTAGCGGAAAATATCAGCTTTCAGCCTTGTGGGCAGAGCCTCGCACTGACTTTACACTTACAGGTAACTTATTGCAGTTACCTAAAATTGTAGATTTTCAGTCACAGTTCGAGCGCTTTAAAAATGCGCCTCGTTTGATGCAGTTAGCAAGTCAAAAACGTATTGCACAATCACACATTGAATTAGCTCAAATTGAAGCAAAACCACAATGGCAATTTACAACAGGCTTACGTCGCTATGAATCAACGGATGACTTTGGGCTCGTGGCCGGTGTTTCTATTCCGTGGGGAGCATCTGGCAGCAATGCCGGAACGGTCGCTAAGTTACGTGCCGAGCAAGATGTATTAACAGCGCAAGCGAAGAGTTTAACTCAACAAGCTAATAGCCAGCTTTATGCTTTGCTTCAAGAAGTTAAGCATTCTGTTCATGTAATTACCACCTCAAAAAATGAAATCATTCCCACGCTAGAAACCGCGCTTACCCAAGCAAAACAAGCATTTAACGTTGGTAAATTGAATTACAACCAGTGGAGTAGCGTGCGTCAGGCGCAATTAAGCGCGCAATCAGAACTACTTAGCGCTTATGAAAGCTTACATTTACAGCATATAGAAATTCAGCGTCTTACTGGCGCATCGATAGAACAATGAGATTATTTATGAAAACGACAAACTTTATTCCCTCCATAACCGTTGCCGTATTACTCGGCCTCAGCGCGGGGGTACATTTACCCGCTAGCGCAGTATCAACACCTACTACAGAGCAAGCAGAGCCTGAAAAAGGGCCGCATAATGGTCGTATGCTTCGTGAAGGAAGCTTCGCATTGGAGTTAGCGATTTTCGAAACAGGCGTACCACCTGAGTTTAGAGTATGGTTAACGGATAATAAAAACCCAATTAATCCCGACGATGTTGAATTAACGGTTACGTTAACCCGATTAGGTAATGTGATTGATGATATTAAGTTTATTAGCCAAAGTGACTTTTTACGTGGGGATATGGAAATTTACGAACCGCACTCTTTTATTGTCACAGTAAATGCGAGCTACCAAGGAAAAAAATATCGTTGGCAATACGATAACCTAGAGGGGCGAACAAAAATCGAACCCGCAGTAGCAGATGCAATGGCGATTGAAACTGCAATTGCAGGGTCTCAAAAGCTTCATCAAACGATCCCTGCTTATGGACAGGTTTGGTTACCGCCGAGTGCGCACCGCACTGTTTTTGCACGTTTTGAAGGTGTTATTACACACTTAAATGTAAAGCTTGGCGATAAAGTAAATAAAGGCCAAACTTTAATGACGATTGAAAGTAATGAAAGTTTAAACCCCTATGAGATAAAATCGCCTATTGCTGGTTTTGTCGCAAAACAAATGGCTAATTCAGGTGAGCAAACGAATAACCGAGAACTGCTTGTTATCACAGACGCGAGTCAATCTGTCGTTAAATTAGCAGTCTACCCGAGCGATTACAGCAAAGTATCTCAAGGCACTCTAGTGAGTATTAAGGCAGAAGGTAGTCTTGTGAATATTGCTGGTAAGGTATCATTTATAGAGCCAAAAGTTAGAAGTGATCAGGCAAGAATGGTGTGGGTTACGTTGGCACAACAGGCTGAGCCTTTGTTGGAAGGGAGTTTTGTTAAAGCCGATATTGAAACTGCTTCTTTTGAAGTTCCTTTAGCGGTAAAGAAAATAGGCTTACAGAGCTTTCGTGATTTTACGGTCGTGTATGCAAAAGTCGCTGATGAATATGAAGTCAGGATGCTTGAGCTGGGTCGTTCAGATGCAACATGGGTAGAGGTACTAGGTGGACTGCCTGCTGGTACTGAGTATGTTACTGAAAATAGCTACATCATCAAAGCCGATATTGAAAAGTCTGGCGCGTCACACGATCACTAGGAGAGCGTAATGTTAGAATCGATTTTACGCTTTGCTATAAAGCGAAATATCCTCGTTCTTGTCATGGTATTAGCCATTGCAGGATTAGGCTTATGGAATTTTACTAAACTACCTATTGATGCAGTACCTGATATAACTAATGTTCAGGTTATGATCAACACCGAAGCGCCAGGCTATACGCCGTTAGAGGTTGAACAACGCGTTACTTTTCCCCTCGAAAATGCATTAGCTGGGCTACCAGGGCTTGTAAACACACGTTCTGTGTCTCGTTATGGTTTATCGCAAGTTATTGCTATTTTTTCTGATGATACCGATGTTTACTTTGCTCGCCAGTTGGTTAATGAGCGGCTGTCTAGTGCTCGTTCCGAGTTACCGATAAACCTTTTACCTGAGCTTGGCCCGATAGCTACTGGGTTAGGTGAAATTTTTATGTTTACGGTTGATGCTGTGCCTGGCGCTAAAAACCCCGACGGTAGTGATGTAACCCCCATTGATTTACGAACAGTACATGACTGGACAATTCGCCCTCAATTAATGCGGGTGCCTGGTGTTGTTGAAGTAAACCCTATTGGTGGTTACGAGCGTGAAATTCTCGTTGCGTTTAAACCTGAAAAACTACTGGCTTATAATCTTACCTCAGCAGATGTTGTTGATGCTATTGGTCAAAACAACCAAAACCAAGGCACCGGATTTATTGAAAAAAGCGGTGCGCAATGGTTAATTCGTGTCCCAGGTCAGGTTGCTGGTTTAACTGAAATCACTAATTTACCCATCAAAACTATAGACGGCAGTGCAGTGTTTATTAAAGATGTTGCCACTATAAGTGATGGTAAAGGGTTGCGTACTGGTGCTGCTACACAAAATGGCCGCGAAGTGGTGATGAGCACCGTGTTCATGCTAATAGGAGAAAACAGCCGCACAGTTGCACAAGGCGTTGGTGAAAAGTTAAAAGAAATCAATGGCAGTTTACCCGAAGGCATTGTCGCAAAAGCGGTGTATGACCGCACCAAACTTGTAGATAAAACACTTTCAACCGTTCAGACTAATCTGCTCGAAGGAGCCATTTTAGTGATTGTTGTATTATTTGTATTACTGGGTAATTTTAGAGCCGCATTTTTAACGGCCTTAGTTATCCCGTTTGCAATGTTAATGACAATAACTGGTATGGTACACACGCGTGTCAGTGCAAATTTGATGAGTTTAGGAGCTTTAGATTTTGGTCTGCTGGTTGATGGTACGATAATTATCGTCGAAAATTGCTTACGGCGTCTAGGGATGAAAGGCGATGCACCCCTTTCGTTGAAAGCGCGTTTGGAGGTCGTTTTTACAGCAACGCGCGAGGTCATACGACCCGCTTTATTTGGTGTATTTATTATCACCGTAGTTTATTTACCTATCTTTGCGCTGGAAGGTGTCGAAGGTAAAATGTTCCATCCGATGGCAATAACCGTTGTGATCGCTCTGCTTTGCTCAATGGCGCTTTCAATCACATTTGTGCCCGCAATGGTGGCTTTACTATTTAAGAAACCGGTTAAAGAAAAACCTAACCATATTATGCTAGGGTTAAGTCGTATTTATAAGCCGGTACTCTCATTAGCATTAAAAGGCCGCTGGGCTGTGGTGCTAATAGCTTGTTTACTCGTAACATTCTTTGGTTATCAAGCCACACGCTTAGGAAGCGAGTTTGCACCAAATCTTGATGAAGGAGACATTGCCATGCATGCGCTTCGTATTCCTGGTACATCATTAAGCCAAGCGATTGAGCTACAAAAAGTGTTGGAAGAAAAAATTACGCAGATGCCTGAAGTCGAGCGCGTATTTGCAAAAATTGGCACCGCAGATGTAGCAACAGATGCAGTACCCCCTAGCGTAGCCGATAACTTTATTATTCTAAAACCACGAGAGCAATGGCCAAACCCTGATAAGTCAAAAGCACAAATTGTTGAAGAGTTAGCAGCCTTAGTTAAGCCAATTCCAGGTAACCGCTATGAGTTTTTACAACCAATTCAAATGCGCTTTAATGAATTATTAGCAGGTGTACGCGCTGAGCTGGCAATTAAAGTGTTTGGTGATGACTTTGAAACACTTGCTGCGTTAGGTAAAGAGATTGAATCTGCTATTGGAAATGTTGACGGTATTGCCGATTTAATGGTTGAGCAAACAAGCGGGTTGCCAATGCTTGAAATTGTACCCAATGTTGAAAAACTAAGCCAGTTTGGTATCAGCAAAGCACACATTCAGTCACAGTTAGCCACCGCATTAGGAGGGACTATTGCAGGTAAGTATTATCAAGGGGATATCCGCTCTAATATTGTTGTTCGTTTAGAAGAGCAGCAGCGTAATAATGTGCAAGAGATAGGTTACTTACCTATTAATTTACCTAATGGTCGCGCTGTGCCGCTCCAAGAGTTAGCAACAATCAAACTCACTAATGGCGCAAGTCAAATTAATCGCGAAAATGCTAAACGTCGTATTGTAGTGACTACCAATGTACGAGGACGTGACTTAGGAAGCTTTGTTGGAGATATTCAAACAATTATTGAAGATAAAGTCACTATTCCTGCTGGTTATTGGATTGAATACGGAGGAACGTATCAAAAGTTACAATCGGCCTCTGAGCGTTTGAGTGTGGTTGTGCCCGTTACATTGTTAATGATTATAGGCTTGCTTATTTTAGCTTTAAACTCACTTAAAGATGCTGCGATTATTTTTACCGGTGTGCCTTTAGCGCTTACCGGCGGAATTGCAGCACTGCTGTTACGTGATATTCCATTTTCAATATCTGCAGCGGTCGGTTTTATTGCTTTATCCGGCATTGCCATATTAAACGGCTTGGTAATGGTATCGTTTATTCGTGAATTACGCAGCTCAGGAATGGGGCTTAATCAAGCGATAACAGAGGGGGCATTAACACGTCTTCGCCCAGTGATAACTACAGCACTGGTTGCCTCATTAGGATTTATTCCTATGGCACTTAATACAGGGATTGGCTCAGAAGTACAGCGGCCTTTAGCAACCGTGGTAATTGGCGGCATTATTTCGTCGACCTTACTAACATTATTTGTGATCCCCGCACTGTATCGACTTTTACACAATGAAAAGGAGTCTATTTTGACTGAAAGTGAAACGTTGGAGCAACATGATGTCAACTAAAATAATAAACGTTAGCATAATGATTATGGTGCTTGTTTTGGCTTTTCTTAGCTTTGAGACCTTGGCCCATGGAGTTGATGACAGCACTCGCGCTTTTTTAGAGCAAAACCAAGGCGTACAGTTTGTGCCATTTATTTATATTGGTGCAAAGCACATGATCACCGGTTACGACCATATATTGTTTTTAATCGGTGTGATCTTCTTTTTGTATCGCAGTAAAGAGGTTTTGCTGTATGTAACCATGTTCACCATCGGCCACAGCACAACGTTACTATTAGGTGTGCTTGGCGATATTCAGATTAATGCCTATTTAATTGACGCTATTATTGGTTTTTCAGTTATTTATAAGGGCTTTGATAACTTAGGTGGGTTTAAGCGTTGTTTTAATTGGCAGCCAAATACAAAAATGGCGGTGCTTATTTTTGGTTTGTTTCATGGCTTTGGTCTAGCAACCAAGTTACAAGAGTTTCAATTACCCGAAGATGGATTACTGACAAACCTAATCGCCTTTAATATTGGCGTAGAGCTTGGCCAATTTTTAGCGCTCGCAGTTATTTTAATTGCCATTAATGCATGGCGTAAACTGCCGTCATTTCAACGTTTTTCAACATTCACCAACGGTGTATTAATGAGTGCCGGTTTAATGCTAGTCGGCTTTCAGTTAACCGGTTATATGATTAATTAATTTAGAGAAATATATGCAACATACAGTTAGTTCAAAAACACTTATAAAAGCCAGTATTACCGCTTCATTAGTTGCGATAATCGCCCTTGTGCTATTTATTCTTCCGGCCGAATATAACATTGATCCAACCGGACTCGGTAAACAACTGGGCGTTACTAAAATAGCTCAGGCATCAGCGCAAAAACCACTTAAAACATCAGATTCATTGCAAGTGGGCAGTGATGAGTTTCAAACAATTGAAGTCACTATCCCTGCAAATCGCGGGGTTGAATATAAATTTGAGATGCAACAATATGAAAAAATGACCTACGAATGGATGACCGATGGCGCTTCTTTACATTTTGATTTACACGGAGAGCCAGCAGGAGACACAACCGGTTACTTCGAAAGCTATGCAATTGCCAATTTAAGCGAAATGAAGGGCAGCTTTACCGCCCCATTTGGGGGCTCACATGGCTGGTACTGGAAAAACAACTCAGATAACCCCGTAGCTATACAGCTTTTAGTAAAAGGACAATATAAAGTAATTGGCTTAAAACAATAAACTTAAAACTTAAAACTTAATAGGAGAAAACAATGAATAGATTAATTCCAATAGCATTAGTTTGTATTTCATTAATGAGTACTGGTGTTCTAGCACATAGTGATCATGGTCACGTTAGCGATCAACAAGCTATTAGTATTGCAGCTAAATCAATAAAGAAATTGGCCTTTAAAGACTATGGTTTTGAGGTTGGAAAACTAAATGATTCTTGGAAAGGTATTTCTTCAGAAGCATTTACTGTCGTAAACGAGAGCGATGATACTTATATTATCCAAGCATCAAATGATAGTGAACAAGTTTATTTCAAAATAGCTAAAAATGGTCAGCTTGTAGATGTAAAATCGAAGAACGATTTCTAATCTAATTGTTAATTGGCACTGTGAGTTTTTACAGTGCCAATTAACTATTTATCGTCAAAAACACTTTTAGCTATTTAGCAATCGAAGTTGGTGAGGTCTTCGAAGTGTCAGAACAGATTGATGCTGGACTCAAAGAGATAATTCAGACTTTAGACTGAGTCAGGTACCCCCATAAATAAACTGTTCATTATATTTTTAAATTAAATACTTTACCTTCTACCTGGCAAGCATCCATATCCCAGCAGCGATCATAAACAGGTTTTCTGTAAGTGAAATAAAGCCTAACGGTACATTACTATCACCGCCTACACATGCACATTTGAGTTCGCGCTTATCTATATATACGGCTTTAAAAACAGAAACAGCACCAACACCACCAATAAATAATGAAATAGGAGCAATACTATATGCTGGCAACCCAGCTATCATTCCAATACCAACAAACGCTTCTAAAAATGGGTAAACATAGGCATACCTCACTACTTTCATCGCCACTAAGTCATAAGTGATAAATGAATTTGAGAAACTAAATAAATCTTGAAGTTTTTGTATTGCCAACACAGCCATAGTTAACGCAACAAATAGCTCCACGGTTTTCATGGAAATTAATCCATGACCCATTGCAAAACTAAATGCCAAACTTAGTAAAAATGCGACCGCGAAGATTGCAATAACCGGGGTGTAAGTTGTACCTTGCTGTCCAGCTTTTGGCTTATCAAAGTAATCACGTAAGTCGTCATAACCACCGATACGTTTATCAGCAATAAATGTTTGTGGTGTGGTCTCTACGTTGTGCTTTGCTTTAAATTTATCTGTTTGTTCACGAGAAGATAATAAGTGATCATTAACATCATAACCCTCGCGTTCTAGAAGGTCTTTTGACTTTAAGCCAAATGGGCAAATATGCTCATCTGTTGCCATTCTATAAAGCTCTGCTGATTTACTCATGTTTAGCTCCCTTTTACGTATTCTTATAAAATTTTACTTAGCATTAAAATCCGGTACAGCTCTAGATTGTGCTTGTTCCTGAGTTTCTGCTAGGCCATTTTTTTCTATATCGTTCAGTAACCACTGCATCTCTTTAATCTCACGACGCTGTGCTTCAATAATATTTGTTGCAAGCTCTTGGACGCGCTTGTCTTTGATATTAGCTCTATCACTAGTCAGTATAGCGATTGAATGATGCGGTATCATGGCTGACATCCAAGACTGATCGTTGACCGTTATTTGCGAACGTACTAAAAATAATGCGCCTACAAAGCTAATAATGCTGATCCCTAAAACTACGCTGTTTTTCTTTTTATCCTTATACATATTTAGCATAAACAACAGCATAACTACCGCCATTGCAGCCCCCATATAAATAGCCATATAGGTACGCGTTTCACTAAAAAACACATGGCTTAGCTGATAACTATTCAAATACATTAGTACAAACATGACTAATGTTGATGTGGCTATCATTAAGAAAAATTTTAAATACTGTGACATTACAATGGCTCCTTTTCAGTTGTTCAACTTGTATTTTATTTATACTAAGGGGTATTACTTACAATTTATAAGGCGTAAGCCCACTATATATTTAATCATCGCATTAATACTTACGGCTAATTCAATAACTATGCCATAAGAGTTAAAACTGCACTGCGTATTTGCTGATATGCTTATAAGTATGTTGCTGTGAATCTTGAGTAAGTACTTCAATATTATATTTATGAAAACGATTGCCCATCTCCATACCTGGCGTGCCAACAGGCATTGCCGGAACTGTCAGCCCGATCGTTTTCTGAGGGTGTTGTTCAGCTAAAAACTGCTTTATATATTTAGCTGGCACGTGCCCTTCAAAAACATACCCATCGGCTGAAACAGCGCTATGGCATGAGCGCATATTTGGCTTTATTTGATATTGAGCTTTAATTAGCCCCATATCAGCAACATCTATTGCTTTTGTTTTAATGCCACTTTCATTAATATGCTCAATCCATTTTTTACAGCACCCACAGTTTTTACTTTTATAAACTGTCAACTCAATCTCTGTTTTATCTTTTTCTATGGCCTCTTGGACTGGCAATACACTGTGTGGGTTTTCCATACTTTTTACTGATATAGACACCGCCAACATCACTGAAAGTGCAGTTGTTATGTACGTTAATCGCATGTTACTTCCTTAATTTGACCAATGAATATGTGTGATTTTCCAGCCATTGCGGGTCTTTTTTAGAGTCATTGACTCCATACCCGTTGTGTTAATGGCTTTACCTTTGTAGCTGCCCATCGTTTCACTTCGCGAAATGGAGTAAGCGATATCACCACTTATATAAACCTGATGTTCTAATAGTTTGCTATTAACCGAACTGAGGTATTTCATATCCGCTAGCATGTGGTGATTTGCATATTCATCGGCAGAACGCTCAACGCCTCCGCCTTCAAAAATAATGACGTTATCAGCTAATAATGAGCGAGCTTTTTTTTGATCACTTTGATTTAATGCTTGGTGAAAGGCACTTACTGCTTGCGCAGCTGGGGTATCGGTACCAACAAATAACACACGCTCATTTGCATGTTCCTCATTCTTGTGTGCGCTTACAGCTAGTGAGTTCAATGCGCCAAAAAGTAATAGCGATGTTATGATTATTTTTGCAGAGTTATTAAACATGTTGCTCTCTTTTTATTAAATTAATTTGGGGGACCAACAAGTGTGGTGAACACGCTTGTTGTAATAAGTACAAAAGCAGCTATCAGCATTTCTACACTGATGGAACGTTTTAGTGTACCTACATGCTGTTTTTGGGTGATTCTCGGAACTAAAATTAGTTTGTGCCAAGCCCCCATCATAAGCATCGCGCTCACTAGTAGCAGTTTTAGCAAAATTAATTGCCCATAACTTGACGTGAACAGCGCTGATAACGAATGCAGGTAATTAAGCAAAAGCGCTAAACCTGAAATAAGCAGCACAAATACAACGATGATGGCTAAGTGCCCAAACAGGTGCATTACCTTCTTAACTTCATGAACAGATAATATGGTACAGCTTTTATATAGTGGCCACAGTGACCCCACCCAACTTGCTATTGCAAGAAGGTGAAAAGTTAACATGCTTTTTACTAACCCATTTTCATTTGCACTGTGACCTGTGAAAGTGAAGCTATATGCAATAGATATAAGCAAAACCAACATAACTGTATTATTTATAACCACTGCAAAACGGTGCTTTATGTTAATGCGCCAATTAAGTGCAACAATCATAGCCACAAAAAGCGCTGCGCCTCTGAAAAGAGCTTGTTCTCCTATAACTGATTGCCAAACAATCTCTTGCATAAAAGGGTCTAGCATTCCCGTTACACCAGATTCTGCAATTGCACCAGCTTCAATTGGTACTTGTAAAATGACAGCAATAAAACCCAATGCCACACATTGAATTTGCCAGCGCTTTAAATACTGAGAGAAACTTATAAAGTGATGACCAGATAAATTACTGGCGATAATAAAACGAATTAAAAAAGTACCAGCAAGTGCGGCCAAAGCACTATAGCTTGCTAGCTTTAATAATAGTAAAAGTACTGACCATTCACTTACTTGTATCATGCTGCTACTTAATGATTGTGTTTGCTGTGGGCATTAGATTGTTCTTGCATCATATTACTTGACTCACTTTGATGTACCATAAAAGAAAACGAATCTGACATTTTATGTCCATCCCCCCCAAGTACTGTCCATTTAACCGTGTAGGTACCATGTGCTAAACTCGGCAGCGACCAATTAAAGTCTGTGCTTGGGGTGGAGCTAGGTTTGAAATCAAAGTTTATTGATTTATTTTTTTCATCTTTGATGATGACTTTTGCTAGCCTTACTTCACCACCAAAAGTTAACGAAAGTTGCTCTGGGCTTTGCATTAACATGGCTTCTTGCGTAGGTGTTGATTGCTTGAGTGATATATGCGCTGATGCGGAAAATGTAAGCACTAAACCTAAAATAACTACTGCAGAATTAAATAACTTCATAATTACCTCTTATTTAAAATGATTAAAACCAAAATTTAATACCCGCAACAAATGCGGTGTTATTGCTACTTTGTCCACTTGATGTGGCATAGTCGGCGGTACTGCCAAATTTATTGCTCCATTCAACGCCAATATAGGGCGCAAACTGGCGTGTAAACTCATAACGAACCCTAAAGCCAATCGCGCTGCTTGATAGGCCACTTCCAAGTTCGTTTTGTTTATCGTTTTTGCCATAAAGTGTAATTTCGGCTCGCGGTTGTATAATTAGCTTTTGCGTGAGTAGTAGTTCGTACTCTGCCTCTAACGTAAATGCGGTATTGCCTCGCTCACCTACGTACGCTGTCATATCAAGTTCAAACCAATAAGGGGCTAAACCTTGTAAGCCAAAAGCCAACCATTGCCGATTTTCACCTTCTTTATTGTAATCAAGACGAACACCTGCTTGAGTATCCCAATATGCTGATACGGCGTGACCCCATAAAATATCGGTTTGGTTTTCCTCAAGGCTTCCTTCGCTGAAATCCCCCTCAGTTTTAACTACCAATCGATCAAAGGTAGTGCCGTACCATGCTTGTAAGTCAAATACACCTGCATTTGCTTGCTCGTTATATTCAAGACGATCGCCTAGTAATGCGTAAAATGGATGCTCATCAGCGAGTGTTAATCGCTCATTGCCCTCAAGCGCATATGGGCCTTCTGTTAAAGTTGTTCCCGCAGAGTAAGCATGAGGGTCTCTTGCATCTTTAGGTGCACTTCCTCCTTGTGGTTGCATCTTAGCGCTATTCATTTGTGCCATTTCACTTTGCGCTAATAAAGGGAAACTAATTAATGAAGCCCCAGTTAACATTAATAAACCGAATGATTTAGATAGTTTTAATTGTTTCATGATACGACTACCTCTCTAAACATACCGGCATCCATATGGAATAATAAATGGCAATGCCAAGCCCAGCGACCTACATCGTGAGGGGTGGTTAAAAAGCTGATTCTTTGTGCGGGTTGAACAGGAATCGTATGACGTCGCACTTGCACATCACCTTGCTCGTTTTCTAAATCACTCCACATACCATGCAAATGCATAGGGTGTGTCATCATGGTATCGTTTTGTAAAATAACTCTTAAACGTTGATTATGCTTCATATGCACTGGCGTGCTTTTACCAAATTCTAAGCCATCAAATGACCAGCTATAACGCTCCATGTTGCCGGTTAAATGCAGCTCAATTTCAGCTTCTGGCTCTTGCTGGTTAGTGATCCCTTCAAGTGAGTGTAAATCTGCAAGTGTTAAAACACGGCGACCATTTTTACGTAAACCAATACCAGGATCATCAAGATTTGTTCTAGGCATATCAACGCGCATATCAACTGAAGCTCCATACTCCGTTTTTGCATGACGCACTTTAGAGCTGGCAACCGCCAATGGGTTTTCAGACATACCATGTTTGCTATGATCCATCGCCATTGCACCGTGGCCCATTGCGCTATGATCCATTTTTTTAGAGTTCATGCCTGACATACCAGCCATTGCAGAATGCTCACCGCCGTGGGTCATATTGCCCATCATATCGGTCATCGTTAACCACTCAACAGGATCCAGAGCAGGTATTGGCGCATCAATATTAGGTGCCGTTGATAAAGTTCCTTTTGCGTAACCTGAGCGGTCCATGCTTTGAGCAAAAATCGTATACGCATCATTTTTTGGCTCAACAATCACGTCATAGGTTTCACCAGGGCCGAATCTAAATTCATCAACTGTCACTGGTTCAACGTTTTGCCCATCTGCTTGTACAACCGTCAGTTTTAGCTCGGGGATACGCACGTCAAAAAAGCTATTACTAGAGCCATTAATAAACCTTAACCTAAGCTTTTCACCGACTTTAAATAATCCACGCCAGTTTGCCATTGGAGTACTACCGTTCATTAAAAAAGTCATTGCTGATGCAGATAAATCAGCTAAGTCTGTAGGGTTCATTCGCATCTGATTCCACATTTTTCGGCGCTGTAGAGCATTTGAAATACTGCTGCTTGAAACGTCATCGAAAAACTCTGGAACAGTAGGTTGATTGAAGTTAAATACATCACTCTGTACTTTTAATTTACGGAACAGCGCCATAGGGTCATCATCAGTCCAATCAGATAATTGAATAACATGTTCGTTATCTGCACTAATAATATCGTTTTCTCGCGGTTCAATAATTAATGCACCGTACATGCCTGTCATTTCTTGAAAACCACTGTGGGAGTGATACCAATATGTACCGCTTTGCTGTAGCTTAAATTTATAAATAAAGGTTTCGCCCGGCATAATGCCTTTAAAACTGATACCTGGCACGCCATCCATCTGATAAGGTAGAATGATGCCATGCCAATGGATAGAGCTCGGTACTGATAAGTTATTTGTTACTCTTATAGTAACATCATCACCTTCTTTTAAGCGCAAGGTTGGAGCGGGTATAGAACCATTAATTGTTGTCGCCATACGTACTACGCCGGTAAAGTTAACCGGCGATTCATCTATGACCAGATCTATGACTTCGCCGCTTAATTCGGGCACAGTGCCTGTTAGTGTTCCTGCTACTAAAGATGATGCAGCATGTAACACGCTCGGAAAAGCAGCAAGTACACCACCTGCAATTATGCCTTGAACAAATCGTCTTCGTGGTGTGCTAACCTGTTGTGATGACTTTTTAAACCCCATTTCCTTACTCCTTCATAGCAGAATA
>NZ_AUTR01000016.1:0-5047 GCF_000497875.1 Pseudoalteromonas sp. S8-8
GAACTTAAAAAGCAAATCCAACGCATTGAATTAGAAAAGGATATATTAAAAAAGGCTACCGCTCTCTTGATGTCCGACTCCCTGAACAATTCTCGTTAATTGAGAAACTAAATCAACGAGAGCGTTACCCAATTAGCGTGCTGTGTAACGTATTCAATGTGCATCGTAGCAGCTATAAATATTGGGCTATAAGGGATACAACGCCGACACTAGAACAAATAAGGCTAGAGGCTGAAGTTAGAGCAATACATGCAATGAGCGGCGGCTCAGCTGGGGCGCGGACAATCGCGGCAATAGCAACGAACAATGATTTTGAATTGAGTCGTTATCGTGCTGCTAAGCTAATGGTTAAATTAAAGCTTGAAAGCTGCCAAGTACCTCAACATTCATATAAACGCGGCGGTAATGAGCACCTTGAAATTCCAAATCTGCTTGATAGACAATTTGATGTTGTTGAGCCAGATACCGTGTGGTGCGGTGATGTGACGTATATTTGGGTAGGTAATCGCTGGGCTTATTTAGCCGTTATTATTGATTTATTTGCACGTAAAGTAGTTGGCTGGGCCATGTCGTTGTCGCCAGATACTAATTTAACGCTAAAAGCGCTTGAACTCGCGTATGAAAGCAGAGGAAAACCGACAGGACTGATGTTTCATTCAGACCAGGGTAGTCACTATACCAGTTTAAAATATCGTCAACGTTTATGGCGCTATAAAATCAAACAAAGTATGAGTAGGCGTGGAAACTGTTGGGATAATGCACCAATGGAGCGATTTTTTAGAAGCTTTAAAACGGAATGGATGCCAAAGGTTGGATATGGAAATTTTATAGATGCTAAATATAGCGTTAGTGATTATATCAACGGATATTACAACAACGTTAGGCCACATCATTATAATGCCGGTTTAGCCCCAAATGAATCTGAGGTTAGATGCCAAGATTCTAAAACTGTGGCCAAAATTAGTTGACCACTACATCTTTAAAGCCAGAGCAGATGCGCTTGATGAGTGATTTACTTTCTAGAAGAAGGCAGTTAATGGATATGCAAACGATGGAGAAAAATCGTTCACAGATAATGCCAAAAACAATATCATCACTAATAAAACCTATCCTAACGGCATTAAAAAATCAGATTGAAAAAGTAGATTTGAAACTACAAAAACTCATCAAAGAATGTGACGAATATAAGGTCAAGAATGACATTATTCAAAGTGTGCCTGGCGTTGGTAATGTTGTCGCGTTTAACTTACTTAGTGACATGCCTGAGCTTGGGTGTGTAAACAATAAAGAGGCTGCATCACTGGTTGGTGTTGCACCATTTAATCGAGAAAGTGGTGCTTATCAAGGTAAACGGATGATACGAGGTAGACGGCCAAAAATTAGAACCGCAATGTATATGGCAATGATGTCAGCTATCCAATGTAACCCTAAATTTAAAGCTATTTATCATCGGCTAGTCGCGGCAGGGAAACCTAAAAAAGTGGCTATTATTGCCTGTATAAGAAAGCTTATAGTAATCATAAATTCTATGGTGAGGGATGGTGTCATGTGGGATCCTAAAATGGTTTGAAATTAGGAATTGACACCATAGTCACTTGTTAAATGCCGTCCCCCCATAACTCATAGGTTAACTTAGTAGCGGAAATCTCTTTACAACCACTTCGGTCAGTACCTGACCACAGTGGAGTAAAATCTGATTTACCTTGGGATTCAGCTTTTGATCTCAAAGGACCAATAGCTATAGATGCATAAGGAAACTCTGGCGCTTTACTCGTAATAAAATTTAACTCTTTCATTATTTTATTAGTAATACCTCTCGCCAATCGACCTGAGAATATATTAGTTAAAGCGGTTACGCTGTTTTTTGATTTTATTGCTTGCCTGTGAATAGCACTTGTTTTCGCCTCATCGCATAACAAGTAAGAAGTTCCAACTTGAACTCCTGACGCACCTAGCCTTATCATTTCTTTGATATCTGTGCTTGTAGCTATTCCACCTGCAGCAACAACTGGTACAGATAATTCATGTTTTAAGCAAGCTACAAGTTCTAACGTCGGAAGTTGAGTTGATGCGTCCGAAGTCATGAACATACCTCTATGACCTCCAGCTTCATAGCCCTGAGCAATGACAATATCAGCTCCATTTTCCTCTAGCCACACTCCTTCTTCCTTGGTCGTAGCTGAAGAAATTATAACTGTTCCCCATGACTTTATTCTTGTTACAAGCTCTGCGGATGGAAGACCAAAATGAAAGCTAAGTATTGGTGGTTTATGGGGCTCTATTGCATCAGCAAGGTTTGCATCAAAAGGAACCCTTAAGCCAGAAATTTCGTTTAGAGGCTTGATCGAAAAAGACTCGTAGTACGGTAAAAGCTGCTCTTCCCATGCTTCAAGTGCCTGATGATTTATCTCAGGCATTTTGTGACAAAAAAAGTTTAAGTTGTAAGTTTTATTTGAGTGTTTTCTGAAATTTATAATCTCGAATAAGACCTGATCTTTAGTCAGCATTCCACAAGGAATAGAGCCAAGCCCACCAGAGTTTGATACTGCTGCAGCCAACTCCCAGTTTTGTACTCCAGCCATTGGAGCTTGAATTATTGGCTTTTCAATACCGAGGATACTGCATAGATTCATAATTATTCTTCCTGAATGCGATATATTTTATTTAGGCATTTAACGCCGTATTAGCACTCTGATTTAAAGTAATGGCTTTGAAGCTTTTGAAGCCCTTTACCCACCAAAACGATAACTATAGAGCCAATTAATACTGGCGTCACCAAAAATAACCAACTTTGCCCTGAAAGCATTATTAAAATTGGATTAGCTCCCGCAGGTGGATGAGTGGTTTTTGAAACTAACATACTCGTAACTCCTAAACCTGTTGCTAAAGCTATTGTTAACGGTGTTACATCTACATATTGATAAAATAATATTCCAATAAAGGCAGTAATTAAATGCCCAAAAATTACATTTTTGGCTTGAGCTAATGGGCTATCTGGCACTCCAAACACAAGTACAGTAGTTGCACCAAATGGAGCCATTATTAAAACAATATCATTAAAATTAGTTTCAGTTAATGACAATAAACCAATAGCAATAAATGCACCAAAACCAGCAATTACAGCTAATAAATAACGATTCATAAATACCTCACAAAAAAAAGTAGAACAACCTGTCTACCTTGTTAGTGTAGACAACTCGTTCTACTCATGTCAATATTATATTGATAATTTTATGGAGCTTATTATGAATCAAAAGCGAGAGTTGTTATTAAAAACCGCATTAGAGCTGTTTTATCAACATGGCGTTAACTCAATTGGAATAAATGAAGTTATAAAAGTATCAGGTATTGCAAAAAAAACCTTATACAGTCATTTTGATGGGAAAAATGATTTAGTCATTGCGACGCTGGGAAAAAGACACTTCATTTTTATAAATTGGTTAAAATCTAAATTAGAAAAGACCACAAATGATCAAGAATTAATTAATGTACTTTTTGCATCATTACAAAGCTGGTTTATAGGAAATGAACCTGAACTGGGTGATTTTAGAGGTTGTTTTTTTATAAATACATCGGCTGAGTTTAGCGATCCAAAAAGTGAAATATCTTGTTATTGTCGTTACCATAAAGATCAAGTACGTCAACTTATTAAAAGTAAATTAACTAATAATTCAGAAGATCTTTTAAATACTATTTGTTTACTAAAAGAAGGCGTGATTGTAACCGCATATATGACAGGAAAAAGTGCTGATATGATTCAAAGTACTTTGAAAATCTTACAACGCCATTGAGTGCTAACGAGCCTGTAGATTAACTCGTTTTTAAATTTGTTTTTATTGATAAACAAACCATAGCTGAGTTCCTATTTTGGTTCAATTGATTACTATATTTTTATGCAGAATATAGAAGTGTTTGATATTGTTTTAATTGGCGTTTTGGAAGGGATTACGGGTGTTTGAGTGGCTTTAATTTAGGTTAAAAGGGCTTCCCCTTTTTAATGTATCGTATTTTTCAGCTTTTCTATATTATGAACAAGGCAATACAATTGCCATTGCGCATTTACTTTCGCTTGACCCCGTAAGGTCAATTTATTCATGCCTTTGTTCACTGTAATATTCCCGAACACCGGTTCAATACAGCCGAGCCGTTTGCTGTATTGTCGTCGTCCGATTGGGCTGTCTATTTTAACTTTCATCTTATCGACATAGCTCAGCTTTTTGCGCGATTCATTATTTATAAACTGCACTTGTCGTCCTCTTTCTATCGGTGGTTTTCGCATGCATTGCTGCTGTAGCGGGCATGTTTTACAGTCTTTTAAGTAACCACAGAATCGCGTGTATTGCTGGTTATGGCTGTTTACATTGACCCCGCTTCGCCACATGGCATTGCCTGCAGGGCAGCGGCATGTTTGCGTTGTCTCATCATAATGAAAATCGTCTGAGGTAAATAACCGAGGCTTGCCTTTGCTGCGTTTTAGTCGCCGTTTTTCTTGCTCTGTTTCGTATGTTTCGCTGTCTTTAAATAGCGGATTTCGTTTTCTAAATTGGTTATCCGCAATGTAGGTATCGAACCCACTTTGCGCCATAAACTCAAGATTTACTTCGCTGTTAAACCCACTGTCTGCGGTAAATTTGATGGTGTGTTTATCTGCCATTTTTTCTGTATTGAGTTTAGCAAGCTGCTGTTTTAATTGTGCAACGGCTGGCTGTAAAGTTTGTTGTTCGCCCACTGAGCCCCACGCTTGTGCTTGCAGGATGATTTGATGTTTATCATCGTTTATCGCGATGCCGTTGTAGCCTTGAATTGTCCCTTTTGAGGTCGTCATCTTCGCACTATCTGGGTCAGTGATATTACTTTTAACAGGCTTGCCTTTACTGCCTGTTTTCTCTTCGTGAGTGGCTAAAAACTCGGTGATTTTACCTGCACTTCTATCCAGCTTTTCTTTTTGTTTTAAGTCCTGAGTTATCAACTCTTCGCCCAGTCCATCTTGTGATTGGTGGCGTTCAATAATACGTTTGCTTGCGCGTTCTAGTTTTGCTTTTTTGCG